>NZ_JAQITA010000049.1 GCF_028618575.1 Bartonella sp. ML70XJBT.G | reverse complement strand
ATGAGTTTGATTTTGTAATCCTCATATTTGCTTGTGGGTGTTCCTTTAGCTGTTTTACTGAGTATGTTGTAAATGTTTGAAGCGGTGACTTTGCCTAACCGTGCTTGAAACCATTCTTCTGTTCTTTGTTGCATTTCACACCGCCGTTTGTTGAGTTGGTGCATATTCAAGATCTTGGACGTGAATATATTCTGCATTTTGTATAGAAGTGTCTATGTGTTCTTGTGCAGGGAGAGATTGTAGAGCTCTTTCTCTTTGAAAATTTTTCCTTCTTTCCAACATCCCCAAAACTTCTTTTGCTTTTTCACAAGATAGATCTGTTAGGTTTTCTACCTTTGCGTAAGCGAGAAGACTATCTTCATTTGTTCCAGTTTCTTTAATTAACCCTTTGATTTGTTCAAGTATGTCATAAGAAACAAGTTGTACAGGTGTTGTGTCATTAATACGTTTAGCTTCGTCTTCTTCATAAATACCGGAAAACCCAAAAGCGTAGCGTGCACATTGTATAGTGGCTTTATGACGCAACATACGAACAGGATATTTTTTCCAAGCTTCACTTTTGTCTTGTTTGCATTCACTGAAATATTCGGTGACCTCGATAGGGTTTGTAACGCCTTTGAGATGAATGGCACATTTAATGGCAATGAGCTCACCATCTTTATCGAATTGATCTTGGAAGGTCATACCATCAAAATTAGGATTAGACTTAATGATCTTAATCCAGCCATCAATAGAGACAACGGGTATCATGCCGCCGCCGGTTTTAGGTAACATATAGATCTCTTTAGTGAGAGGATTGAGACCATACTTATTTGCAATAAAGAGAAAAATAGCAAATTCTTCATCAGAGATTTTTTCGAAATTTTTATCACCAATACAAGTTTTCTTAAGAGTATTTTTAAACACATCATTAGAAAACCCATATTTTTTTGCCATAGCGGCTAATGGTAAATCTGTCATTATTGTTTCCTTATTTTACGCGCAACTCACCCGTGGCGTGAATCACACATGTGTTAAAAGTTTTTGGTTTGGTTGTTAAAAATTGAATTTCAGAGGCGGTATGATGTCATCAGTTTCTAATATTGATATAAATCTACGTCCATCATTAGACTTAAGTGCAATAAAGATTTTTTCTTTGGCATTCGAACATAGTCCCATTTCAAGTCCAGTACATCTAAATGCTTTGCCTACGTATGATGAATATGTACATTTAGGTGTGTGATTTGATATCATTTTCTTAAAATTATTTTCACCTAAAAGGTCCTTCATGACGTCTTTAGGAATTATGGTATCTACATAGGGGTCATCTTCATATCCAGAGATAGTAATACAAAGTTCTCCGAGGTTTTGAGCACTTTTCACAACTGTCTGTACACACCAAGTAGGTTTAATTTCATAGCTATACATGATTATCCCCTACCTTAAACAGTGTTGTTACCAGAAACACGGGCACGACCATAAACCCGCGCATTGCCATAAATCTTGGCTTTGCCAAAAACTTCGGCATCATCAGAAACCGCGGCATTTTCATAAACCTTGGCATCACCACAAACTGCGGCATACTCAAAAACCTTGGCACTATCTCCAACCCAACAATTCCCCACATGAGATAAGTTGCCTTCTTTTTCTATAAAGCCACCTAGATCACCAGCTTTGACATTTCCAAAGTCCCTTAATGCACGAATGCGGTGGAGATTTTTTCCCATAATTTCGATTGTCTCATCTGTCAGTTCGTATTTTTTCTTCATGATTATTGCCCTACCTTAAACAGTGTCGTTACCAGAAACACGGGCACGACCATAAACACTGTTATTTCCAAAAAGCCATGCACTACCAAGCACATAGGCATCGCCGTAAATCTTCATATCACCAGAAACACGTGCTTTACCGAAAACCCGCGCATTGCCATAAACCTTGGCACGCTCATAAACTTGGGCATTGTCATAAACTTGGGCACTACCAAAAACCTCGGCATAACCAGAAACACGGGCAAACTCATAAACATTGGCATTGCCAAAAACTTCGGCATGTTCATATACCTTGGCATGACCATAAACCTTGGCATCACCACAAACCTTGGCAAACTCACGAACAAGGGCATATTCATAAACTTGGGCATTGTCATAAACTTGGGCACTACCACAAACCGCGGCATAACCAAAAACCTTGGCATTGTCAAAAACCTTGGCACTATCTCCAACCCAACATTCACTTTCATGGGATAGGTTATCTTCTTTTTCTATATAACCGCCTATATCACCAGTCTTAATATCTCCAAAGTCTCTTAAAGCCCGAATGCGATAAAGATTGATAGTTTTTCTCGTCAGAGCATGTTTAATTTTTTTGCTTCCTCTAGTTAATTCGTATTTTTGCACATAAGAATACCTCACACAATTGAATGTGTTAAACATTTTCTAAAATTTGGAATGGAAAATCTAAAAGAAGGGCGCTCCCGCCGCGCCCGCGTCTTATTTTACGCAGCATCAGTTTCATATGCGCTGTTATCATCATCATTATCATAATAGCCTTCACAATCGGCATAATATTCATGACGATAATAATCATCTTCACTACCAAATTCAGGATATTCATTATCACAGATATCTTCATTCGCTTCTAAAAAGGCATTGCTATGTATATAAGAATTTCCAGAGATAAGAGCATCACAAACAACGGCATCATCAAAAACACGCGATTCATCACAAATGTAAGCAGAGCCACTTATTTTCGCATTACCACCGACATGGGCATCATCACAAATAACAGCATTATCAGAAATATGGGCATAATCAGTTACATAGGCGTTATCATAAATTTGTGCATTGCCTTCAATAACCACGGCGTTGCGAGCATGTGCATTTCCAGAAAGCTTTGCATTGTCCTTTAATGTCCTCCCTTCAAAAATAGCATTGCCATAAATTTGTGCATTGCCATAAACGTCTACAAAAAAGCTTTTTACTTTAGCATTTCCAAAGACGCGTGCATTTTGAAAGACACGGGCTTTATTATACACCCAACAATTGCCCTCATGCGATAGGTTCTCTTCATTTTCAATATAGCCACCTAAATCGCCTTTTTTGACATCTCCAAAATCTCTTAATGCTCTAATTCGCGTTAAGAAATGACCATCTATAGGTAAATCTTTATCGCTTACACCATGGATTTCACGGGTTATAGACCGTGATCAAGAGGGAAAGACATGGATTACAGGACGGTTGACATGGAAATATTCCGATAATTTTATTATGGGCAGCAAGGTTGATGTTTCCAGCCGTAAACTAGCTATTGCAATATTAGAGCTTGATCATTCACGCAAATGGATGGGGGGAGAATTAAGCGCTCATATAGGGTTTCATAAGGGTTTGGCGATTTTGGGCGCTTATGATGATAAAGAGCAAGAGAATGCAACAAAAAATTCACCCAAAGGGCAATTTTCCAAATTGTCTTTTTCCCTAAGTTACGTGCGTCCTTTTTCGCTCAATCAGCATAATTTTCGCTATAACACACTGTTTTCAGGACAATTATCACCCGACACATTGTTTAGTTCAGAGCAACTATCGCTTGGAGGTTCCTCTTCTGTGCGCGGCGTGCGTGAGGCGGTTTATTACGGCAATAATGGGGTATTTTGGCGCAATGAATTGTCGCTATTGTTGCCAGGTTTTTCTTCTGATTGGGGGCGTAGATTTATGAGCCAATTTGCACCGTATATGGCGCTTGATCTGGGGGCAGTGGCCAATGATTTAAGCAAAAACAGTTTTGGCGGTAGTTTGGTAGGGGCAACTCTTGGTTTCCATTCAACTGGAGATATTACGGATGTTGATGTGTCATATTCGAATATTTTAATCCAATCGACCCCAATAGAGCAGGGGAATGCGACAGGGTTGTTTCAAGTGCGGGCGTTATTGAGATTTTAAAGAGGTATAAAAATATTGCTTCGTTTTTGACACCCCTTGGGGTGTTTTTTTTAAGAGATAAAGAATTTTATGAGGAGCTGAAGATGCGGGGATTGAAAAATAAAAAGCACAAATTGGGATATGGATACAAGCTAGGGCAGCGCGTTTTTGGTGTTTTGCAGCGAGGGGCTCATAAGGGGCTCTCACTGGTTTTAAGTTTTAGCTTGGCCTTTCAACCTTTGTTAGTACAAGCACAGGCAATTGGTGCACAAAGACCCCCAGTTCAAGAAGCACAAGGGAT
>NZ_JAQITA010000048.1 GCF_028618575.1 Bartonella sp. ML70XJBT.G | reverse complement strand
TGTTCTGCTAACCTTTTCGCCTCATTGGCTCTACCTACCGCCTCTTCACTCGATTGCTTGGCTGCTCTAGCATCTTGTTTCGCCTCTTCAGACATACTCTTCGCGCCTTCAGCTGCTCTCGTAGCTGAACTGACATCATCCTTGGCTTCCTTTGCTATACTCAGCGCTTTACTCACCGTTTCAACTGTTTTACTTACCTCTGTGAGGGCTTGTTCCAAACCCCGCTTCGATTCTTCTGCTAACTGTTGAGCACTATTGGCACGCGACATCGCGTTTTCTGCTTCTTGCCTCGCATTCACAACCTGTTCTAACGGCGCAAAACTTTCATACGAATACAAAGAAGCTGTTCCTAATAACTTGGGGACAACAACACTATCTTGTGACGTGCCTGCTAGCATTTCTTCTCTCGTCGCTACCGGTATCGGATATTCATGCGTATGTTCTGGTATCTTCATCGGCTCTCCTCCTTACATGATGCTACAATAAACATTCTTTTAATTCTTCAAGCTCTTCGCTTAAGCCACCTAAACGCTTCTCTAAATCTTGGCGTGAACTATTAAGCTCTGACTGCAAAGCGCTCCTCAACAAATTTAAAAGCTCGTTAAGCGGAGCATGCACAAAATGATCCCCTGAATACAAAACGACCCGTACTTGGGACGGGTCGCTAATCTCTGAGATCGCAAAGGGCTTTAATACCATTTCAACTCCTCATGTCTTGATCCCAAAGACAACACTCACATTAACGGGACGCGTTTCAACACCACCTGATCTCTCCGTCAAAAGGTGATGTTCATGATGTGCCATATCATTGATGCCCTCTTTTATCGGTGTGGAATGATATAAAAAGTTAGCAAAAGGGCTGCGGATAAACCAAGGCAAACGGGCGGGTTTGTCCTTTTCTGTAAACCAAAAAGGAACCTCTTGAGGCTCTCCATCCTCTGTTATCCGGTCAAATTCCTTGTTACACTCTTTTAAAGCATCTCCGGTCAAACCCACACACTCATCATCAACGCTTCTCTTGCTCCTCTTTGAAGAACGCCAAATAGAAGAAAGATCGCGCTTCTTGCGTGACGAATTGCTATCCGAAACTTCAGAACCTATAAAATGATCATGCGCTTTCAATGAACAAGTTTGCATACTCGCAAAAGAACGCCAACGATCTAGACCACGTTCATAATCCATGCCACGTAAAAACATCCCACGAAAATCGGGGACATGGAATGTCGTGACACCATCTCCCTCTCCCCACGTCGTTCCTATTGCATTAAATAAATCCCAATAAACTAACCGTGAATAAGCCTTCCCATCGCAAGGTAACCAACCTTCCGGCAAGCGTTCCATCGCAAAAGGACCTATCAAACCGGACGGTAAGCGTTGTAATGAAGAAACTTCACACCTTGTGGGATTGAGAACCTGCCAACCGGTTATCTCTTCATCATACACAAGTGTATAAAGACAACCATCTTGAATTTCTCCTCCGGACAAAACCGATAAACCGCTGTCCGTTGCCTTATAAACTGGCTTGGCTGGTAAATCATTTAAAGCAATCGTGGTCGCCCCTACATTCTTGCCCTTCGCTTTAAAACAAACCGATATTCCACTCTTATAGTCTAAAAACACCGATTTACTCTGCAACCTGATCGCACTCGTCTGTTGTTCATTGTCAACCGTGACCTTTCCTTCAAGGGCTCCTCCCGTATCCCATAAATATTCGCCCACTCGTTGCATCATAAAACGCGCACTATTATTCACTGTGCTTGGGAGTTGTCCTTCTGACCAATCTATCAAATCATCAGCCCCACCATTCTCTGATGCCGTCAAAGACCAATCATATATCGTTGACATCTTAACCTCATGTCTTGATCGCAAACACTACACTCATATTTATTGGGCGCGTCTCGCTATCACCAGAACTTGCTAAAACAACATCACGCATCTGAAGGTGTGAATGGGGAAAGGCTAGCTTATGGTGTATACGAATATCTTCTGCTCTTACTCCAAGCCGTTCAGCAAGCTTCAACCTTTGCTGGTCATTGAGTACATAACCCCAGATGATCGTCATATCACCATGCCAACTCTCTTCCTCATCATCATTATTTAAAATCGTAAAGGATTCACCACTATGGTCATGTTTTTTCATGCTATCATTCTGGAGTGTCCCAAAAGAACGCCACCGGTCTAGATCACGTGAATCATCAAGTCCACGCAGAAAAACTCCACGCAAATCGGGAACATGAAACTTGGTCCAACTCTCACTACCACCCCACCTTGTCCCTATCGCTTCATAAAGAGCACTATAATCACTTCGTAAATAAGCCTTCCCATCACATAATAACCAACCGGAGGGGAGACGTTGCATACCAAAAGCACATATGCTGCCTGCTGGATAGCGCAAAAGATCTAGCGTTTTGCTTAAAGGCGCCGGCGTAGGATTCAAAAAATGCCAAACACCACGCTGATACACAAAGCTGTAGATGCACCCCTGTTGGATCTCTCCTCCTCTTAAAGAACCCATGCCTAATTCCGTTGCCTTATAAACGGGCTTGGCTGGTAAATCATTCAAAGAAATCGTAGTGGTTCCAACATTCTTACCCTTCGCTTTAAAACAAATCGATATTCCATTCTGATACTCTAAAAATGCTGATTTGCTTTGAACTCTTATCAAAGTCGAATGTTTTGCTTCATCAACAGTAAAGGTATTTTCAATCTGACCACTTGTGTCCCATAAATATTCGCGCACTCGCTGCATCATAAAACGCGCACTGTTATTCACACTACTAGGGCGCTGCCCTTCTGACCAATCAATCAGATCATCACAATACCCATTCTCTGATGTCGTTAAAGACCAATCATATATCGTTGACATCTTAACCTCATGTCTTGATCGCAAACACTATCGAGACATTAATAGGACGCGTCTCTCCTTCTCCAGAACTCCTCAAGACAACATCTTCTCTTTCATCTACGCTATAGGGTTCTACAATGTAGCCACCTAGATTCTCACGCTCTATACCCATAAAATTCGCCAGAGAGCTCCCCCCAAACAACCCTAGACGATACCCCAAAACATCCGTCGTATGACCATCCCAATAGTTTTCAGTGCTCCTAAAATGGGGGGTGGAAAGCTTTTGACCTTCATGTTGGTGTGACTGGAGTAAATCTGTTTGCACACTCGCAAAAGCGCGACCAACATCAATCTGACGTCCTCCATCAACTCCACGTAAAAACATTCCACGCAAATCGGGGACATGGAATGTTGTGACACCATCTCCCTCTCCCCAAACCGTCCCTATCGCTTCATAAAGAGCTTTATAATCACTTCGTAAATAAGCTTTCCCATCACATAATAACCAACCTCTTGGAATAGCCCGCATCCCAAAGCTTCCTATAAATCCTGTTGGATAAAGGTCACTTTCTTCTTCTAATGGTAAGGAGGTAGGATTAACAAGATGCCATCCATCTCCGCTATAGACCAATGTATAAAGACAACCATCTTGGATTTCTCCCCCCGATAAAACCGATAAACCACTTTCCGTTGCCTTATAAACGGGCTTGGCTGGTAAATCATTTAAAGCAATCATGGTCGCGCCAACATTCTTGCCTGTCGCTATAAAACGCAAAACTATTCCATTCTGATACTCTAAAAATACCGATTTGCTCTGCAATCTAATCACTGTCGTTTGCTGCTCATTATCAACACGCACAACCCCTTCAAGGGTTCCACCCGTATCTGAAAGATACTCTCTTACCCTTTGCATCATACCGCGTGCGCTATTATTGATTGTACTTGGCAATTGTCCCTCTGACCAATCTATCAAATCATCAGCGCGTGTGTTATCCGCCGCCCTTAGCGACCAATCATAGATCGTTGACATAACTCTGGTATCCTAAATTCCGTAAAACACCCGCATCAATTGCGTCATAACTGGATTATCGTCTGCGCTCTCTTCTTCTGAAGGCTCTTCCTGTGAAGCTAATAACGCCCTTAAAACCTCTAGCAAGTTCGCTCTCTTGCCCATGTCCCCTCGTGCGATAGGACTTGCTCTATAAGGTTGCTGCCCCCCATACATCTGAAACACACGGTTGGCAAAATCACCAGCACGCATTGCGTTATTGCCTGCATTCAAACCAACCGCATTGCTGCCAACCAATTGCGCTGCATTGGCATGGGGATTTTGCAAAAGGCGAGCGGCTCC
>NZ_JAQITA010000047.1 GCF_028618575.1 Bartonella sp. ML70XJBT.G | reverse complement strand
TTGAATCTTTTGATATGTCACCATTCTTTATGCCCGTAAGAGTACGCTGTTGATTTTTGTTATTGGTAATATCGATTTTATCACCACCTGCACCCTTGCCTATAGTGATGTCTTGCGTTTCAGCATCCTGTTTCACAAAGCTACTAGTAGCTACTTGTTCGGTGACTTCTTTTTGAATTTTCTGCAGCTGTCCAAAATTCACGGCATCGGTTTCTTCAGTACCAGTCTTCACACCAGAAAGAGTGCGAGACTCACCATCTCGATTAGCAATATTGATTTTATCACCGTCTGTATCCTTACCAATAGTGATGTGTTGCGTCTCACCATCCTGCTTAACAAAGCTATTGGCAGCTACTTGAGAAACCACATTATTAATCTGTTCAGTAATTTTATTCTGAACATTTGTGATAGAAGTACCAACTCCCGTTAAAGCATCGGATACATTCTTATAAGTACCTTCTTTTTCCTCACCTTCTCCGTTAATAGTTTTAATTTTAAAAGTTGGAGATATCCATTCACCATTTTCATACTTGGCATCGCCACCAAAAAACTTCGCAACATTGTCACCTAAAGTATAAAGCTGAGAGCCATTGATTGCATCGGTAGAGGTAGCTTTAATATCACCTTGTGCAAGAGAGGTGATCTTGCTTGCGGTTTTTTCTTTACCTTCTTCATCTCCAGCCTGTTTATGCTTGGCGACAAAGGCTCCAGCATCATCACTCCATAACAAGGAATCGTCTTGAGCTGTTTTGACGACATCTGCTACTTTTTTATCAAAATGGTTGAGAACATTTTCAAAGCTTTGACCAATGCCTTCAAGTGCAGACGCAACAGTTTGATAGCCATCTTTGGTTATATTTCCATCAGCGTCAACACCATTAGAATAGTAAGCCTGGGTCACAATAATCCCATCTTCACCGACAACCATATTACCACTACCAAGAGTAGCAGCAATCGAACTAGCAAAACTGTAAAGCTGGGAAGCATTGATTGCATCTTTTGAATTTTGAGAAATTTTTCCATTTGCAACAGCTGTGATTATTTTTTCTCCAGCATCAATACCAGTCGCCATTATTTTCGGGCCATTTGCAATTTTCAAACCCGTTACATCTAGAGTATTAGATCCTACTGTTATCTTATTAAGTGTAATATCCTTCGCGAGATCAAATTTTACATTATTGTCGCCTTTGTCTTTTGTAATATTAAGGTTGCTACTTCCAGCTGCCAAATCCATTGGGCTGCTTGAATTAACAGTCGTCTTATTTTCACCATTAACAGAGAGATCCCAACTTGGGATAATAGAGTTTTGTAAACCTTTTAGCTGTGCCACATTTACCGCATCGGTATCTGCAGTACCAGCTGCTACCCCTACAATTTGCCGTGACCAATTCATCTTTCCTTTAACGCCTCCGCCAACACTGACGGCACCATATTCAGATTTCCATGCAGCATCAGTGTTACTTGAGTTTTTCCCAGTCTTAGGATCATAGCCTGCAATCCCACCCTCAGTGTCAGCGCTAGAATGAGCTCCTAAGGCAACACCTTTATTAACACTCGCTTTTGCACCGTAACCAAAAGCAATCGCTGCATCAGATCCATTTTCAACTACAGCCGCAGTACCTATAGCTATTCCATAGTTCGCTTTTACGGATGGAACAGTATGGATAGCACCACCCTGTCCCATAAAACCTGCTCCTATTACAACACTTCCGATAGCACTATTATCTTTCTCAGAACCTATCCTTACTCTGTTGCCATTCCATTCAGCCAATTTATCATTCTTATTCAAAGCATTTTGTAAGACTTTCAACTGTGAAAAATTCACCGCATCAGTCGCGTCAGTACCGGCCACTATTCCTGTTATCTTTTTATTCCCTGCATTAATACCAGCAGTGGTGATTTGTGGACCATTCGCAATTTTCAAACCCGTGGCATCAAAGGTGTTCGTACCTGCTGTTACTTTATCGAGTGTGATGTTTTTTGCTAAATCAAATTTTATCTTATTGTCGTCTTGCCCTTTGGTGATTTGGAGATTGTTACTTCCAGTAGAAAAATCTACTGTACCGTCTATTTCTACAACCTTAGCATTTTTACCGTTAACAGAGAGTTTCCAGCCTTTGTCCACATAGGTTTGTAACGACTTTAACTGCGCAATATTGACTGCATCAGTATCTAAAGCACCTGCTGCAACTCCTCCAATTTGCCGTGTTTTATTCTTAGCTATATCACCAACACTAACGGCACCGTAAGTACTTTTCCATGCAAAAGTTGTATCTGTTGCCACCTTGTGTAAAAGAGGATTATAGCCTGCAACACCAGCAGCTACGTTAGCTATAGAATCAGCACCTAAAGCAATAGCGTGATCTGTGTTTGCTCTCGAATAAAATCCTATAGAAACAGCGTATTTAACTATTGCATATGCACGATGACCAACAGCAGTTGTACCATATTCCATAGCTTTAGCAATAGAACCCAAAGCTGTTGAGTAATCACCTTTGGCGGTTGTATAATCATCTTTCCTATCATTATTATCCGTATTATATTCACCACCTAATGCGGTACTGCTTCTTCCCAAAGCGTGTGCCATATATCCTATAGCAACACTTTCCAGCCCTGCTGCATTTGCCTTTGAGCCTAAAAAGGTAGCATTTCCCCCAGCTCTTTCAAGTCCTCTTGTCGTTACAAAACTCCTTACACTCGGTTTTATTGAATCGTTTTCTACTGATGCGCTAGAATCTTTTGAGGGAAATATCGTATTCCCATAATCATCGTCATCAACCGCACCAGCACCTCCACTCTTAGTTGCTACCTTTGTAAGTCGTGATGTTTTTTGATCGCTTTTTTCTAAAAGCATCTTATTTAGGAAATTGGCATAATCACCAGAAGCATTCGCTTTTGCTGCTAGCACTGTATTCAGCGCTGTTAAATAACCTGCCTTGGATGAACCAGAGTTATCAACATTGCTCTGACTATCATAAGCAGCAGTGATCTTTTTATCGTTCCCTTGAGAATAAACCGCTGTTGCCTTCTCCATACTTTGAAGAACTTGTTGGTCTATTATATCAATTTTTTTCGCCAATACAGAAGACGCACTCGATAAAAGCACAGCCATTGCCGTTCCCAACGAAAGCTTTGCAAACAAAGATAAATGTCGAGAAACAAGCAAAGTATTCAAACCATGTTGTCTCTTTGATATGATAGATAATTTTTTCATACAAACTCTCCAATGAAAAAATTTAAAAAGCATATCCGGAACATAAAAAAGACATATTTCAGTGTTAGATTTTTTCACGCATTAGTGATTGGATAAAAACTTCTGATTAAAGTGGAAATATTTTGAGTCTTTGTTTTTGTATTGTGTCTGCTTTCTATGTTGAGATCTAAATGTGAAAAGTGTTTAGTGGACGTGGAAATGACACATTTAGATTCTAGTGAAGCTTATAGTCGGTTTCTGCCGTGTAGGTGTTAAAAAGTTATGTTTCTGTGTTTTAAATATTAAAGGCATTTTACTTAAAAGAATATTTCAAAAATATTTTATTGTTTTATTTACTTGTGAGTCTTCTTTTATTGAGAAGCTTTTTTCTTAATAATTAAGTTAATTAGGGTATTCAAGAAAAATTATTTTTTAGGAGATAGTGATTTTTGGTGCTCTTTTATTCAGCGCAATATGATGTTGTAAATCTGCCCTTGTGTCATTCTTTTGTTTTTTACGCACCACTTTCCCCTCTTTGAATTATTTAAATCAAAATGAGTCTTACTAATATACTTTTTTCACCACTATCTGTTATCTAATAAAATAGCAAGAGAAAAATACGTTATTGCTTATGTTGCTGTGATCTTTTTTTTACAAAAACAGCTCTATAAAGACTTCATAACTATAATATACTACAGATTATACTTACTCGCTAAATATTTTTTGTGTCTATAAAACGCTCGCCCCTCTTTAAAAAGAAGAGCGAGCGTAATTAATAAAGATTGCTTTTTAATTATTAATTCAGCGTTAGGCTTAGCCCTACACCCACACCCCAACGTCCACCAGCACTTGTGACCGATAGGCTAGAACGGGTATTCCCATCTTCAGAGGTATAGCCAGCACCCAAAGCAAAGGCGGTTTGATTTTGCCATATACCACTAGCAAGTGCAACACTTAACTTTCCTGGTGAATCATTATAACGCAAATTAGAGACAGCCAAACCAATAGCAGCTGCTTGTCTTGCTTCTTTGCGTACATCCTCAACTGCATAATTTAACGTCTCAAACTTCATATCCGTGTAGGCTTTGGATTCATTAACCCCATTGTTTACTAAATCAGTCACACGATCATCCGTATATTTCTTCGCATCATCAAGAACTAACTTCATCTGT
>NZ_JAQITA010000046.1 GCF_028618575.1 Bartonella sp. ML70XJBT.G | reverse complement strand
TATTTCTTGTCTTTTTTTCCCATAAACTGAGTGATTTTTTCCTTCCAAGAGCGGGGTTGCTCATCGCTGGGAAGTTCTGAGTGATTGGTAAAATCCTTTGCAATCTGTTCAATCAAAGCGTAGCTCATTTGCTTTACCTTTGATACTTCCTTGGCTAAAGTGATAGCCCGTTCAAGATGAAGCTGTTGAATGCTTTCGCTAAAGCCTAAATGATCTCCTGCTGCAAAACTTTGCTGATAAGAATGCAAAGTTTCAACATCACCCAATAAAGCAAGGGCTCCAAGGTGAAGTAAAGCATAATCTGTATCATCTGCTTTAGACGTTGCATCCTGTTGCCAAGGCGCTATACCATAATCAGAGCGAAGTCTTTCAGAAAGATCAATAGCGCTTACTGCCCATTCTAGTGCATCATCAAGCGCCTGTGTTAAACGATCTGCAGTAACTTCTGGTTCAAAGATTTCCAATCCTTTTGCCTCAAAATTAAGCTGTATATCTGGAAAATCTTCCGTGTGTGTAGGATCAATGAATTTGCAAGCAGCAGAAAGGATACCGGTGCTAATCAAAAAGGCGCTATCAAATTGCGGACAATCTTTAGCAGTTTCATCGTTATAAAGAATGTCTACTTCACGATCAGCCAATTGATAGCTTGCCATATGGTCATCTTCATCGATTTTTTCAATTGTCCAGCCTAAGCTTTTTAAAAGTGCTGTAGCACTTTCCATGGTCAATGGAGCATCTCTATCATCCGTTTCATCTATCTCCTCTGTCACATCAACAGCTGCTGTTTGAAAAGCAACAGATGTTGTTTGTGGATCCAAGCTCAAACAATTGGAGTGTTTTTTGGAAAACCTGCTCGATAACGCCGTGCAAGACTAAAAGCGTTGTCAATATCATATTTTGTGAAACAATCTGCAAAGCCTAGATGATTTTTTCTTTGAAAACTCTCCTTATAAAATTTGAGTTTTTTGACATTTCCTATCAAAATAAGCGCAATAAGGTGACATACTGCAATGCACACTTCACTGTTCGGTGACAAAACCGCATAATCATAGATAATTTGATTGGTGTTTTGTTTATCAGCCCATTCAAGAATATCTGTACAAATCTGCTTTAGCTTGCCTCCATCCAATTCAGTACTAGAAACTGTATAAACTTCTTCTGCTTCTTTGAGAGCTGTATATTGAGGCATATTATAGAAAATCTCTCTATGAGCAGTGGAAAAGCCAAGTGTTGAAAGGGAAGCCTTAAATGCAACAATTGACTCTTCTTCATCACTTTGAAGGTTATACATTACATTGATGATACAGTCTTTACTTATAAAATAAGCATTGTGATTGTAGTTTTTATCACGATAAACTGTCCAACCCATTTGTTTTAATTGCTCAGCAACTTTATTGAAAGTAATCAAAGCTTTCGGACCAAGATGCGCTTCAGCAGCTTCTCTCTCATTAAGAATTTTCAGATATTCTTCAGCAAATTCAACAGCGTGATTTACACACTCCTCCAGTTGTTCATCAAGATTTTGCAAATGCTCAAGTAGTTTACCTGCTGCAAGGGAATTTTGATAAGACTTTAGGATATCAATTTGACCTGTTAACGCTAAACAAGCCAAATGCCAAACTATAGATGGAGTACAGCTATATTTTTGGATGAGCGTTTTACTTTCTATCGATGCTTGCAAATCTTGAGCACGTGCCCACTGTATCACCCGCTCAGAGATTTTTGTCAACTCTTGCTCATTTAATGTCTCTACACGTATGTCAATCCCATTAAAATTCTCCGCTCCAAGTGTATTAAAAGGTTGATAAATATTTGTAGCTGATATGTGCCTAAGTTTTCCACTATGGTAAATATAATGGCAAGCTACAGAAATCTCTTCGTTGGAGACTACTTCTTCAAGATGGACATTGTACTGATCATGGAGACGTATAAAACCAAAATCAAATTGAATAAAGCGGTCGGGCAAAACCAACCACATTTTTCCAGGCTCTGTGGCAAACCACCCTTGGGTTTTAAGAATGCGCGTTGCTGCTGTAAGACTCATCAAACACTGTTTCGGTTTTTTGCGTGCTAAAATGTCATCCAATTCGTTATTTTTATACGCCTCAGCAAAAAAGATAACGCGCTTAACCTGTGTCATCTTTTCATAATCAGAAAACTCTGGTGTATATAATTGAGGTGTAGGTTTGTAATTCCTTAAAGCTTCGGTATCGCCGAGTAGAGCCTTTGCAACGAGAGAATGATTAGCAGCTTTTTCACGTAATTTTTTCTCAATATCTTGTGCTTGCGCCCAAGCTAACACTTTGTTTAAAGCTACCTTGACATGGCTTTCAAAAAACTCCAGTGCTGTAACTCCAAAATTCTCTTCTGAAGAAATCAGCATATCCTCATATAGAGGTTGAGATTCTTTACCGTTAGCATATTCACAGCCAAGACAATAAGCAGCAGTAGTAAGACTGACAGAAACCCACAATCTTCCGCTATCCCGTCCATAATCTATGACACCATAATGAATACGCACTATGCGATCGGGGAGGTGATAATAAGCAAACATATCACCCATTTCATCGCGATGGGGCTCCCAACCAACTTTTTTTAAAATCTCTGTTGCGTCTTTGGTTTGCATCGTCATTACCCCCCAGCATGTTCCATAATTCTTTTACAGAGAAATTCATAAAAATTACTTGCGTAATACTGGGGATCGCTAGGTGGAAATCTAAGATAGAGCGGGCACTCACAATCCTGAAACTGAGTATAATCAAAGTAAAAGGTTTCACCAAAATCTGTTCTATTGACAACAAGCTGCTGTGGTTTTGCGAAACCATTTTTTATATCCGTCAAATGATAGAAAACAATATCACCAGCAGGACACTTATCAAAACTTGCGTTATAAATGCTAAAAATTTCATAACCTCCAATTTCTCCTCCTCCATAATTTTTTAAAAAACTTTTGTAGGACGAGGTGAATTGTAAACCAAGAGTTCTCTCAGCCTTTTCAATCAATATATCATCAGGTGCATCCTCTGCAGTGCCAAAGTCGATAACATCCGGATACTTATTAATTAATTGTGCAACATCAGCTAAAGTATAAGTTTCCATAATTTGTTCTCCATAAATTGTTATTTTTTAGCTTCTATACTTCTCTTTTCATAACCTTTAGCACGTTCTTTCCAGTATTTCGCCCTCCATCTATCGAAAATATCTCTATCAATAGCTGATCCCATTGTATTAGGATTAATATGAATAACAGAATTATGTTCGTTATGAAATGCTTTAGTAACCTCTGCTAAGGGGCCATCAGGGGTTTGCTTTAAGTGATGCAACTCAACAGGTTGACCATCATATCCTATAGGAGCTCTTCCTGCTTCCATTCTCTCAACATTGGTGCCCCACACATCTTCCCCTTTTACTGTCCATTTAACCCTTTTGTTAGGATCAAACAAATCGTCTTTCTGATAGACTTTGTATGTCTGATCAAATTTGCTATCGGTAAATTTAATGGGTTTCTTTTTTAACCAATTCTTTTTTTCTTTGGCAGCTTCTTTGATCAGTTCTTTTTTCGCCGCAAGTTTTTCAAGATCTCCCTGAGCGGCAAGTTCTGCAAAATTTTTTTAGAAGCAAATTAAGAGATCACAAATAATACCACTACTCGGAATATCTGCTGCATATACCTTATAAACGTTACGTATTTCCTCCCCCCATGTCATTTCCCCCATAATTTTTTCCAAAAACGCTCGTAAAAAGGGATAGGTTGCGGAATGGGAGGGGTCTCATGCTTTTCAATTGGTTGATCACCATCAAGTATCTCAGCTCCCACGCTTTCTTTAATTCTTTTACAAAGGAATTCATAAAAATTACTTGCGTAATATTCGCACTCTTCAGATGGAAGCATGACATAGAGCGGGCATTCACCATCCCGAAACTGCGTATAATCAAAATAAAATGTCTCACCAAAATCTGTTCTGCTCACGAAAAGCTGTTCTGGTGTCACAAAACCTTTTTTTCTATTGAGTAAGTTTCGGTAAACAATATCACCAGCAGGAATACCTTCCCCATAATCTCCATAAATGCTAAAAATTTCATCACCACCAATTTCCCCTCCTCCATATTTCTTTAAAAAAACTTTGTAAGACGATGTAAATTTCAAACCCAAAGCTTTCTCCGCTTTTTCAATCTGTAGATCATCTGTTTCATTCTCTTCATCATCTTCACTACCCAAATTAATAATATCATCATCATACTTATTCACTTTATCAATTAATACTGCAACATCATCTAAGGTGTAGGTTTTCATCAATTATTCTCCATAAATTATTCTATAAGTCCCTTTTTTCTCTTTTCATTAACCGTAGAGCATTTACTGTCGATGCTCCTGTCCCCATCTGTTAAAATCTAGACCTATAATACCCCATCTCATATCAATTACTCCTTCTAAATTAGTGTTTTTTTGTTCTCTATACCCTTTA
>NZ_JAQITA010000045.1 GCF_028618575.1 Bartonella sp. ML70XJBT.G | reverse complement strand
ATACGACGTGCCACTCCAGTACTATTCGCAACGGTGATTTCTGTACCTTCTTTCTCAGAACCTATCTTGATAACCTTACTCTCTTTATCTTGCTTCACAAGGCTATCACTCACAACTTGGCTAATCTGATTGGTGATTTCATTATGCATATTCGTGACAGAATTATTTACACCTTCAAAAGCAGTCGCAACATTATGATAGGTCTTCTCTTCAAGCTTACCATTCTCACCAAATTGCTGAACTTTGAAATCTGGAGCTTTCCATTTTTCTTGCTTATATTCAGCTCCGCCACCTAAATAGCTGGCTAAAGTCTGATTGAATGAATAAAGCTGTTTACCGGTAACAGCATCCGTTGAAGTAGCTGTAATAGTGCCATCAAAAATATGCGTAATCTTGCTCTCTTTTCTTGCTTCTCCTTCCCCATGAAGAGCAACAAAAGCCTCATCAGTATTGCTCCAATTCAAAGAATCTTTTGCAACTCCTTGAGAGACTTCTTTAATACGCTGGTTGACATTCTTAATATTTGTATCAAGGCCTGAAAAGGCTGAACCAACATCATTAAAGGACTTATCTGTAATCTGACCTTCTTTAGAAACTTCCGATAATGCATAAATTGGCTGTGTAAGAGTACCATCTTTAAAGGCTGCGCTACCACCTAAAAACTTTGCAATATCCTCACCCATTTTATTGATCTGACCGCCCGTAATGGCATCATGCGATTCACTAGCAATCTTACCATCAGCAACATTATGAAGTGCAACGGGTGTAGAATCCTTACCTTTGCCTAAAGTCACATTTGTATAATCAATTTCATCATTTTCCTTTTTATCATAATGAACAACAGCGGAATCATCTGACTGAAGATGATTAATCTGGTTGGTAATCTCATTTTTGATATTCGTAAAAGACGTACCAACTCCCGTTAAAGCTTCCGCTACATTAGTATAATTCTTCTCTTCAGGGTTACCATCCTCTTTAACTGTTGTAATCTTGAACTTTGGCGCCGTCCATATGCCATTGTCATACTTAGCAGTACCGCCAAAAGACTTCGCAACATCATTGCCTAAGGAATAAAGTTGTGAACCATTGACTGCATCCGTTGAAGCAGAAGTAATATTTCCAGCCAAAATATGTGTAATCTTGCTATCTTTTCTTGCATCGCCTTCTCCATGAGAAGCAACAAAAGCACTATCAGCATTGCTCCAATTTAAAGAATCCTTGGCAATTTCTTGAGTAATATTGGTGACTTCCTCATTAAACTTATTAACGACGTTCGTTAGATGCTCATTCACATTTTTGAAGTTTGTATCAATTCCAGCAAAAGCAGAATTAACATCATTATACGTCTTTTTTTCACCTTCATTACTGTTACTATCAAAGGTTCTCAGTGTGAAGCTTGGAGCCGTCCATTTGCCATTGTCATACTTAGCATTACCGCCAAAAGACTTCGCAACATTGTCGCCTAAGGAATAAAGTTGAGAGCCCGTTATCGCTTCCGTCGATCCTTTGGAAATTTCTCCATTGGCAAGGAATTTAAGTTTGCTATTCGTTTTTTTACTTCCTTCCCCATGAAGAGCTACAAAAGCACCCTCAGCACTACTCCAATTTAAAGAATCCTGTGCAACTCCCTCTGAGACTTCCTTAATCCGGTCATTCACATTCTTGATATTTGTATCAAGTCCTGTAAAAGCTGAACCAACATCGGTAAAGGACTTGTTTGCTACTTTACCATCTTTCTCTACCTGAGATAATTCATAAGTCGGTCCTGTAAAAGCTCCATTGTTAATGGCTGCTTTCCCACCCAAGAATTTAGCTATATCATCACCAATTTTATAAATCTGTCCGCCCGTAATCGCTTCATGCGACTTATCAGCAATATTACCATTAGCAACATTGCGAAGAACTGTGGGGTTTCGATTTTTACCACCAAAAGTAACGCTCGTATAATTAATGGTGCTATTTTTATCGTCTTTATCATAATGAACAACAGCGGAATCATCGGACTGAAGATGATTAATCTGTTTGGTAATTTCATTTCTGACATTCGTGAAAGATGTACCAACTCCTGCAAATGCAGCCGTTACATTTTTATAAGTCTTATCTTCAGAGCTACCATCTTCTTTAACTGTTGTAATCTTAAAGCTTGGTGCCGTCCATTGGCCATTTTTATATCGAGCATTACCGCCAAAAAACGTGGCAACCTTATCACCCAAGGAATAAAGCTGGCTACCCGTAACAGCATCCGTTGAGCCAGAAGTAATAGCACCATCTAAAATATGCGTAATTTTGCTAGCTTTTCGTTCCTTATTTGCACCATGTAGCGCACTAAAGGCATTGTCAGACTGGCTCCACGACAAGGAATCTTGAGCAACTCCTTGAGAGACTTCTTTAATACGCTTGTTCACATTTTGAATGCTTGTATCAAGTCCTGCAAAGGCTGAACTAATACTCTTAAAGTTATCCTTCGTTACAGTACCTTGTTCAGAAATTTTAGATAATTCATAGGTTGGTCCTGTAAAGGCTCCATTGTTAAAGGCTGCTTCTCCGCCCAAGAATTTGGCTATATCTGAACCAATTGTATAAATCTGTCCGCCCGTGACCGCTTCATGAGACTTATCATCAATAATACCATTAGCAACATTGCGAAGAGTTGTGTGGTTCTTATTCTTGCCACCAAAAGTTACACTCGTATAATTAATGGTACCATCCTGCTGTTTATCATAATGAATAACCGCTGAATCATCTGACTGAAGATGATTAATCTGATTGGTAATTTCATTTTTGATATTTGTGAAAGACGTACCTACACCTTCAAAAGCAGCAGAAATACTTTCGTATTCTTTTTCTTCAACTTCACTACCATCATCTTTGAATGTTGTAATCTTGAACTTTGGAGCGATCCATTGTCCATTTTCATACTTGGCATTACCGCCCAAAAACTTCGCAATATTGTCACCTAAGGAATAAAGTTGAGAGCCCGTTATTGCTTCCGTCGATTCTTTAGAAACTTCTCCATTGGCAAGAAATTTAAGTTTACTTGCTTTTCTATCCTCGCCATCTCCATGAAGGGCTACAAAAGCACTATCCTTCTCGCTCCACAATAAAGAATCTTGTGCAACTCCCTGAAATATTTTTTTAATCCGTTGATTGACATTCTTAATATTTATATCAAGACCTGCAAAAGCTGTTCCAATACTTTGAAAAGAACTGCCCGTTACAATTCCATTTGTGTCAACGTATGATAGTTTATAAGTTGGAGCCGTAAAAGCTCCATTATTAAAGGCCGCATCTCCACCTAAGAATTTGGCTATATCGTCACCAATTTTATAAATCTGTCCGCCAGTGATCACTTCATGAGACTTATCACCGATAATACCATTAGCAACATTATGGAGAGCTGTGAGGGTTTTATCTTTACCACCAAAAGTGACACTCGCATAATCAATCTGATTATCCTTTTTATCATAATGAACAACCGCTGAACCCTCTGATTGAAGATGATTAATCTGTTTGGTAATTTCATTGGTAACTTTATTCTCGACCTTCGTGATAGAAGTACCAACTCCTGCAAAAGCTTCTGCTACATTCTGGTATATCTTATCTTCTTTATCGCCATTATCATTAACTATTGTAATCTTGAACTTTGGAGCGGACCATTGGCCTTTTTCATATTTTGCTCCACCACCAAAAGATGAGGCAATTCCACTTCCTAAAGAATAAAGTTGTGAACCATTGACCGCATCCGTTGATTCAGCAGTAATATCTCCAGCTTTAAGATGCATAATCTTGCTATTGGTCTTCGCATCACCCTTGCCATGATCGGCAACAAAAGCGTCGGCTTCCTTACTCCACAACAAGGCATCGCCTTGAACTGATTGAGTAATATTATTTACTTTTTCAGTAAATTCAGTGACGACATTTTCTAAATGATTATTCACGTGCTTAACATTTGCGTCAAGACCAGCAAAGGCTGCACCAACATTATCATAGCTAGCCTCTCCTAAAGTTCCTTCTTCAGAAAAACTTGATAATTTATAAGTTGGCTTTGTAAAATTACCATTGTTAAAAGCCGCATTACCACCTAAAAATTTTGCAACATCTTGAGAGATGGTATTAATTTGACCACCCGTAACCACATCATGTGAATCCTTGACAATATTACCATTAGCAACATTGTGGAGAGCTGTGAGAGTTTTATCTTTACCACCAAAAGTGACACTTGCATAATTAATGGTACCATTCTTATCGGCTTTATCATAATGAACAACTGCAGAATTATCTGATTGAAGGTGATTAATCTGGTTGGTAATCTCCTTAGTAATTTTATTCTGAACGTTGGTAAAAGAAGTACCAACCCCTGCCAAAGCATCCGCTACATTATCATAAGTCTCACTTTTTTCTTGACCATTATCCTTGACTATATTAACCTTGAAGCTTGGAGCTGTCCATTTGCCATCCTCATATTTGGCACCACCGCCCAAATACGTAGAAAGCGCATCCCCTACAAAATAAAGCTGTTTACCCGTAA
>NZ_JAQITA010000044.1 GCF_028618575.1 Bartonella sp. ML70XJBT.G | reverse complement strand
AAAGCTTATATGAGGACTGATTTTTTGGAACAACGCCGTGTTCTTTTAGAACAATGGGCATCTTTTGTGACTGGGTGTTGATTGTTACGATAGTGATGGTAATTCTGTAGAGTCTCTTTCGGCTTTTTTGCTTTCAATATAGCGGTCGATTTCAACTATATCCCATTTTAAGTATCGTCCTTCTTGTATTGGTTTAGGAAAAACACCAGCTTTTACAAGCTCTCTAATAGAGGTCATAGACATTCCAAGATAAATCGATAGGTCTTGTATATTGACGAGCCTTTGCAGGCGCATTGATAATAAAGCTTGTTCAAACAAACTTACTTTTTTTATTGAGGCGGTTAATTTTTCTTCATTCATTTAAAGCAATCCTTTTTATTTATAATGATTATGAAAGGGGCGGGGGTGCTAGGAGGCATGCAATGAACAAAGCACCCCCATAAGGTTAAGCAGCTTTGGTCAAGATCTTTGTCTTGTCTTGTTCTATTTCTGCTAAAAAGGCTTCAACAGCTTGATTAATTTCTTCAATGTGTTTTTCATCACGATTGATCCGTTTGACTTTCATGCACAATATTGAAAGAATGCTATCAGGAAAAGCTCCTATTGGTATTGACGGTTATCCTATTGAATTGCATCATATGCTGCAAACACATGATGGTCCCATAGCAGAGGTTACTAGGACATTCCATAAAAATAATAATTCTGTTATTCATATTAATCCCAATACAATGGGATCTGGTATTAATAGATCAAAATTTGATAATTGGAGACAAAAATATTGGAAGGAGCGTGCTAAGAGATATATTCAAGAAAATAATTTAATGGAGAAAAGTATATGAAAACTTATACCTTATCTGATGTTATAAAATTAGTCGATAAGTATAATGATACTGCTCATTTTGGCACTGCAGATAATGCACCTGATGATGTATGGATAAAGAGAGCTGAAGAAACTCTCGGTTTGCAATTCACATCGTCCTACAAAAGTTTTTTTAGAAATTACGGAGGAGGAGAAATTGGTGGTGAAGAAATCTTTAGCCTTTATAAGGAGTGTGGAGCAGATATCCCTGGTGGTGATATTGTTTACCGAAACTTAAATGCTAGAAAACGTGGTTTTGAAACATCAGAACAGCTTGTCGTTAGCAGAACAGATTTTGGTGAAACTTTTTATTTTGATTATACACAGTTTCGGGATGGTGAGTGTCCACTCTATGTCATGCTTCCATCTGAAGAGTGCGAATATTACGCAAGTAATTTTTATGAATTCCTTTGTAAAAGAATTAAAGAAAGCGTAGGAGCTGAGATACCTGAAGGTGATCAACCAATTGAAAAGCCTGAGATCCTTCCCACTCCGCAACCTATCCCTTTTTACACGCGTTTTTGGAAAAAATTATGGGGGAAATGACATGGGGGGGAGGAAATACGTAACGTTTATAAGGGATATGCAGCAGATATTCCGAGTAGTGGTATTATTTGTGATCTCTTAATTTGCTTCCAAGAAAAATCTTGCAGAACTTGCAGCTCAAGGAGATCTGACCAAGCTTGAAGCGAAGAAAGAAAAGACCAACCTTGCTGCTAAAGAAAAAAAGAATTTGTTAAAAGGCAAACCCACTAAATTTACTGAACCAGCTGACTCACAGAGATGGCTGGAGTTGGTCAATCCTTATCCAAACCGCCCCTTTGGTTGATCGTATTACCCGTGAGGCAGAAAAGAACCTGATCAAAGCTTGTGCTATTGGCACGGGCGTTCAAACGGCTCTTGAAGGCGGTTCTTTAGATAAGAACTTTTTAAACAATCTGCGCATCGCTCTGTCTGATACGGTTGGCAAATCGTTGGCAGAAGAAATCGGTACCGCCAAGGCTGAAGGGAAGATTGACACGGTCACGCAGATCGTTGCCCATGCTGGTCTTGGCTGTATTGTAGGTGCGACAGCGAGTGGTGATTGTACGGCTGGCGCCGTGGGGGGTGTTGTAGGCGAAACCGCAGCCATGCTCCAGTTTAAACTGTGGATGCAAAACATTATCAAAGAGGAAATGGGGGCATTAGATGGTCGCACCCCAACGCCGGAAGAACAAGCCCGCATCACTGCCAAGATTGATGCACAGTTTGCAGACTTTAGAGAGCACACCATTGATGTGGCCCGCATTGCGGGGGGCTTTGCTGCCGCCCTTGCTGGTGGTGATGTCAATACCGGCGCCGATGCTGCAGGTAATGCCGCGAAAAATAACTACCTCAGCAGTGCGCAACAAGCCCAGATGAAGAAAGAATTAGAAGAGTGTTCTGACTATTTGTGTAAAGCAGCAGTTTTTATGAAATGGTCCGCGATTAGTGGTGGTCAAAATGTAAGCTTTGCGGCTGGTATGGTAGCTGGTGTACCGGCTGAATTATACGATACGGCTCAAGGTTTTTGGCAAATAGCCAGTCACCTCAAAGAGACTTTGAAAGCGCTTAAAGAGTTAGTGACGAGTGGTGAGATTTTGCGACAATTGGGCGGACCTTGGGCAATCCTATGTAGATCGCATTAATAAAATGGCGGAGGAATATGAGCGAGCCGGTGCCGGTGGATCCTTTAAAGCGGGTGTTGAACTCGGAAAATTATTGACGGAAGCAGCATCCCTGTTGGCTGGAGGCGCTGGGGCAGTCAAGGGAGGCGCAAAGCTTGGCGAAAAGGCTTTGATCAAATTTATAGCGAGGAAAGATTTTGCCCAATTTGCTTCCAAGAAAAATCTTGCAGAACTTGCAGCTCAGGGAGATCTTGCCAAGCTTGAAGCGAAGAAAGAAAAGATCAAAATTGCTGCTAAAGAAAAAAAGCATTGGTTAAAAAAGAAACCCACTAAATTTACCGATAGCAAATTTGCTCAGACAAACAAAGTTTATCAGAGAGACGATTTGTTTGATCCTAACAAAATTGTTAAATGGATGGAAAACAAAAAAGAAGTGTGGGGTACCAATATTGAGAGAATGGAAGCAGGAAGAGCACCTATAGGGTTTGATGATAAGTCTGTTGAGTTGCATCACCTAAATCAGGCCCCTGATGGGCCCTTAGCAGTAATGAGCCATGAGTTTCATAAAAAATATACTTCTGTGATTCATGCTAATCCCCAAAAACATCAATCACTTATAGAGAGAAAAAAGTTTGAGAAGTGGAGAGCGGAATATTGGAAGGAACGTGCTAAAGACTATAGAGAACAAAAAAACAGTCATTTGGGAGGAATCATCGATATGAGATGGGGTATTATAGGTCTAGATTTTGACAGATGGGGACAGGAGCATCGGTAGTAATGCTCTACGGTTGATAAAAAGAGAAACTTGTAGGATAACTTATGGAGAATAATTGATGCAAACCTATACCTTAGATGATGTTATAGAATTAGTTGATAAAGTTGATAAATATGATAGTGATATTGTCCGTTTTGGTACTGCAGAAAATGCGGTCGATGATATATGGATTGAAAATGCGGAGAAAGCTCTCGGTTTACAATTCACATCTTCCTATAAAGCTTTTTTAAAACATTATAAAGGAGGAGACATTGCTGGTTATGAAATCTATAGCCTTTATAAAGAGTGTGGAGAAGATATTCCTTTTGATGACATTGTTTTACAAAACTTAAATTATTATAGAAAACATGGTTTTGAACACCAGAACAGCTTGCCGTTAGCAGAACAGATTTTGGTGAAACCTTTTACTTTGATTATACACAGTTTCGGGATGGTGAATGCCCACTCTATGTCATGCTTCCATCTGAAGAGTGCGAATATTACGCAAGTAATTTTTATGAATTCCTTTGTAAAAGAATTAAAGAAAGCGTGGGAGATGAGATACCTGATGGTGATCAACCAATTGAAAAACCAGAGATCCCTCCCACTCGACAACCTATCCCTTTTTACGAGCGTTTTTGGAAAAAGTTATGGGGGAGATAATATTGGTAATGGGAAATCTCTAATCTTTCTAGAGATCCTCAGTATTATATAAGTAATTTTTATACAAAAGAATTAAGGAACATGCAGGGGAGGATTCATGAAAACCTATACCTTAGCTGATGTTGCACAATTAGTTGATAAGTGAAACATTATGCAAACCAAAGATGTTACAGAAATTTTAAAAAAGATTGGCTGGGAGCCTTATCGTGATGATGTGGGGGATACTTTTGCGCATTATCATCTTCCTGACCGCATTATCGGTATTGGATATAGTGTAAAAAATTATGGAGAGAGTGGCAAAGAGTTTTTGCTTTCGGCTAATCTCACCACCGCTGCTTATTGCCTTGCTCGGCAATATTCTAGAGGTCAAGAATCACAGCGTAAATATGAAGATGTGCTATTTTATGCGAAGGAGAATTTTGGGGTTAGAGCTCCTGATCTTTCTGAAAGTCATATTGAGGAATCTTTAAACAAAGTAATTGCGTGGGCGAAAGCACAAGATATTGAAAAAAAGTTGTGCGAGGAAGCTGCTAATCATTCTGCCGCTGCACAAGCATTGCTTGGTGATATAGAGTCTTTAAAGCGTTCTAAGCCCACATCTCAATTACATGTACCAGAATTTTCTGATTACAAAGCGATGACGCGGTATGAGCGTCTACTTCTTTTTGCAAAAGCCTATAAAA
>NZ_JAQITA010000043.1 GCF_028618575.1 Bartonella sp. ML70XJBT.G | reverse complement strand
TGAAGCCCTTTCTGAAGCTTTGCTAATCGTATAATCAAAAGCTAATGACCTATGCCATAAGTTTCCATTTTCTAAACGCGTGATGTAACCCATGCTTATTAAAGTCTCTAATGTCTTTTGAAACGTTTTTACTGAACACCCACACCAACTTGATAAATAAGACGCATTATTGATAAGAGGCGCTTTCTTATCATTCATAAGCAACACAAGGGTTGTATAAACAGCCTTCTCTTTTGCTTTTAAGCCCATAAGCTCTTTTAAAAACTTATCTGTACTAAACTTTACACACGCTACTTTATTACTGGATATCATTCGTGATCTCCCTCTCTTTAACTAAATGTAAAATTGCTAAAGCATCCGCTTCATTATCATCACAAGGCGCGTGTCCTTTTGCACGCATTACCTTTATCATCTCTTCTTTCGACGCATTCCCCTTGCCTGTTGTCGCTTTCTTAATCGTACCAACTGGAATGCCTTCATACGGTATCTGATGATGCTCGCACCACACCGTTAACGTTGCTAACAAGCCACCGTAAACATGCGCTGCGTCTGTACCAACATGGCTCCTCACCTCTTCAAAATACACCGCGTCAATTTGACCTGCTGCCTGCTTTATTTCATTAAGCCATCTCTTAAAGCGTAAATAACGCATCCCGCCGCCTTCAAAACGGCGGGGCTGAAAATTAATGGTCCCACTAATGATACTATTATCCCCACCACGTATCGCCCACCCTGTCTTCGTACCTAGATCAAAACAAAGAATTGTGTTAATCACCGCGCCACTCCATACATAACGTGTTTTATAGGATTGTTTTTTTCCAAAAATGAAAGAAAGAAGGGTGTCTGAAATATGCCAACACTATCTGAAATAATCAGTAATATCATTGCTGCTCTTGTTGGTAGTATTGTTTCATTTATTCTAGCAGCAGTGATAAATTCCCTAGACAAAAGAGCTCGAAAACAAATAGAGGAAAAATTAGAGCTCTTCAAAAGCCAAACTAAATCACTACAAGATCTCGTCGACATTTTATGGCAAGAAAAAGAAGAACGAGATTTAGGAGAAAAATTAGACATTAGCATTGTTGAGATAAAATCGGCAATACGTGTTGACCAACCTGATTTCCCAATGATTAGAATATTTTTACACATAAAAAATCCTACCCCAAAAGCCATTCAAATATACAGTATCAGCTTATCAGAAGAAGAACCGTTTAATTTTTTTCTCGTAAAGTGTCGTAAGAAAGATTGTAATGGAGAGAAAATTATCACTATTAATATAAAACAAGAAAAATGCATTAACTTCTCTTTATCTGCAATGGAACCCAAAAAAAATCGTTGGACTGGTTTAATTTTGATGAACGATAACGAATTGGATTTATGCCTCTATATTCGCTCTCTAAAGCCACATACATTAAGCAATCCTAATCTTATTATACATCACAGCTCACCAAATCTTCCAAATAAAACAATTGAAGTGCATATTCCCATTCCTTCCTTGGCACCTGCTAAACTATATTAGAACAATCAACACGTTAATGATCCTATTTCCTAATCTCTTTTGCTTTTAATTAGTTTTTCAAGCTTTTGATTTGTACTAAACATCACTTCGTTTAGTTCATTTATCTTTTTTGTGATTTTCTGCCTTTCTTTGAAAGAACAATAAATATTATAAAACCAATACAAATGAGCAATTACAAACATAACAATTGATACGACTGCATATATCGACATCCCTCTCTCCTCACTTCCTTTTCTTCTGAGAAGAGTCCTTTTTATTATCTGTAGATACTTCTCCACTATTAACTAAAGTACCACCACCAACGTTGCTTGTATCAACACGTGCATTACCGCAAACAATTGCATTGTCATAAACCTTCGCTGTACCATAAATTAATGCCTCCTCGTAAACTTGTGCCTTACCATAAACTTCTGCATTCTTAGTAACGGTAGCATATCCGTAAACGCGCGCTTCTTCATAAACCTGTGCCGCCCCCCAAATCTCTGCATTTCCATACACACGCGCATTGCCATAAACCTTGGCATTACCGCCAACAACCACTTGCCCATAAGCTTGAGCTTTGTCATAAACTTGTGCATTGGAATAAACCTGAGCATCACTAAAAACCATAGCTTCGCCCCCAACCCAACAGTCACCCTCGTGACTAAGATTGGCTTCTTTTGCTATCCAGCCTCCTAAATCACTTTTCTTAATGGTACCAAAGTTTTTTAATGCTCGAATTCGGTGTAAAATATGCTTACAATCACCTTTCTCACCACTGAGTTTGTACTCTTTGATTTCACCAGTGAATTCGTATTTTTTAGTGGGGTCAACTGGTACTATATTATCTTTAAGGGTAATAATCTCTTCTTTAAGCTTCTCTATTTCCTCATCACGTGATTGAACTTCTGCTTTTAGTTCATCTATAATTTCGTTCTTCCGTTTGAACGCTTCATCATACGCATCTATCTTTTGATGCAGTTCTTTAAGATCCGCATCACATTCATCAATGGTCTGCTTGGTTTTCTTTAAAAACTTGATATCTTTTTCTGCAATTTCTCTCTCAAGCTCTGCAATTTGGACTTGAAACTTTTCAATCTGCCCTGCAAGTTGCTTAAACTTGTCCCGATAATGCAATGCAAAACGAAACATCACCCCGCTAAAAAGCAAAGCTCCAAACACCACAAACACAACTATCGCTATCATTTCATGTGAACTCATCTTGATCTCCATTAATTTTTATGAGAGCGGTCATCACAACCAATCTGTTTTGCCTCGCATTCCATTAAGAAAAGCAGGCAACACGCCGCATGTGCCAAGTGCGATAAATCACTCTCAGCATCCTTACTCTCTCCACCAAACCATGCTAATAAATGACGCAAAGCTGCTCCGTGAAACCGGCTCCAATCCATGCCATTACGCCAGTTATTTGCTCCGTATTTCTTTGCTCCAAACTCTAAAACACGACCGATTTCCATCAGTGCTAAAGGCGGTATAAGATCTAAACGAGGCTTCCCATCATCATTCTTATACGCTTCATTTACAGACATCATCATCTCCTAAGGCTGCAAACCGTCGCACGCGCTATCAACACAGCTGCTCTTGCAAATTTTCGACAATGGGGGGCTGGCTTGCTCTTGCATTAATCTCTGCAAGCGCTCGGGATAAAAAAAATCTTCTGGACGTAAATCTATCCCATGCTCACGCGCATAGGTTAATAATTGCGCTTGATAAATTGAAGGAAATAACCCATTAGCCCCCCCCTTCTCTTTAGAATAAGTGATACGATAAACAGCACCTTTACATTTCTGCAAAATACGCGAAACATTAACAGCTCCCCCTAAATATTTTATTATGGTATACGCAGGTTCTTTTTTCATAACAATAAAATTTCATATTTCGTGAATTTTATCAAGATAAAAATTCAGTTTTTTTCTATTGATTTTTCATATCACATGAAAGAGCCTTATTCTTATGGAATCGGATCAATTAAAGGCATGGCTTAATGAGCAATTAGCTAAAAATGGGCATGGCAGTAAGAAAATGCTAGCTAAACATTTGGGGGTATTGCCATCTACTTTATCCAATATGCTAAATAATTCAGCAAAAAATAAACCAGTAAAACCTAGATTAATAAGAGCTGACGAACTCATAAAGATTATTGATTTTTTTGGTGTAATCCCACCTTTTTTAATAAAAGAATCTGAACAATTTATTCGCCTTTACTATCAAGCAAAACCTGAAGTTCAGAAAGCTGTTTTAACGATTCTTCAAAACTCTTGTTCTTTAGACAAAGAATAATAGCTGCCATCACTTTTCATCTCCATAATTCCAAATTTTCTAACATTGTATTGTCAATAATTAATTTTTGTCTTTATAAAATTTCATATTTTATGAATTTTTTTATTGACGTTGTTCATTAAATATGAAATATATAACCACCATACCCCGAAAAAAAATCCCCATGTCAAGGCATTTTTTTCAAAATGTGTTTAAATATTTTGATAATAAATGGAGACCGTTATGAAAAAACCAGTTTTCATAAATTCTAATGAAATTCTCTTACTCATGTGCGAAAATGAAGCGCAAAATCTCGCACAAGCTGGCCCGTTTTATGAAGAAAAAGACATTATCGATTTTATTAATGAAGCCGATAATGCCGTCCAAATCTTCCGCGTTGAACCCGCAACTAACCGGTGTGAAGACATCTCTGAAGAGATCGCTGAATTCTATGTAAACGAGAACAGAGAGCGCCTTAATGAGCACTCTAAGGTTCATAGCTTTATTCGTGAAAGTGAGGCTTTCAATCAACTTTTAGATGATTTAGCTCAAGAAGAATACATTGATAAAGTCTACGGCACTTATGAAGAGCAAAACCGTTTACGCCCTTCTGATGTCCTTCCTGACTATCCAAATTACTCAATATATTCAAAGCGCCTCTCATAGCGCACCCTTTTTCAAAAAATTACAACACAAACCAATGCCGTTCTTTTCAAGAGCGACAAAGGAAGAGTCTAACCGAAAGGAGATGAAATATGGAAAAGAAATACGAACTGACAGATGAGACAATCAAAGTTGGAAATAAAACACTTCACCGTATTCGCGCTTTAAAAGACTTTGGAAACGTCAAGAAAGGTGATCTTGGCGGTTTTATAGAACATGAAGGTAACCTATCTCATGATGGCAATTGCTGGGTCTATGATGATGCTATGGTTGCTATGAATGCTGTCGTTTCTGAAAATGCTAAGGTTTCTGGGAAAGCCATGGTTGATGGAAATGCCAAGGTTTCTGGTGATGCCAAAGTTTATGAAAATGCATGGGTTTTTGGCAATGCCAAGATTTTTGATAAAGCGCGAGTTTTTGAAAACGCCAAGGTTTTTGGCAAAGCCAATGTTTATCATAAAGCGTGGCTTCGTGGAAAAGCTACTATTTTTGGTCGTACTGAGGTTTTTGGTTACTCCATTCTGTCTAGTAATACCATCATTTGTGACAGCGACCAAGTCCCCAGAAATACAGAAGCTTCTGGTAACAACACTGTTTAAGGTAGGGGATAATCATGTATAGCTATGAAATTAAACCTACTTGGTGTGTACAGACAGTTGTGAAAAGTGCTCAAAACCTCGGAGAACTTTGTATTACTATCTCTG
>NZ_JAQITA010000042.1 GCF_028618575.1 Bartonella sp. ML70XJBT.G | reverse complement strand
ATCATAAGAGCCATTCAGAAACCCATGAAACCGGTTTTGGTGTTGGTTCAGGCAAGGGCTTTGTGTCGATATATGGAAGTGAATCCAAGACAGAAAATGAGGAAAGCTTTGAACATCAAGGCTCTTCTCTCAATGCGGATGGCACGATCACCATCACTGCCAAGAAAAAAGATGTGACAATTGTTGGCTCTGATCTTGCAGGTGAGAATGTTAACCTTTCGGCAGCTCGTGATGTCAATGTGCTTGTTGGTCATAATAGCCATTCCTCAAGCTCAAAGGAAGAACGTACAGGCTTTGGCATTCAGTTTGAAAAGAGCAACAGCGGTGCTTCCGTGGGTGTTGGAATTGCAAGCGCCAAAGATACGGGCGATCAATGGGAAAATACTTCCACACAATCACACATCACGGCACGCCAAGATGTGCAGATTACTGCTGACAATGATGTGAATTTACAAGCGACAAATGTTTCGGCGGATCGTGATGTCAATATTGATGCTGGCAATAATATCACACTATCGGAAAGCCATGATACCTCTAACGCAAAAGAAAAGCATGAAAAGTCTTTTGCTGGTGTGACAACTTCCGTTGATATCGGTGTCCTTGGCACGGTACAAGGGTTAAAAGATTCAGCAGACCGCATGAATAATAAAGATGGAAACGGTAAAGTTGGTAACGCTATACTAACCGGCCTCAAAATCAATCACCTCTTTAATACAGGCAGGAATTTTGTTGATTGGTTGGGTGGCAACACGGGAGAAAGAGGGAACATAACCAAAGGATTGAGCAGTTCATTAGGAGGGTTGGGGGGCTCCACCAAGGATGCTCTTGCCAATCTGGCTGGCGCATCTGGCAGTGTAACCGTGGGCTTTAAAACTGAGAAAACAGAAGCTTCTTCTCAAGTCTCCACAGCGGTGACAGATAGCATAGAAGGCGGACGCGCTGTTAACATGCAAGCCCACAAAGGCAGCATTCATGGTGTTGGCACTGATATTATTGCTGGTACCAATCCAATCTATGTGCTGGAAAATGATGCACAGAGCGGAAATATCACCATGGAAGCAGGTGAAGATATCATCTTTGAAAGTGCACAAAACACGCAAAGCACACAAAACAACAGTGAAAGTACTTCCATGAGTGTTGGCACAGGCGGTGCAGGGGCAACAGGCAGTGCTGCTTTTAGTCAAGGGGAAGGTTCTAGTGATGAAGTGCACCACAAGAACAGCCATGTTATAGGGACGGGCACGGTCCATACCAACAGTGGGCAAAACACTACCCTAGCAGGGGCAGTGCTTTCTGGAAACCGTGTAGAGATGGGTGTTGGAGGTGATCTCACCATTACCAGCCTCAGTGATACGGGACAAACCTCTAGCAAGCAAAATGCTGTTTCTGTTGGCTTTGGTGCTGGAGCAACGGGAGGAGGAGGTTCCATGAGTGCCTCTTTCCAAAAGGATAAATCCTCTAGTGATTATCACAGTGTTGTGGAGCAATCCGGCATTAAAGCAGAGGCAGGCGGCTTTGAGATTACTGTTAAAGACAAAACAACGCTGACCGGAGGCATTATTGACAGCACTGCCCCAGCAGACAAAAACAAACTGACCACCGGAAGCATCAGCACCAGTGATATCACCAACAGCGCCCATGCGACAGCCAGCAGCCATGGTTTTAGCCTTTCTGGAAATGACACGATAAAAAACATTACCAAGAATGTTTTAAACCACGGCAAGGCCAAGGATAATGCAGAAGGAGAAACCAAATCCGCTATCAGTGAGGGCACCATTGTCCTCACCGATACAACTGGACAAAGGTCCATGGGGCAAGATGCTAAACAAATCATTGGCTCTCTCAACCGCAATACCGCAGCAGCCCACCAGGCTGTAGCTCCGATAGACGCCACACCGCTTGAGGCAGCCGTGCATAATCGCTTAGACATGATCAATGATTTATCCGATGAAGGATTGGGATACTTTGATAAAATTTATCAAATCACAAATGTCAAAAAACATCCGATAGGAGAGGTTGCGCATGATGCAAATGGCAATGTCCTCTATTTAACCGATGAAAATGGGGAACCTATAGAAGGCAGCGATGGAAAATATATTACTCTGTATAGCTATTTAACACCAGAAGAAGAGAAGCATTTACAAAAAGGCTCTGATGGCGCTGTTCATATGTTTTACAATGGCATTTTTAATTCCCCCGATGAAGCAGCGGGTAATGCAGTCCAAATGGCTGTTAATAACAATGGTCATCTTTATTTTACCTATCACCCCGAAGCTAAAGACAAGTTAGTAGAGATAGGGATAGCGATTTATGAGTATTTTGGGGGATGGAGCAATTCGAGTAAGAAGTTCCAAGATTTTATCACTCGTTATGGCAATGAGGAAGCGATTGTGAGTGCGCATAGCCGTGGTAGCTTAACAGTAGGCAATGGACTGCGTGACTTTGAAGAACGTGGCATGCACGGTCTTGCCGAGAAAACAGATATCTATCTTTATGGACCAGCGGATCATGCTCAATCGATAGCGAATGCATTATATGTCGTAAGCGATGGTAAAAAAGATCATATTTATTTACAAAACCATTTCTTTGATCCCATTGGTACAGGAATTGGTCATAATCTACCGACAGCTTATAAGGTACCCTTGAAGCTCCCCTATGTATTATTTCCACCAGCAATTGCAATAAGAGAGCAAGTGAGCGCGCTACGTGGCCATAACCCTACTACCACCCATAAATGTTATGGTGATGCAAGCCGTAAGTGTAAACTTGATTATGGAACACCTCATAATGCAACAATTTATGCACCATATGCAATTTTAGATAATTTAGGTTTAGGTTATTTATGGAGAAAAAAATGAAGAGATTGTTTAAATTATTAAGTGGGCTTATTTTGTTAAGTGTCTCTGGATGTGACATATCAAATATTGATAACCCCCCTCCAGGAGAAGTATATGAGTGGATCAAGCCAGGAGCAGACTTTACTGAGGTGGGAAAAGCATTGCTAGAATGTGGTCTGCCGCACCTTAATTATCTTGAGGATGAAGTTCAAAAGCTAAGCAACAATGATAATGCAACTATTGATGCTTGCATGGTTCAATCAGGTTTTCGTTATAAAGATAAATGGGCGGGAACTTGGTGTGAGAATTATAAAGCCGAAAACCTCCCCATTTGTCGTCCAGGTGCTGTTATTCCCAAGCGCAGTGTCGAAAAGCGCTTAAACAGCCCGTTTTGTAAAAGGTATAAAAACAGTCGTAAATGCCAACCTTAAGTCTTACTTGTGATGGAAACAATCCCCACAGCCATGTGTCCTCTTGCCTGTGCGGGATTGTTCCTTTCATTTCATTAACACCAGAGCAAGAGAAGCATTTACAAAAAGGCTCTGATGGCGCTGTTTATATGTTCTACAATGGCATTTTTAATTCCTCCGATGATGCCGCGGGTAATGCTGTTCAAATGGCTGTTAATAAAAATGGTCACCTTTATTTTACATATTTCCCCAAAGCTAAAGACTGGGAAGTGGAGGTAGGAATAGCGGTTTTTCAGAAGATTCTGGAAGGTAAACTTTTTTTTGGATTAACCAATTCGACCAAGAAATTTCAGAATGCGATGTTTCTCTATGGCAATGATGGATTGCATATTGATGCGCACAGCCGCGGTAGCTTGACAGTAGGTAATGGAATGGATGACTTTGAAAAACGTGGCATTCACAGCATAGCAGGCAACACAAGTATCAATCTTTTTGGTCCTGCTTATAATGCTCAATCGATGGCAAATACGCTCGATTATTTAAGTGATGGCAAGCAAACCTCTGTCGGCTTGGAAAACCACGCATATGACTTTGTTGGTGTAAAGTTTGGCAAAAATCCAGCTACTTTTGACAAAATACCTGCTGGTAGTGGTCCCTGGAACGAGGCATGGAGAATATTGGAGACTTATCCTACGGTCCATGCTTGTTATGGTCATGCAGGTCGTGAGTGTACATCGTTCTATGGTTCATCTCATCGTATACAAATTAATTCAATTAAACCAAGGAGCAAGAAATGAAGTACACCTTAGAATTATTGAGTGTGATAGTCTTGTTTATTATAGCTGGGTGTAATTTTTTTAAGCCTTCTCCTGGATATATATATATGTGGGAGAAGTCCGGAGCAGACTTTACCGAGGTAGGAAAAGCCCTCTTAGAATGTGGCATGCCAACCCCTTACGATGAGGATTCAGAGAACAGAAAGGTAAGCATTAATGCAAAAGCAACAATTTATGCTTGTATGGTTCAATCAGGATTTCGCTATAAGAATGAGGAACTTTCGAAAGCAGGAGGGTGGTGTTATACTTTTAAAGAAGAAAACCTTCCGATTTGTCGTCCTGGCGCTGTCATCCCACAGCGCAGTGTCAAGAAGCGTTTAAACAGCCCTTTTTGTAAAAGGTATAAAAACAGTCGTAAATGCCAACCTTAAGTCTTGCTTGTGATGGAAACAATCCCCACAGCCATGTGTCCTCTTGCCTGTGTGGAAGTGTTTCTTTCCTTTCATTAATGTCAGAGGAAGAAAAACATTTACAAGAAGTCTCTGGTGGCGCAGTTTATATGTTCTATAATGGCATTTTTATCACATCCGATGATGCTGCACGTAATGCTGTCCAAATGGCGGTTAATAACAATGGTCACCTTTATTTTACATACTTCCCCAAAGCTAAAGACTGGGAAGTGGAGGTAGGAATAGCGGTTTTTCAGAAGATTCTGGAAGGTAAACTTTTTTTTGGATTAACCAATTCGACCAAGAAATTTCAGAATGCGATGTTTCTCTATGGCAATGATGGATTGCATATTGATGCGCACAGCCGCGGTAGCTTGACAGTAGGTAATGGAATGGATGACTTTGAAAAACGTGGTATTCACAGCATAGCAGGCAACACAAGTATCAATCTTTTTGGTCCTGCTTATAATGCTCAATCGATGGCAAATACGCTCGATTATTTAAGTGATGGCAAGCAAACCTCTGTCGGTTTAGAAAACCACGCATATGATTTTGTTGGTGTAAAGTTTGGTGGAAATCCTGCTACTTTTGATCAGATCCCTTCAGGGAGTAGTCCTGGGAACGAGGCATGGAGAATATTTACGACTTATCCTACTGTCCATGCTTGTTATGGTCATGCGGATAAAGGCTGTAGATATTCTTATGGGGATTCTTATAAGCA
>NZ_JAQITA010000041.1 GCF_028618575.1 Bartonella sp. ML70XJBT.G | reverse complement strand
GGTAATGATCAACAATCCCCACAGCCATGCGTCCTCTTGCCTGTGCGGGATTGTTCCTTTCATTTCATTAACACCAGAGCAAGAGAAGCATTTACCAAAAGGCTCTGATGGCGCTGTTCATATGTTTTACAATGGCATTTTTAATTCCCCCGATGAAGCAGCAGGTAATGCTGTTCAAATGGCTGTTAATAAAAATGGTCATCTTTATTTTACCTACCACCCCTAAGCTAAAGACTGGGAAGTGGAGGTAGGAATAGCGGTTTTTCAGAAGATTCTGGAAGGTAAACTTTTTTTTGGATTAACCAATTCGACCAAGAAATTTCAGAATGCGATGTCTCTCTATGGCAATGATGGATTGCATATTGATGCGCACAGCCGCGGTAGCTTGACAGTAGGCAACGGGATGTATGACTTTGAAAAGCGTGGCATTCACAACATAGCAGGCAACACGAGTATCAATCTTTTTGGTCCTGCTTATAATGCTCAATCGATGGCAAATACACTTGATTATTTAAGTGATGGCAAGCAAACCTCTGTCGGTTTAGAAAACCACGCATATGATTTTGTTGGTGTAAAGTTTGGTGGAAATCCTGCTACTTTTGATAAGATCCCTTCAGGGAGTAGTCCTGGGAACGAGGCATGGAGAATATTTACGACTTATCCTACTGTCCATGCTTGTTATGGTCATGCGGATAAAGGCTGTAGATATTCTTATGGGGATTCTTATAAGCATCGCCAAACAATATATTCAATTAAATCAGGGAGCAAGAAATGAAACACATCTTAAAACTATTAAGCGGGCTCATTCCCTTGAGTATAGCTGGATGTGGTATTGAAAACATCGATAGGCCTCCTGCAGGATATCTCAGCATGTGGGAGAAGCCCGGAGCAGATTTTACTGAAGTAGGAAAAGCCTTGTTAGAATGTGGCATGCCAACGCCTTATGGTGAAGATTCAGAAAACAGAAAGCTTAGTGTTAATGAGGATGCAACAATTTATGCTTGCATGATTCAATCAGGATTTCGCTATAAAGATGAACATGAGGGAGGGTGGTGTTATACTTTTAAAGAGAAAAACTTACCCATTTGTCGTCCAGGTGCTGTTATTCCCAAGCGCAGTGTCGAAAAGCGCTTAAATAGCCCGTTTTGTAAAAGGTATAAAAACAGTCGTAAATGCCAACCTTAAGTGCTGTTGGTAATGATCAACAATCCCCACAGCCATGTGTCCTCTTGCCTGTGCGGGATTGTTCCTTTCATTTCATTAACACCAGAGCAAGAGAAGCATTTACAAAAAGGTTCTGATGGCAAGGTTCATGTTTTTCTCAATGGTATTTTTACAACACCAGATGAAGCAGCCCATAATGCGGTTCAGTTGGCTGATAACCCATAATGCGGTTCAGTTGGCTGATAACAAGAATGATCCGCACTATTTTCTGATGTTTCCCCATAGCGATTCGTTCTTGGTAGATTTGTTCATTGCAGGGTATCAGTATGCTCTAGAAGGTAAGTTGGGTGCTCTGACCAATTCGGCAAAGAAGTACCAGAATCTGTTGTATAGCTTTGGCAATAAAGGATTGCATGTTGATGCCCATAGCCGCGGCAGTATGACAGCGGGCAATGGATCGCATGATTTAGAAAAGCATGGTGTTCATGGTATAGCAAAGGAAACAACGATTAATTTCTTTGGACCAGCTTATAATACTCTAAACATGGCAGATATATTATATATCTTAAGTGATGGAAAGCAGGATTATGTAAACTTGGAAAATCATAAAAATGACTTTGTGGGTACAAAGATTGGCAAAAATCCTTATACTTTTGAGCAAATACCTCCTGGAAGTGGTCCTTGGAAAGAAGCAGGGCAAATATTTAAGGGCTACCCCAGTGTCCATGCTTGTTATGGACATCCAAGTGATGCTTGTACATGGCGCTACGGTTCACCTAATCGTACGCCAATTTATTCAAAATATTCAGGGAGGAAAAAATGAAGAAAATCTTAAAATTATTAAGTGGTCTCATTCTGTTAAATATTGCTGGATGTAACATTGATAAGCCTTCTCCAGGGGCTCTGAGTATGTGGGAGAAGCCAGGAGCAGATTTTACTGAGATAGGAAAAGCCTTGTTAGAATGTGGTATGCCAACCCCTTATGATGTTTTTCCAGAAAACCAACAGCAGAGTATTAATGCTAAAGCAACAGTTGATGCTTGCATGGTTCAAGCAGGATTCCGCTATAAAGATAATGGAAAAAGGGGGGGGTGGTGTTATACTTTTAAAGAGAAAAACTTGCCGATTTGTCGTCCAGGTGCTGTCATACCACAGCGTAGTGTCAAGAAGCGCTTAAACAGCCCGTTTTGTAAAAAGCATCCAGAACAACCTGAATGCGAGCCTTAAGTCTTGCTTGTGATGGAAAGTACAATCCCCACAGCATGTGTTCGCATGTCTATGGGGGGTGTTCCTCCAATTCACCATCTCAACATTGTTCAGAACTGTCTTGAAAAACGGAGACAAAAATAATCAACAGGTTTCTAAGCCTTTTTGTTATTGTAAAGAAACCCATTCAAGGAGGGGAAAATGAAGAAAACTTTAAAACTATTGAGTTGCATGGCTTTTTTAAGTACAGCAGGATGTGTTAACCAGATTTCCTCGCTTTCTCCAAGATTATGGAGACAGAAAATACTTTTAGAATGTGGAGTACCGGACCTTGATAAGGTTGTAGCGCTAGATTTGAATCAATTCGCTAGTATTGAAATTTGTCTGGGGCAATCAGGATTTCGTCCTAGCTTTACAATACAAGAATGGTGTGAGAACCATAAATCGGATAACCTTCCCATATGTCGTCCTGGTGCTGTCATGCCTCAGCGCAGTGTTGAGAGACGCTTAAAGAGCCCTTATTGTAAGAGACATAAAAACGCCCTTGAATGCCAACCCTAACAACGCAAAATCATTCGCAAAGTGCTTCCATGAGTGTTGGCTATACCTATGGCACAGGCGGTGCAGGAGCAACAGGCAGTGCCGCGTTTAGTCAAGGGGAAGGCTCTAGTGAGGAAATACACCATAAGAACAGCCATGTTGTGGGTACCGGAACAGTTCATACCAGCAGTGGAGGGGATACTACATTGAATGGTGCGGTATTTTCTGCAAACCGTGTAGAGATGGGTGTTGGTGGTGATCTCACCATTACCAGCCAGAGCGATACCGGAAAAAGCTCTAGCAAGCAAAACTCTGTTTCCATTGGCTTTAATGGTGGAAAACAGGATGGAGCCTCAACCCATGTTTCCTTTAACAAGGATAAATCCTCTAGTGATTATCATAGTGTTGTGGAACAATCAGGCATTAAAACCGGTGATGGTGGTTATGATATCAACGTTAAAGACAAAACAACCATGATCGGAGGCATTATTGCCAGCAGCGCACCAGCAGATAAAAACAAACTGACCACAGGAACCATCACGACGAGTGATATTGCCAACAGTGCTGAAGCGACAGCCAGCAGCCAAGGTTTAAGCATTTCTGCGGGTGGTCCGATGGATCAAGGCAAATACGGCGTTGCAAAAAACATTGCCAAAAATGTTTTAGATCATGCAAAAGTCCATGATGAAGAGGAAGGTTACACCAAATCCGCCATCAGTGATGGTACCATTGTGATCACCAATGAAGACGGGCAAAAAGTGTTGACGGGGCAAAATGGGGAACAAACAATCGCTTCCCTTAATCGTGATACTGCGACAGCCCATAAGGGTGTCTCACCCATCGATGTAGGCAAGCTGGAACAAATCGTCCATGAAAACCGTGAAATGGCCACGCAATTGCTGGAGGAGGGGTTTAAATACAGCGATGAGTCCTATAAAACCATGTTTATTAAAGAACATCCTCTCGCTGTGGTTGACCGCGATGAACAGGGCAACATAATCTATAAAAAAGATGCAAATGGACAATATATAACTGATAGCCGCGGCCAACCAATCCCTGCATTTCATTATTTAACGGAGGAAGAAAAACAGCATTTGCAGGAGGGGGCTGATGGCAAGGTGCATGTGTCCCTCAATGGCATCTTTACACCACCAGAGGAGGCTGCTGTTTATGCAGAGCAACATGCCAAGGATAAAAATGTACCGCTTTATTTTGTTGTGTTCCCAGAAGCAGATTCTGCCATCTCAGAACTTCTGGTAGCAGGTTATCAGAAGTTTATGGAAAATAACTTTTGGGGATTGACCAATTCCACACAAGAAGCAAAAGATCTGATGTATAATTATGGGCTTACAGGGTTAGAACTTTACGGTCATAGCCGTGGGACCATGACATTGGGGAATATGCTGAATTCTTTCAAACAAGAAGGTGTGCACGGGATAGCGAATGAAAACACGGATATCAATTTCTATGGACCCGCCTTTAATGTTTTGTCTGCAGCCGGTCTTATAAGTTATGTGAGTGATGGCAAACAAACCACTGTTGGCTTTGATGGGCATAAATATGACTTTGTCAGCAGAGTGATTGGCGGCAATGATTATACTTACGAGACAATACCTGCTGGCAGTAACGCTTGGAAAGAAGCATGGAAAATGTTCATAGACCCCTACAGTGTCCATACTTGTCTTGGAAATGCGAGTCCAAAATGCCGAGATATATATGGACCTTCTAATCTTGTGCAAATCCCTTCAAGGAGTAAAAAATGAAACAAACTCTAAGATTATTAGGTGCTGTAACTCTGTTAAGTATAGCTGGGTGTCAGTTTAATAAACCTCCTGCAGGATACTTCACTGTGTGGGAGAAGCTAGGAGCAGATCGGCTTGAGGTAAAAAAAGCGCTGTTAGAATGTGGCATGCCAGCTCCCTATGATGTCTTTCCAGAAAACAGAAATTTAAGCAATAATGCATGGGCAACTATAGAAGCTTGTATGACTCAAGCTGGTTTCCGTGATAAATATTACGTGGGGGGGGATGGTGTGTAAACCATAAAGCCGAAAACTTGCCGATTTGTCGTCCAGGCGCAGTCATTCCACAGCGCAGTGTCAAGAGACGCTTAAACAGCCCGTTTTGTAAAAAGCATCCAGAACAATATGAATGCTATCCTTAAATCTTGCTGTTGATGGAAAGTACAATCCCCACAGCATGTGTTCGCATGTCTATGGGGGGTGTTGCTTCCATTTCCATTTTAGCATTGTTTGTGGAGCAATATGACAACAAGGAATACACTTACTAATTCTATAATGTTGCGTTACAGAACGGATTTTGCTATTCATTCTTTGGATGAAAATGGAAAGCCTTGTCCGTCCTTACGTGACAAGGTTTTCTTTTATGCGATGTCGTTATAACGTTGCTGTTTGGCTTGCTCTATGACATTCAAAAGATCCGATTGTAACCAACGGGATAAAAAGCCAAACTTTAAAGGTTTTGGTAAAGAGCCATTGGTGACATGACGGCGGAATGTTGAAACACTCATATGAAGCAATTTTGCACTTTCACGGTCAGTTAAAAGAATATCGTTTTCTGTCATAATAATTTCCTTTCAGAGTAAAAAATGGGAACAAATCATAAGTATTTATTAACCATATTTTTGAATCACTGGAAAGGTATTTAGTCTATAAAAAACAGTGTTTTATAATAGTTTCTCTGATGTGATAATTTATGAGTCTCATTGAGAGAGAATGAGAGAAGAGAGAGATAAAGTTATCCACAGATCATGGGGTATTGCACCCCATATCTTAAGCTTGACCTGTGACATAAGCCGCCCATTTATCCATATAGACACGGCGCTGTTCTAAATAGTCAGTACGACGATAGGAGCGCTCTACTTGTCCTCCTACCGTATGACTTAAAATGGTTTCAGCGATCTCATAGGGGGCATCGGTTGTTTCAGCAAGCCAATCACGTAAACTAGAGCGAAATCCATGGGGACATGCTTCAATTTTATTTTTTCTCATGTACGCAGCCATCATC
>NZ_JAQITA010000040.1 GCF_028618575.1 Bartonella sp. ML70XJBT.G | reverse complement strand
TAAAAGCCCTTGAAGAACAGACTGAAACGCTCTCTGATAATCTTGAGAATGCCCTAAAGGGAGCAAAAAACACTGCCCAAAAAGCGACGCAAACAGCATCAAACATGGGCTGGTGGGGCTTTTTAGGCAGCCTGATTGGCGCTATAATTTCCAGTGTCTTTGGCTATTATGGCTATAGAAGCCGTAAGGATTCTTTCAAGCTTTAAAAGCCTCCCCATAAAACAAACACTTAAAAAAGCTGTACATTCTGTGCAGCTTTTTTGTAAATTTTCTTCATTTCTCTACTTCTCAAAACTTTATTGTTGCAATGATATATAGCATACTTCCTTTATACGTAATAACTTGCTCTAAAGCAGCATTTCCATGAAGCAATGACAAATTTGAAACTATGAATAAGATGCGTAAAATCACCCTTTGCTGCAATTCTTGCTCGTACTAACCATCTGCTTAGTCAATGATGCTCCTTTCTTTCTCATAAGAAAAGGATATATTCCCCTAGTATATCATTGCTGAAAACATGCTTTTCATCAAATCTTGATTTCATAAACTATTTATATCCCTTGCTGTCTCATTGTCTCTCATAGTGTACGATTTTATCCGCCTATAGTTCTCATGCACTCTTTCCTAACAGATAAAGAACTTCTCATTACCGCAAAGAAGTATTGCTTTCATTTTCAAGAGAACACTTATGAAAAAAGCTTCTTTTCTCAACGTTCATCAGAAAAAACTAGACAAAACAAAATTACATGATAAATCGCATGAATTGTGCAGGAGTAAATTTACAAAACTGTAAAAGCTTTAATATGTTGGGGGCATTGTGACAAAGACAAAATCTATGATTTTCGCCCAAATGGGACTTTTTCTCGTTTTAGGCTTGAGCAGCTTTGCTGATGAAACGGCTCAAGTGACATTTGCTTTAAACTTAGCAGAAAGTACAGCTTCTATTTCAATGCTCTGATGGCAAGTTTTATGATGAAAACCATTCAGAAAAAACAACGAAACAGTCAAATGCCCGCTATATTTTCATCATACAAACAGCCGTATGTATTGGTTTTATCAGTGTAGGTTTTGTAAAAGTGCACCACACTCAATACATACTCCTTATTATCGGCATCGCCACCATGATCACAGGCATCTTAGACATTATCGTAAACAACGCTCTACAAAAAAAAAGGCAGGGGATCATGTCTAACAGACTTTGCCACCTATCTCCCAAGCAAACCATACCCAAAAAGACATGACAATCACCACTTGTAATTCCTCCCGTTCAGCTGATACTGCGCAAAACCAATCATGAGATGGAGTTCTCAGGGAGCTCATTGTCAGCCAATTCTTTTCTTTTTTACAGAATTGGAGCTGCTAACCGTGATCCTGATATTTTTATCGATCCCAATAATTTTATACTAGAGCGTAAACGGCTTGGTAAAACTGGAACAGCTTTTTTATAAGGACCGCAAATCATTTGTCCTCTGAAGCAGTCATGTCCATCTCGTGTAAGTACTGTTTTTGCTCTCATGCAGAGAGAATTGACAGCAAACAGACTGCTCGATAAACTCATGGAGATCAGTTTTTAACTGATAATTTTATTTTGGAGGAAGAGGGATTGTACACAAGGGGACCATCAGCACTCCCAATCACATTCATTCATCCCGATATTGGAGTCATCATAAACACATGTAAATTCTCAAAGCCTGTGATTTATGGAGCAGAACCAATATTAGACTATCTTCAGGGGACATAAGAATGCAAAAGAGAGATTCCTATAGCAAATCAGAAAAATGTGTCATCTATACCGTCATTATTTCCACTATACTTCCTTTGCTGGACGGAAGTATTGTCAACGTCATCCTCCCCAAGCTTGCTCATTATTTTTCAGCGCATGAAAATAATATACAATGGGTTGTAACATCCTATTTTCTCGCTACTGTTCCTGGGCTTTTGATAGCAGCTTTTGTACAGGAAAGAATAGGGATTAAAAAGACTTGGCTCCTTGCAAACTTCATTTTTATGCTTGGATCACTGGGGGTAGGATTAAGCTATGACTTTCAAAGCATTATCTCTGCCCGTATCGTTCAAGGTTTTGGAACCGGTCTTTTATTGCCCCTAAGCCAAACCATTATTGCCTTACAATTTGGACAAGAACGGGTGCGCCAAGCCATGGGCACCATAGCCATACCCACAGTTTTTGCTCCTGCCTTTGGTCCACTGGTAGGTGTATCACTTGCTCAGTATGTATCTTGGCGCTTGTTATTTTTTATCAATATTCCGCTTATTTTTTTGGCCGTCGCCATTGGAGCAAAATATTTAAAAACCAACGAAATAGCAAAAACAAAATTTAACTTACTTGCATTTTTAGCGTTTTCCATATCCCTTATTTCATTTTTTTATCTCACAGAAGCGGCAAATAGAAACAACAACAACACCGTATATATCCTAGCACTTATAGCGGTGATCTCTCTGATATTATTCATTGTTTTTAATCAGAACGCAAAAAACAAATTAATTGTCTTTAGCGGATTTACAAATGTGCGCTATATGTTGCTTATGATCATGGGGCTTATTGCTTCATTTCTTTTTTACAGCTTTCTAGTTTATTTCCCATTAGCCATCACTATAGAAGAAAGCCATGAAAATAGCCTTCTCATCATCGGCGCGGTTCTTGCGCTGCAAGGGGTAGGAGCATGGATTGGAAGAAAATTTATTTACCAGAAATGGAAAGAAAAATCTCCCTTTTTCATGATAGGCATTGGTTTGGTGATATCAAGTTTTGGGTTATTATGCTTTGGCTATCATATAAGCCTAGATGGACTAGGATTCTTGCTAAGAGGCATAGGACTTGGCATTACCACCATTGTATGCCTGTCTGCCCCTATCCAATATGTCAATCGTTTATACGTCAAAGATACAGCCGTTATCACACGCATATTACAGCAAATAGGCGGAGCCTTAGGGGGAGTATTTGCTGGCTATTTACTCCATTCACTGACAGAGAAATACCTTTCCTTAAATCAAACATATCTCATATTCTTCCTCTTCTCTATCTCTACATTTTTACTATTTTACCTCGCACTCTCCTTATCACCCAAAGAGAAAAACTCGGATTTGTGATAGAGTTGTTTGAAAAACACATAACATTTGCAATGCTATGATCATACAGCATTTGCACTGTAAGAGACGATCAACGGACCTTTCCTCAGGCCTTTATCATTTTTATGAAAGCGCGTTGAACGGGCAAATTCCTCAAGCTACTTTTTTTATTTTATCCTTTCAGCAGGGATTTTTTGCCCCCATGACATGGGCAGATTGCTAGCACTCTTGGCATCATAAGCTTATCAAGTGCTTTTGGAGCATGGCAGGCATTTATTTTGGCTCTCTCTTATATAACAAAGATATTTTGAGTTTATCTGCTTGGCAAATTTTGAGCATTGTCTCTCTCAGTGCTGTCCTTATTTCTTTACTGTCCTTCATAAAAACAGTGAAAAAATAAAATCAAGCCACTTCATCTCTTAAATCTTCATCATGCTCTCATAGACAGAAGAAAATATCCCGAAAAATGCTGTTTTCTAACTCATGATAAATATAGTTTTGAATTTTTCTGGTAATTTTTTTGCTATCAGCGCAGTTCTTTAGAGCTCTTTTATACATGTTTTAGAGTGAAACCGCCTTTTATAGGCATAAACAGCATTTTATAAAAAACCATAAGTTTTAAATTATAAGTGAGCCTAATCATCCCCCTTTTATATGTTCAATATAAAAGACAAAATAAACAAAGTCCTTGTCCTTTTCTAACAAGCAAAGAATACTCGCAACATTCGCTCACATAACACTACTAACTGTTTTTTAGAACAACCCTCTTTCAGGAATTACGCATGTTGCATACTCCCCATCTCTAGAAAACAATTTTCTTCCATCATTCATAATACAAAATTATACTTTGATCATCAGCATATATTTTTACACACCTACACACACGATGCCCCCCATCCCACCTTACCGTTGTAATAGTAAAAAATAAATTTTTTAAAACATGATATAGTATTTCTTATGCAAAAATCTTATATGAAGCACAATATGATGTGTATAATCTGTTGCCAAAGATCAAACAAATAAAATCATATTCTAAAAACTAATTCACAGATTATTTTTTGATATTATAAAGGTAAAAAATGGAATTATTATCCCAGCAAAAAGCATCTCAAAAAAACAAAATCCCTCCTGCAATCATTGGGCTACTCCCTCAAATATTTTCAGAGCATTATACAGGTAAGGAGTTAGACCACTTGTTTTTTAAATTATCTGCTCCTAATGAAACAGAAGGAGATAGCAAAGCCTTTAAAACCAAGAAACGACTCCAAGCCATCAACATGGAATGTGATGAACCACTTAAGATCCTTGGGGAACTACTTGGTGATTTTATGGACAATGCGTCTCATAAGTCCAACGAATTCTCATTTGATAAAAAGTCAGAAGATCAACGTCACATTTTAGAAACGTTAAAGAAAGATGGATTAGAATACCGCCGTGGAGGACGTATTATCAAAACTGGCTTTCTCTCTACAGAGGCATTGCAAAAAGAAGTTGCAAAGAATGGACTATCAGCAATAGAAACTGAAATAAAGAGAGCGTTGGAGAATATAGAAACCGATCCAATGGCTTCAGCTCTCTATGCAGCAAATCTATTGGAAGCGTCTTGTAAAGCTTATCTCGACCACCACTCTATCTCATATAAAGAAACAACTCTCAAGCTACCCGATTTATGGGACAAAGTGGTTAATAAAGCTAAGATTCATCCAAAAAATATGGAGAACGAAAACTTAAATGATCTGAATACAAATGACTTAAAAATGATAACATCTGGTCTCTACCAAATTGTGTAAGGTACCATGAATTTAAGAAATAAAAAAGGTGCATCCCATGGTCGCTCAGAAGAAAATTTTCGAAAAATCAACCTTAATCCTCGTCATGCGCGCTTAGTTGTTAATGCCGCCTTTGCCCTTGCAATGTATATCTTAGAGTTACGCCAAAAAACATCATAAAAAAATGCTCTCAATAAAACAAATTTCCAATACAGACATTGAGATACATTTCTGTTTTTAAAATCCATCTTTTAAAAGGCACCAGAAAGGTTCTGTATAATGAATCTCTTCCCATCCTAAAAAGACGAGAATTCTTAGCAGAACCTGTCTTTAAAGAGTCCATCTTCTCTTGAGTACATTTCTTTGCTGCCCACTTCATGGATTCACTTCAGATTCTAAAAACAAGCTCTGCCCTTAATATTCACTCTATACCTCACATCCAACCCTTGCAATGATCATCCGCGTAGTGGCTATCCCACGCATGGAGGACATAAGCGTTCTCAATTTTAGCATGCAGCAACATCGATCCTTCAAGAAGGATAAAACAACCACTATCTAAACTTTAGTGGTTATTTTTCACATGCATTACGCTTTCAGCTAATTTTTATCTATTTTAGCCCTTCTGCAAAGATTTCTTATCCGTGATCTTCGCTATGACCTTATCTGCATTGTACGCTGTTTATACCGCCATTATCCTTGGTGCAAAAAACTATCGATTGAAATGCAAAACCATTCACAAATCTATCAACCGACCTTTAAATTTTGGTCTTATTCAAAACACTACAGAATGCTTTCAAGCGGAAAGAACACTCAAAGCGCTAGAAGATAAAAATGAGCAGGAGAGAGAAAGTTTGAACGAGCACCACTTAGAAACAGCAAGAATGCTGCAAAAAATTATACAAGCCTTTCAAAGAAAAAATCTATCTTTCACAGCGTAGAATTTCTCTCTAAGAAAATGATTGTTTGAGAAGCTTCTGTTAAGAGAGAAGTTTTAATATTTCAATATCCAAAACCCGACATAAAATATTTTTAAAGGTCTGTTATTTTTTGCAGATAGGATTAAGCAGGCAAGAAGCAACTTTTCTTTTATGTCTTGTGGACTTAAGCATGACAAATTGTGCAATTTCTTATTTTTTAAAATATTTGAGCATCAGTTTTGCTTTATTGCGTCTCTCCTTGCTTTGAA
>NZ_JAQITA010000004.1 GCF_028618575.1 Bartonella sp. ML70XJBT.G | reverse complement strand
ATAAGATGTTTATCAAAAGCAGAAATTTGTTTTTTGACCATAAGGTGCTTCTCTATTCTAGAGTTATTTTATGCAAGATTGAAGCACTTTGATGAGAGACATCTAGCCTTTATAAAATAACGTATTCCCCTTGGAAAGGTTGTGTACAGCTGCCACTGCATTTAAAAGCACCACCACAACACTCTCTGATGCTTTTACAAGACGCTATACACTCAACACTTATAATCTGTATTTTATATGATTCCCATAAAGAATCATTTAGCTGCTATCACCATCATCATCTGACGGCCTTCAAGTTTTGGCTCAGATTCAATTTTAGCAATTTCACTTGTATCTTCTTTAACCCGCTGAAGAAGCTTTAATCCAAGATCTTGGTGAGCCATTTCACGTCCACGAAAACGCAAAGTAATCTTCACTTTATCACCATTCCCAATAAAACGATGAATAGCTTTGAGCTTTACGCCATAATCATGAACATCAACATTTGGGCGCATCTTAATCTCTTTGATTTCAATGACTTTTTGTTTTTTACGTGTCTCTGCGGCTTTTTTTTGGGTTTGATATTTCAATTTTCCCAAATCAATGATCTTACACACAGGTGGTTCTGCATTTGGCACAATTTCGACCAGATCAAGCCCTGCCTCTGCAGCCATAGCAAGCGCTTCTTGTATTGCAACAACGCCTTGATGTTGTCCTTCATCGTTGATAAGTTGAACACGCGGAACGCGAATATCCTGATTTGAACGTGGTCCGTCTTTTTGGGTAGGTGTTATTTTAAACGGTCTGCGAATGGTTTATATTCCTTAATTCTGATTCATCTACAGCGTAATTTAATATACAATTATACACAGAAAAACAACTAGGATTCGTGCTTTTTTCATATTTGATTTATGACTTTGAGATTTGATTGAGAGGTAAAAATTTTTCTTTTATGAGTATGAAGTGTTTTATGGAGAAAAGAAATTATGGATCAAAATATTCCTTGCCAGTTTTTTTCGTTTGAAGACACCTCTCTTGCGGTGCGGTATCGTAAAGGACGCGGTTCTCCAGGTTTAGTTTGGCTTTCTGGCTATCAGTCCAATATGTTAAGAAGCAAAGCGATGTTGGTTGATGATTTTGCACAGCAGCATGATTTATCTTGTTTGCGTTTTGATTATTCTGGTCATGGAGAATCGGGGGGAGATTTTTTTCAAGGCACGATTTCACGTTGGGTTAAGGAAAGTTTAGCGGTTTTTGAAACCTATTGTGAAGGTCCACAAATAGTGGTTGGTTCTTCTATGGGGGGATGGATTGCTCTAAGGCTAGCTATGTTGTTAGCGCAGCAAAAGAAGAGACTTGCTGGTATGATCTTAATTGCTCCAGCTCCTGATTTTACACAAACATTGCTAGAACCAGAATTAGGGACAGAAGAATGGAAAATTTTGGAAGAAAAAGGCTATGTTGAACGACCTGGGGATGAAGATGATGAAACGATGCCTTTTACAAAAGCATTTATTGAAGATGGAAAAGACAACTGCGTTATGAAAGGATGTATTGATGTTGGCTGTCCGATCCATATTCTCCAAGGGATGGAGGATGATAAAATACCCTATCAACATACATTGAATTTACTAAATCATTTACCTTTACAGGATGTAACATTGACACTTGTTCGTGATGCAGATCATCGATTTTCTCGCCCAAAAGATTTGGAATGCCTTGAAACAGTATTGAAATCATTGATTGATACAATTTCTAACAATTTTCTCACAAAAGACGAATGATAAGATGTTTATCAAAAGCAGAAATTTGTTTTTTGACCATAAGGTGCTTCTCTATTCTAGAGTTATTTTATGCAAGATTGAAGCACTTTGATGAGAGACATCTAGCCTTTATAAAATAACGTATTCCCCTTGGAAAGGTTGTGTACAGCTGCCACTGCATTTAAAAGCACCACCACAACACTCTCTGATGCTTTTACAAGACGCTATACACTCAACACTTATAATCTGTATTTTATATGATTCCCATAAAGAATCATTTAGCTGCTATCACCATCATCATCTGACGGCCTTCAAGTTTTGGCTCAGATTCAATTTTAGCAATTTCACTTGTATCTTCTTTAACCCGCTGAAGAAGCTTTAATCCAAGATCTTGGTGAGCCATTTCACGTCCACGAAAACGCAAAGTAATCTTCACTTTATCACCATTCCCAATAAAACGATGAATAGCTTTGAGCTTTACGCCATAATCATGAACATCAACATTTGGGCGCATCTTAATCTCTTTGATTTCAATGACTTTTTGTTTTTTACGTGTCTCTGCGGCTTTTTTTTGGGTTTGATATTTCAATTTTCCCAAATCAATGATCTTACACACAGGTGGTTCTGCATTTGGCACAATTTCGACCAGATCAAGCCCTGCCTCTGCAGCCATAGCAAGCGCTTCTTGTATTGCAACAACGCCTTGATGTTGTCCTTCATCGTTGATAAGTTGAACACGCGGAACGCGAATATCCTGATTTGAACGTGGTCCGTCTTTTTGGGTAGGTGTTATTTTAAACGGTCTGCGAATGGTTTATATTCCTTAATTCTGATTCATCTACAGCGTAATTTAATATACAATTATACACAGAAAAACAACTAGGATTCGTGCTTTTTTCATATTTGATTTATGACTTTGAGATTTGATTGAGAGGTAAAAATTTTTCTTTTATGAGTATGAAGTGTTTTATGGAGAAAAGAAATTATGGATCAAAATATTCCTTGCCAGTTTTTTTCGTTTGAAGACACCTCTCTTGCGGTGCGGTATCGTAAAGGACGCGGTTCTCCAGGTTTAGTTTGGCTTTCTGGCTATCAGTCCAATATGTTAAGAAGCAAAGCGATGTTGGTTGATGATTTTGCACAGCAGCATGATTTATCTTGTTTGCGTTTTGATTATTCTGGTCATGGAGAATCGGGGGGAGATTTTTTTCAAGGCACGATTTCACGTTGGGTTAAGGAAAGTTTAGCGGTTTTTGAAACCTATTGTGAAGGTCCACAAATAGTGGTTGGTTCTTCTATGGGGGGATGGATTGCTCTAAGGCTAGCTATGTTGTTAGCGCAGCAAAAGAAGAGACTTGCTGGTATGATCTTAATTGCTCCAGCTCCTGATTTTACACAAACATTGATAGAACCACAGTTAGGTCCGAAGGAATGGAAAATTTTGGAAGAAAAAGGCTATATTGAACGACCTGTGGATGATAATAATGATGATCCGACGCCCTTTACAAAAGTATTGATTGAAGATGGGCGAAACAACCGAGTTATGGAAGGACGTATTGATCTGGGTTGTCCGATTCATATTCTCCAAGGGATGCAGGATAATGATATACCCTATCAGCATACATTGAATTTATTGAATCATTTACCTTTACAGGATGTAACATTGACACTTGTTCCTGATGCAGATCACGGATTTTCACGCCCAAAAGATTTGGAGTACCTTGAGACAGCGTTGAGGTCATTGATTGATAAAATCAATATAAGATAGAGATCCAATTTACTGATAATCAAGGGCATAATATATGACTGTTTATGAGCAGCCTTTTATTTTTTCTGATCGCATTGTGCCTATACGGGTACGTGAACATGAGCTTGCGCGTCGACTTACATTACGTATTGACGCGAGGTGTCAGGAGATTTGTGTAACAACGCCACCAGCGGTAAATCTCTGTTCGGTACAAGATTTTATTGAAAAGCATCGATCTTGGATTGAGGCACGCCTTACGCGCGTACAAATTATTCAAGAAAATTCTTATCTCAAAGAGGGCATAACGATTCCTATATTGGGTATAGCACATACCATAAGACATAAAGTGGGGCGTGGGATAACAGAAATCATTACAGGAGATAGCAAAAAAGAGCCTCAAATTGTCGTTTATGGTCAATTAGAGCATTTACCAAGACGTGTTGCTGATGTTTTAAAAAAGCAGGCTGCGTGTATTATAACACCATTGGTGGGACATTACGCACATAAAATAGAGCGTAAAGTAAAATCAATTTGTTATAAAGATACGAAAAGTCGTTGGGGTTCTTGTTCAATAAGAGGAAATCTCTCTTTTTCTTGGCGTCTTATTATGGCACCAAAAGAAATTGTTGAATATGTTGTTGCGCATGAGGTTGCTCATCTTGTTGAAATGAATCACGGCCCAAGATTTTGGGCTCTTTGTGAAAAACTTTGTCCAGAAAGTAAAAAGCATCGTGCTTGGTTGAAAGAAAATGGTTATAAGTTGCAGGCTATTGATTTTCATTCATATAAGCTGGAAATATAAAAAAACTTGAAGAAGATAATATTCGGCGGAACTTTTTATTGAACATTTTATTATATATGTGCCTCATGACATGATGAGGAATGCATTGAAGCCTCAGCAATATTGTCTTCCCCTGCTTCGTTTGCTGAGTGTCTTCAATGTTTTTACTTTATCTTTTTTATAATTCAGCTTAATAATATTTCATAATTCTTAAATTGAGATTGGAAGAGCGCTTATGCCTGTCCTTACAGATCCCCTTCAGCTATTACAGGCACTTATTCGTTGCCCTTCTGTTACGCCTCGCGAAGCAGGTGTTTTATCAACTTTGGAACAATTTCTCGCCAAGATAGGGTTTCATGTTGAGCGTCCTATCTTTTCAGAAAAAAATACAGAAGATGTTGAAAATCTTTATGCCAAGATAGGGAAGGAAGGGCCGCATCTTATGTTTGCGGGTCATACAGATGTTGTACCGCCAGGGGCATTGGAACAGTGGACATATCCTCCTTTTGAAGCTGTGATAAATCAAGGGAAATTATACGGGCGTGGAGCTGTTGATATGAAGGGTGGGATTGCTTGTTTTGTTGCAGCATTTGCTCGAGTTCTTGAGAAAAGATCCCTTAAAGGAATGGTAAGTCTTTTGATCACCGGTGACGAAGAGGGACCAGCACTGAATGGTACGGTGAAACTTCTCAAATGGGCGGAGCAAAAAGGAGAAAAATGGACTGCCGCTCTTGTGGGTGAACCAACAAGCGTAAAAACGGTTGGTGATATGATAAAAATTGGTCGTCGGGGGTCAATTTCTGGTATTATTACCGTTAAAGGTCGCCAAGGTCATGTTGCTTTTCCGGAGCGGGCAGCTAATCCTTTGCCTTTAGCAAGTCAACTTCTTCAAGCGTTAACACAAACGACCTTAGATCAAGGTACAGAAGATTTTCCACCAAGCAATTTGGAATTAACGTCCATTGATACAGGGAATTCTGCAGTGAACGTTATTCCAGCACAAGCGACAATTCGCTTTAATATACGTTACAACGATCTTTGGACAAAAGAAATGCTTATGAGGGAAATTGAAAAACGTCTCACTTTAGTACAATCAACAAACAACAGTGATCAATTGCCCTTCTATCAACTTGAATGGATTCCAAGTTTGGGTGATGTTTTTTTGACCAAAAATGATAAACTCATTCATACATTATCCAATGCTATTAAAAGCATAACAGGGCATAAACCAGAATGTTCAACTTCTGGGGGAAGTTCGGATGCGCGGTTTATTAAAGATTATTGCCCAGTCATTGAATTTGGCTTACCAGGCCAGACAATGCATATGGTAGATGAGTGTATAGCTCTCGATGCACTGGAAACTCTCACGGCTATTTATGAACGTTTCATTGTTGATTTTTTTGCAGAATGAAGGAAGCAATTGTTTTTTCAAAAAAGTTCTTCGACAACTTCGACAAATTGAAAACTATGAATATGATAGCATCATGGATGTCAAGAGAGATAAAAATAATAGGGATTTCAGTTTGCCAATTGGTTGATAACATAATCAAGAAGGATTCGTCCTTTGTCTGTCGCTTTTAAGCGGTGATTTCCTGTCATTTCTACCAGCCCTTGTTGTTGCAAATCGATAAGCTTTTCCATTGGTAAACCCTTGGTATTTAGGGTTTCATAACGTGAAAGATCCAAACCTTCGCAAAGACGCAACCCCATGAGGAGCATCTCATTTGCTTGTTGCTGAAGAGTCAAGAGTTCTGTTTCAATACAACCATGTCCTGTAGTTTCTACCAATTCAAGCCAATGTTCGGGATATTTTTCATTGATTGTTACATAACGCTCACGGTTTTCAATTTGAGCAACAGATGCTTTTATAGAGGCAGAACAGTGGCTTTCTGAAGACTCGATAAAGCGTCCATGGGCTCCTGGACCAAAGCCTGCATATTCATGATAACGCCAATAGAGAAGATTATGTGCTGATTCGGCACCAAGGGTTGCATGATTTGAGATCTCATAGGCTGGGAGTCCATGCCGCGTAGTGATTTCTTGGGTAAGATGGTAGAGGTCTGCTGCGAGCTCTGATGGGGGAAGGATAAGCCTTCCTGCGTCATACAGTCGTTTAAAAGCGGTTCCCTCTTCGATGGTTAATTGGTAAAGAGAAAGATGATCTGCCGCAAAATCCAGAGCTTGAAAAAGTTCACATTTCCATTGTTCAAGGGTTTGTTCTGGGCGAGCATAAATGAGATCAAAGGATAAACGTGGAAAGATTTCCCGCGCTAAAGCAATAGCGTGAAGGGCTTGTTTCACATCATGGAGTCTGCCAAGTTTTCTCAGTGCGTGATCATCGAGTGCTTGTACACCTAAGGACAAGCGGTTAACGCCTGCTGCGCGATATCCGCGAAAGCGTTCTGCTTCCACACTTGATGGATTAGCTTCCAGTGTAATTTCAACTTTATCATCAATTGTCCATTTTCTAGCAAGAGCTTGCAATAAGGAATCAACAGTTTGAGGCGTCATAAGAGAGGGCGTTCCTCCACCAATAAAGATGCTGGTAATATGACGTGGACCTATTTTATGGTATTGTGTTTCTATTTCACGCTCAAAGGCGGTGACAAAACGTGGCTGATCAACACCATGCACACGAACATGGGAATTAAAGTCACAATAGGGACATTTTGCAGCACAAAAGGGCCAATGAATGTAAATGCCAAAAGCTTTATTCATGAGAGTGTTAAAAGGTTTTCGGCTAAAAGTTTAAAAGCACGTGCACGATGTGAGAGTGGGGGTGTTTTATCATGGAGTTTCCAGCCATGTTTTTGCTCCGTTGACATTTCTCCAAAGGTATTTTCATATCCATCTGGTAAAAAAATAGGATCAAAACCAAAACCTTTATCTCCCCGTGGAGGCCAAATAAATGTTCCTTCAACGCATCCACGAAAATAATCGGCATGAGCATCGGGCCATGCAATGCAGATAACGGATATAAATCGGCATTTTCGTTGGCTTTTTTTATGCGCTCCGTTTTTTTGCAGTTCATCTTCTATTTTTTGCATAGCCTTTGAAAAGTCACGTGTGCCATCGGGTTGTAGGGCAAGATCAGCTGTATAAACACCAGGAGCACCATTCAATGCATCCACTTCGAGACCTGAATCATCTGAAAGGGCTGGAAGTCCTGTATTTTTTGCTGCGGCAAAGGCTTTTATATAGGCATTTTCTTCAAATGTTGTTCCCGTTTCTTTTGGTTCTGGCAATCCAAGTTCTTTTGCGGATTGTATTGTCAATCCGAAAGGTGCAAACAGTGTAGTAATTTCATGCAATTTACCGGTGTTATGTGTAGCAATAACGAGTTTTTCGGCTGCTATGCTTCTCATAGGCATTTCTCCAGAAGTGAAAAGGGGACGATTTTGTGCTAAAATTAATTGGAATGCTTAATATATACAAATTATGCCAGATTTTATACAATGTTCTCGTTTTTGCAAATTTATGAATATTGAGTCACATGAAATCTTTCATATTTTATACTAACAGAGATTGAATTGAAAAGACAGAGAGACGATCTTTTTTTGATGATGGCATTTTTTATGATAAATATATGCTATGCTTTCACTGCTTTAGTCTATTTGACCAAACCTTGGCAAAACTTATATAGAGAGAGAAGTATTTTAAAGTAGTGAAACAATTGTGATGAAGCACAAACCTATTGATAATGAACTAAAATATCTTGATGAGCGTTCTCGGGATATTTTTCGCCATATTGTGGAAGCTTATCTTAATGATGGTGAACCTGTAGGATCACGAAATCTTTCAAAGCTTTTGCGACAGACATTATCCCCAGCAACGATTCGCAATGTGATGAGTGATCTTGAACATCTTGGTTTAATTTACGCACCTCACGTATCTGCAGGTCGGATGCCAACGCAATCGGGATTGCGATTTTTTGTTGATGCCTTTATGGAAGCGGGTGATTTGCCAAATGAGGAGCGTGAAAGTATTGAAGCTCAAGTTAAAGAAGCCGGTCATGCACAATCGGTTGAACATTTTCTCATTCAAGCAAGCCGTGTTCTTTCAGATCTTTCGCGTGGTGCAGGGCTTGTTCTAGCAACAAAATATGAAGGCACCTTAAAGCATATTGAATTTGTGCGCCTTGATGGAGAGCACGCTCTTGCTGTTTTAGTAACACAACAAGGAGAGGTAGAAAATCGTATTGTTCATTTACCGGAAGGGGTTACTCATGCACAATTGACAGAAGCAACGAATTTTCTTAATGCCCATATTCATGGGCGTACATTGAGTGAAGCGAAAGAAGAGATAGCCCGTTTATGTGCAGAAACACGGGCTGCGCTTGATCATTTATCCCATCATCTTGTTGAAACGGGATTAGCACTCCTAGGAGGAGAAGGTGGTGATCATAAAATACATCTTATTGTTCGTGGGCGCAGTAATTTGCTTGAAGATGTGAAAGCAGAAGAAGATTTAGAGCGGTTGCGGCATTTGTTTGATGATCTTGAAACACGTGAAAGTATGGCACAACTTCTCGATTTAACCGATGAAGGTTCGGGAGTTCGTATCTTTATTGGTTCAGAAAATAAGTTGTTTTCGCTTTCTGGTTCTTCTTTAGTCGTCGCACCTTATCGTGATTCAAAACAAAGGGTGATTGGCGCTTTAGGAGTGATTGGACCCACACGGCTGAATTATGCAAGAATTGTACCTATGGTTGATTATACCGCACAACTTGTATCACAACTGTTGCGTTAAAATAACCAGTGAATATCTATACTATAGACGTTCATTATATTAAGATACGTAAATACCCCTTGATTTTTGTCTGCAAAATTTCGATATCGAGAATAACAAATCTTATGAAGGAATGGAATTTTTATGTCTGACGAAAAAAACAAGTTTACTGACGCTTCATTTGAAAATTGCGATTTGAAAAATCCGGCTGATCGCGATGCGCTTAAAAAAGCAGCGGATGAATTTTTAAAAACGCGTGAAGCAGAGTCTCGTGCAGAGATTGAAGAGGAAAAAGATGAAGTTGTCGATCCTCTGATTGCCTTGCAGGGCGAAAATAAAGAACTGAAAGATCAGCTTTTACGTCTTGCTGCAGATATGGAAAATCTTCGGCGTCGTACTGCGCGTGATGTGGCGGATGCAAGAGCCTATTCAATTGCTAATTTTGCACGTGACATGTTATCTGTTTCTGATAACCTCAATCGTGCTTTGGAGGCTATTCCAGAAGGGGCAAAGGAGAATGATGCTGGTTTAAAAACATTAGCTGAGGGCGTAGAAATGACGGAACGTGCAATGATAGCAGCGCTAGAACGCCATGGAGTGCAGAAAATTCATCCAGAAGGACAGAAGTTTGATCCTCATTTTCATCAAGCGATGTTTGAAATCCCTAATTCCGATGTACCAGATAATACCGTTCAACAAGTTGTTCAAGCCGGTTATATTATCGGTGACCGCGTCCTGCGTCCGGCTATAGTTGGTGTCGCCAAAGGAGGGATAAAAGAGCCTTCTGTTGAAACTGATTCGGCTTAAAATATATCAGTAACAATGCCTTCAGCGTAAAGTATGGTATTTATATAACCATCCCACTTACATGAGGTACTGTGTCAAAGAAGGTTCTAAAGGGTGGTAAAACACCCTTTTACTTTTGAAGTGACCAACTTCCTTTTACAATATATGGGGCATCGCTTGAGGGCGATAACGATAATAATAAAACAAAATGATTAACCTCAAAAGGAGGAAATGAAAAATTACCTCGAGAAGACAGATAAGAAGGAAGATCTTCAGGTTTTATATCGAGCAATCGCGCAACAGTAATATGCGGAATAAATTGTTTTTCATCAGGCGTTAAGCTCAAGCTATTTCGAATAGCTTGCATCTTTTCGTGTAAGAGGTTGAGCGTTTCACAAGGTTCAATACGAACAACAAGAGTATGGGAAGCTTTTTCCGGACCAAAAACATCAAAACCCTTTATTTGTGACATAAAAGGAGGGAGTTTTATTGTATTAAAGGCGCGCATAAGTTCATCGGCTACAGCGCTTTCTACTTCACCAAAAAACGATAAGGTGATATGAAAATTTTTTGGACTGATCCACTGTGCGTTCGGTAAACCATTTTGCAGCGATATGAGTGCTTGTGTTGTTTGCTGAGGAATTTTAAGAGCACTAAAGAGACGGGACATGGGATCTCCTTATAGTAAAAAAGCACTGCCGCAAAAGCGATAGCGGATAACAAAGGTGGAGTGTACCACGAAGGATAAAACAATTCTGCCGAAAAAGAATATCTAAAAGATATTTGCATAATGATAAGTTGAATTCATAAGACTTATTTCTTTTAAAGAGTGATTATAATAATAAAAACTATGTTTACATATGTCTCACGGCAAAAATATGCAGTAGAAGAATTCTCTCTATTTTCATTTCACGCCGGTGTTCGTGAATGGTATAACGTTATATCTATTATACACCACTATCTTTACGCTTATAAAGGAGTAAACCAGCACATCATTGTATTTTACAATCTCCAATATTATGACAGCTCTTGGCATCTGAAAGCTTTCGTAAGAGGCGTTTTTTTCCTTTTTAGAAGAGTTATATCGACACACGGATCCACTTGTGGTGTCAAGGAAATGATTTTAATTGATTAATATGAAAGGATTGTAGATAAGGAAAATCTTACGATTTTCAGGGTTTTCATTCAATATAAAAACTGTGAAGTTATCATTATAATCAATCTGTTATCCTTTGAAAACACTATAAATTGAGCCAGATAAGGAAGGTTAGTCAATTTCAACTTTGACGATCATTGGTACATTTTAAGTCGCTTTAAAGGTTAGCATATCCAGTAAAGGGTGAATATTTTATCATACACACGCAGTATGAGAATAGTTATAAAAAACAAATAGTTAAATTGGTTGAAAAGAATTTGGAACGAAAGCAGACACGAATATTGTTATTGTACACAACCAACTGTTAGCAAATATTTACGCCTACGATAATCATAATACTCATAGATAACAGGTATGAAGACAGATTCTTTTCAGAAAAAATAAGAAAGCCAATCAAAAGAATAATGGCAGCTTTTGTCCTTGTTTCAGGGATGATCATATATTCTTGGGGGATAATAAATTTCTAATTCTCTTCTCCAAATTTATTATTAATGAGTCTTTCAAGCGCATCGAGAGCATCAGTTGCTTCTGGTCCCCAAACACGAATGGTAAGGTTACAACCAGAGGAAGCAGCTAGCATCATAAGCCCCATAATCGATGAACCACCAACAATTTTGCCATCTTTTTCAACTTCAACGCTAGCATTAAAATTGTCAACAGTTTGAACGAACTTTGCAGAAGCACGTGCATGCAGTCCACGTTTGTTACAGATATTGAAATGACGGCTGAGTTTAGAGGGTAGAGGGTCTTTGGAAAGCATAAGTTTTTAATTATCCGCTATAAAATTATACTGGTACATTAATATATTTACGTCCTGCTTCTTGTGCTATTCTTAAAGCTTCTGATAATGAAATATTAGGGCATTGACGAATAGAAATGAGTTTAATGAGCATAGGTAGATTAACACCTGCAATCATTTCAACGCGTCCTTTTTCAATAGCAGAAATAGCCATATTTGATGGTGTTCCACCGAACACATCTGTTAATATGATTACGCCATGGTTTGTATCTGTAGAGGAAACAGCGGCGATAATATCACCTCGGCGCTGATCGATATCATCATCGGGATAGACACATATTGTTGCGAATTTTTCTTGTGTTCCAACAACATGTTCTACAGCATGTAGAAATTCAATAGCCAGCTCACCGTGCGTTACAAGCACGAGTCCAATCATTTACGCAAACTCCTGTTAACTAAAGATCCAACCATATTGGCGGAAAGTATATTTTACAAAGCTTTATTCTGCTGCCAAGAAAAATTTGCAAAAAAAAGGCAAAAAATGTGATTTTTTTATATTTAGAAAAAAATTAGACCAATTTATGCCACATTTTTCTAAAAAAGAACGCCTCAATAGCCTGACAAATGGCCGTACAATCGGCTTCATGAAGGCTAGGGAGCTTTAAAAGAGGAATATGTAGATCTGCAAATTGAAACGTTTGATTTGTGGAAAAGCGTTCATATTCAGGACCAAGAAGAATAACGCAATCAATCGCTGTTTGTTTTTCAAACTCTATCGTATAAAGGCCAACGCCGCGAATCTCAATACCACCCTGCAAACCTTCTGGCGTGTAGCCATGAAGTTTTCCATTTTCTACACGCAGCATGGTATAATCATCGCTGATGAGTTTTGCTTCACGTTTTGACCATTCAGCACGGTCAAGCAGAGAGAGGGTAAGGGTTGATTTTCCTGATCCCGATGGTCCTATAATCAACAGCCCTTTCCCTCCTAGTTGAAGGCAATTTGCGTGGAGTATTTCACTTTTTGTGGTCATACCTTTTTCTTTGGATAAAGATTATTTAGCGAGGGGGAGCATAATAATAAAACGTGCACCAGTTTTACTATTTTCAAGTTTGGGGTCAACAATATTTTCGGCTGTAATTGTTCCATTATGAACTTCGATGATTTGTCGACTAATAGAAAGGCCAAGGCCTGAATTTTGACCAAAACTATCTTCGTTTGGTCGATCGGTATAGAAACGTTCAAAAATGCGTTCAATATTTTCTGAACGAATACCAGGCCCATTATCTTCAATAGTTAAAATAAGAGTTGAAGCATGACTTTTCATAGTTATAGAAATTTTACCGCTATCATGGGGAATAAAGGAACGCGCATTTTCAATAAGATTAGAAATAACTTGTCCCAAACGCAGTTCATGTCCCAGCACAAGATAGGCTTTTCCATGAGGACGTGGGATAATATTAAGGCTTATATCAATGGTTTGCCTATTACGGTATACTTCTTGAACAGCATGAACAAGACTTTCCAAAAGTGGCGTCATATCAACGATCTGTGCAGTTTCACGAGCAAGTTCTGCATCGAGCCTAGAGGCATCAGAAATATCAGTAATCAAACGATCAAGACGACGTACATCATGTTGAATAATTTCGAATAATTGTTCCTGTGCTTCTTCATTTTTAGCCAAAGGGAGTGTTTCAACAGCACTGCGTAGAGAGGTAAGAGGATTTTTTAATTCGTGACTTACATCAGCCGCAAAGCGTTCAATGGCTTCAATACGCATGTAAAGAGCATTGGTCATATCACGAATAGAGGTTGAAAGGTGACCAATTTCATCTTCACGCATTGAAAAATCAGGAATTTCTACGCGCTTATTATTACCATTGCGCACACGATTAGCAGAAGCGGATAATTTGCTTAAGGGATGTGCAATCGTATGGGCTAAAAAAAGAGAAAGGACCAAAAGCACACTGCCTACCACAGCAAAGACTTTAAAAATAACCAATCTCTCGCCTTTTACAATGTTATCAATATCTGAACCGGTTGTTGAAAGAAGGAGTGCTCCCACCACTGCACGATAGCGTTGCACAGGAACAGCAACAGAAACAATGAGTTGACCTTGTCTGTTACGTCGTTTAGTAGTAGCAAGAGATCCGTTTAATGCTCGGTATACTTCTGGATAAGCAATCCCACTGTTTCTTACCTGCTCTCTATCAAGAGTAATAGTATTACCGTAAAATGTGTTTGAAAACCATGAAATAAAACGTTCCCACATGTTTTGTTCAGTTTTAAGTGGGGGTAAATTATAGCTAAAGACTTCACCACTCGAATAAAGAACGCGCGAGTCAAGCAGTAAAGTCGCATCGCGATCATAGATCCGTGCTCTTGTTGTTTTGGGTGTGATAAGGCGTCGTAAGAGAGGGGCAACTTGTTCAGGATTAATGGGAAAGTCCCAAGAATCTGTTGATTGAGGTGCGGGCGTAATACTTTCTCCGGTCTGTAATTCTAAAAGTTTTTGAGGATCAATAAGAATAGAATTGGGATCTACTGTTGCAGAGGCGGCAATAGCTCCAGCGATAATTTTTCCTTGGATACACAAACTCTTGATTTTCGCTTCAATTAAACCATCGCGAAATTGATTGAGATACAAAATACCTGTAACAAGAACGGCAAGAGCAGCAATATTTAAGATGACAATACGGCGTGTAAGGCTGGAAAAAAGCAATTGTCTCAGAAGACGTCGCACCTTACGGTGCAAATAAGCAAACATAGGAAATGGCGTTGATAGAATACCATTTGGCGTCGTTTTTTGCAGAGTTTCCAGTTGAGTATCTTTTGTCATCGATTTGATCGCCGTTCAAACTTTTGCGACAAAATAGTTTTACACTTCGTGAAAACGATAACCTACACCATACAGTGTTTCAATCATTGCAAAATCATCATCCACTTGTTTAAACTTTTTACGCAGACGTTTAATGTGACTATCAATAGTGCGGTCATCTACATAGACTTGATCACTATAAGCAGCATCCATTAAAGCATCACGACTTTTTACGACTCCAGGTCTTTGCGCTAAGGTTTGTAGAATCAAAAATTCTGTGACGGTCAAGATAACAGGTTTATCTTTCCATGTACAGGTATGACGCTCTTGATCCATCACCAAATCCCCACGTTTGAGAGAAGAGGTAGGAGAAGTTCCAGTTGTAAGTGGTTGGTTACGCGCATTGGCACGACGCAAAATAGCTTTTACGCGTTCAATAAGAAGACGTTGAGAGAAAGGTTTGGTAATAAAATCGTCTGCTCCCATTTTAAGACCAAATAATTCATCAATTTCGTCATCCTTAGAGGTAAGAAAAATAACAGGAATATCAGATTTTTGACGCAATCGACGTAAAAGTTCCATCCCATCCATTCGGGGCATTTTAATATCAAAGATAGCTAAATGTGGAGGATGGAGTGTTAGACCTTTGAGTGCAGATGCTCCATCTGTATAGCTTTCAACCCGATAGCCTTCTGTCTCAAGCGCAAAAGATAAAGATGTCAAAATATTGCGATCATCATCAACAAGTACGATCGTTTGCGTGATTGTTGGTGTATCTTTCATGGCTTCTTAGACCTTTCTATTGCTGTGGTAGCAAACTATCCACATTATTTATATGGGAGTTCACATTTTTTTTGCAAAACAAATGTGGTACAAATTGTAGCATAGTAAACTCCTTTTCATTCTGACGGTAAAAGCTTGTTTTATCTTTGTAATTTAATAATGCTATTGCGTGCGTAAAGATCCCTTCGTTCGAGAGAAAATTTAAAAAAAATATGTTTTTTATCAAAGTGTATTATTTTTTGTCCCAGAATTGAACAGATTTGTTTGTGATTGTTGAAGTTTAGAAAAACCGCCTATCTGTTTTTAAGAGCAAAGAAAAGAGTGTAGTGACATATATGCAAAAATTTTTCTTCCACTGCACGAAAGGAGACCATAAATGGGAATTTTTAATTTTATAAAAACAGTTGGAGAGAAGCTTGGTATTGGCGATCATGAGCCAGAAGAAAAGGATTTTAAGGCGGCATTGAATAATTTTCAACTTGATACAGAAAAAGTGAAGATTAAGGTGGAAAATGGTAAAGCTGTTTTGAGTGGTGAGGTTCCAGATAGAGAAACACTTGAAAAAGCACTATTAGTTGTTGGTAATTCGCAAGGGATTTCTTCTGTTGATATTGATCAATTAAAGATTACAGACAACACTATACCTGTGAAAGCTTCTCGCTTTTATGAGGTTAAATCTGGTGATACGCTTTGGAAAATTGCTGAAGAGGTTTATGGAAAAGGACAAGGAAATAAAAACACTTTTATTTTTGAAGCGAATAAGCCGATGCTCAAATCTCCCGATAAAATTTATCCTGGGCAAGTTTTGCGCATTCCTGAAATTAATCTTAATGGATGAAAGAGAAAATAAATTTCTATTTTTTACAGTATGTTTTATGGCACTAAAACAAATAAGGAGCATGGAAAAACTTTCACGCTCCTTATTTGCTTTAAATAATGATGAAAAATTTAGTGATGAGGGACTGATTTGGCAGGTGATTTTCCTCCCATAGCGTTTACAGAGAATTCAACATCAATTGTTCCTGCTTTCTCAAACGTCAGTTTTGCGCTGATTTTATCACCTCGTTTGAATGGTTGAGAAAGCCCCATGAACATAATATGATCACCACCGGGCTTAAGGGTGACTTCGCCATTGCCTGGAATTTCAATGCCATGGTGCATTTTTTCCATTTTCATAATATCGTTAACAACTGCCATGGAGTGAATTTCCGTTGTCTGTACTCCTTTTGTTGAAACAGAAATCAAACGATCTGGGATATTGCCGTGATTAATGATGTAGAGATAACCGCTACCAACTTTTATACCTATAGCCGTTTCTCGCGTCCAAGGATGAAGGATTTCTATATCTCCAATTTTATATTGTTGAGCGGTTGCGGAGTGGGCTATACAAGCAAAAAGAAGCGCGCACACGATATTTGTAACAACCTTTTTGCATGGATATTGTCTGTAAGTTGTATATTGAGATACGAGCTTGTTCGTTTTCTCGATGATGAGTTTTATCATTAATTCACCCTCCTTTGTTTGATTCACTTTTGAATGCTCCTTTTTATTATTTAGCAGAGTTTTTGTTTAAAATAAAAGAAAGAATTGCCAGAGTTATAGGAACAAGTATAAGTTGCATAGTTCTCTAGAGTTTTAACGTTATACTTAAAGGCAAAAGAGTATTTTGAACTTTATGCCTCGATTTAATATACAGATTAAAGAGAAAATGAAGTCGAGCATCTTCACAGCGTAGTTTGTAAAAGGCAATGAACAATAAGGTGTTTAGAAATGGAACGATTAAGAAAAGATTGACAGAGATATTCTTACAAAGAGCATATTGAGAAAGATGAGGTTGAACGCTACAGCCATCAGTGATGGAAAGAGCATCGTATTTATTGAGTGTATCAAGATACGATCGTCATTATAGAGGTATGTCTTAAATAGGATTATGCTATTTTTGGTATAATCATTGAGTTTTTAAGTGATATGGCAAAAATTTTGACTTAAATATCGTTTCATTGCGAAGGATCCCCAAAATATGCAAATGATTATTTTTTATTTTTCCAATTTTTATAGGTTAATATGTTAATGAACATTGTAAAAAAGGGTTGCTATGATATCCGCATTATCAGTATAGAGGGCGCTTGCGGGTAGGTAGAAGACCTAGTTTTAGAAGAAAAATTTTATTTTAAGAATGTTTCTCTCATGACTCTCTTGTAGCGATAAGAGCCTGTTCTTATATACGAGGCAGAAAGGCTTGTTGTGACTTACAATTTATTGTTTGTGTAACTTGAAGTGAAGTACAGGCTTTGAGTGTTATGAGGAGCTGTCTTAGAAAATGCTTAATGAAGATTGAGGTAGCTTGCTGAAATGGAGATTATAATATGGCAAAAGTAATTGGTATTGATTTGGGGACAACAAACTCTTGTGTTGCTGTCATGGATGGTAAAAACGCAAAGGTTATTGAAAATTCAGAAGGAGCGCGCACAACGCCTTCGGTTGTTGCTTTTACGGATGGGGGAGAACGGCTTGTTGGACAACCTGCTAAACGGCAAGCGGTAACAAACCCTGAAGGAACGGTTTTTGCGGTTAAACGCTTGATTGGTCGCCGTTTTGATGACCCCATGGTTGAAAAAGATAAAGCGCTTGTGCCTTATAAAATTGTTAAAGGCGATAATGGTGATGCGTGGGTTGAAGAAGCGGGTAAGAAATATTCTCCCTCCCAAATTTCAGCAATGATTTTGCAAAAGATGAAAGAAACGGCAGAATCTTATCTTGGTGAGAAAGTTGAGCAAGCGGTTATAACTGTTCCTGCGTATTTCAATGATGCACAGCGCCAAGCTACCAAAGATGCGGGTAAAATTGCTGGATTAGAGGTTTTACGGATTATCAATGAGCCTACAGCTGCTGCTTTAGCCTATGGTTTAGATAAAAAAGACGGAAAAACCATTGCAGTGTACGATCTTGGTGGTGGTACATTTGATATTTCGGTGCTTGAAATTGGAGATGGTGTTTTTGAAGTTAAGTCGACCAATGGCGATACTTTTTTAGGCGGTGAAGATTTTGACATGCGCTTGGTCGGTTATTTTGCTGATGAATTCAAGAAAGAACAAGGAATTGATCTGAAAAATGATAAGCTAGCGTTGCAACGTCTAAAAGAAGCAGCAGAAAAAGCAAAGATTGAGCTCTCCTCGTCACAACAAACGGAAATCAATTTGCCATTTATTACGGCCGATCAATCTGGTCCCAAGCATTTAACAATGAAATTGACTCGGGCAAAATTTGAATCTCTCGTTGATGATTTGGTTCAGCGCACTATCGAGCCTTGTAAAGCTGCATTGAAAGATGCAGGGCTAAAAGCTGGTGAGATTGACGAAGTTGTTTTAGTGGGTGGTATGACACGTATGCCCAAGATTCAAGAAGTTGTGCAAAGCTTCTTTGGCAAAGATCCACACAAAGGCGTTAATCCTGATGAAGTTGTTGCAATGGGTGCAGCCATTCAAGGTGGTGTATTACAAGGCGATGTGAAAGATGTATTGCTGTTGGATGTAACGCCCTTATCCTTGGGTATTGAAACGTTGGGTGGAGTTTTTACACGTCTTATTGAACGCAATACCACTATTCCGACAAAGAAATCGCAAGTTTTTTCAACGGCTGATGATAATCAGAGTGCTGTGACTATTCGTGTGTTTCAAGGTGAACGCGAAATGGCTAATGATAACAAGTTGTTGGCTCAGTTTGATCTTGTTGGTATTCCGCCAGCACCGCGTGGTATGCCTCAGATTGAGGTTACTTTTGATATTGATGCGAATGGTATTGTTAATGTTTCGGCGAAAGATAAAGGAACGGGTAAAGAGCATCAAATTCGTATTCAAGCATCAGGTGGTTTAAGTGATGCTGATATTGAAAAAATGGTCAAGGATGCAGAAGAACATGCTGCTGAGGATAAGAAGCGTCGTGAAGGTGTTGAAGCAAGAAATCAGGCGGAAGCTCTTATCCATTCAACAGAGAAGTCGCTGAAAGAGTACGGTGATAAGGTCTCTTCTGAAGATAAAGAACAAATTGAAACAGCAATATCTGATTTGAAGTCTGCACTTGATGGCACCGATACTGAAGAAGTGACAACCAAAATGCAGAAATTAGCAGAAGTCAGTATGAAACTTGGACAGGCGATGTATGAAGCTTCACAAGCAGCAGCCTCTAACACTGAAACAGACACAAAGGATGATGATGTTGTTGATGCTGATTTTGAAGAAGTTAATGATAAAAAGAAATAGTGCAAGAAAATGTGTTGATGAATGAAGGAACCCAGCCTTTGAAAGATAAGGCTGGGCTTTGTTATTTGAGATGAGTTGCAACTTTTTTGCTAAAAATATAAATTGAAAGCAAATCTTATCCATAAAGATGGATGAAAAAATTATCAGGAATACATGATGAAGGTTGATTATTATGAAATTCTTGGCGTGACTCGCGAATGTGATGATAAAAAGTTGAAATCTGCCTTTCGGAAGTTGGCAATGCAATATCATCCTGATCGCAACGCAGGAGATAAAGAGGCAGAGCGGAAATTTAAGGAAATTGGCGAAGCTTATGAAGTCCTCAAAGACCCTCAAAAGCGTGCTGCTTATGATCGTTTTGGTCATGCAGCTTTTGAAAATGGTGGACGCGAAGGAGCAAATCCCTTTAGTGGTTTTGCTGCTGGTGGTGGATTTGCTGACATTTTCGAAGACTTTTTTGGCGAAATTATGGGGGGAATGCAGCGGAAGCGAGGTGATGGGCGCGAGCGTGGTGCTGACTTGAGTTATAATATGGAAGTGACCTTGGAAGAGGCATTTTCAGGAAAAACTGCGCAAATTCATATTCCAAGTTCCGTTACTTGTGATACGTGTGAGGGATCGGGTGCGAAAAAGGGTTCTAAGCCACAAGTTTGTGGAACTTGTCATGGAGCTGGTCGTGTACGTGCTGCACAAGGTTTCTTTTCGATTGAACGGTCATGTCCTGCATGTCATGGACGTGGTGAAACCATTACAGATCCCTGTCCAAAATGTCAGGGGACGAGACGAGTGGAAAAACAGCGTTCATTGAGCGTGAATATTCCAGCTGGTATTGAAGATGGTACGCGTATTCGTCTTTCTGGTGAAGGAGATGCTGGTATTCGTGGTGGTCCAAGCGGTGATCTTTATATTTTTCTTTCCGTTAAACCGCATGAGTTTTTTCAGCGAGAAGGGGCAGATATTCATTGTCGTGTTCCAATTTCGATGGTGACAGCTGCTTTAGGAGGTGAATTTGAGGTTTCTGACCTTGATGGTGTCAAAGCACGTGTGAAGGTTCCAGAGGGTACACAAAATGGACGTCAATTCCGTCTTAAAGGAAAAGGTATGCCCATGTTGCGCCATCAGCAAGAAAGGGGTGATCTTTATATTCATATCACTATTGAAACACCGCAGAAGCTAACTCAAGAACAACGCGAATTATTGCAAAAATTTGAAAAGCTTTCAAATCATGAGAATTCACCACAATCACACGGTTTTTTTTCACGTATGAAAGAATTTTTTGAAAATATCTCGAAACAAAATTAAGGAATATGCAGCAAAATTCATGAAGGGAAGAGTGCGCTTGCAAGGTTATTGTCATGCATTTTCTATTGCATCATAATCTTTGAAAAGATTGCTCTTTTTTCTCTCATGAAGTTATTTAAAAAGAAAAGAGGGAGATGTTTTAGGATACGGTTTTATGGCTATCTGTGGATGTCTTAAATTATGGCGTAGAACGAAGAGAAGAAAGAATGGAATAATTTTACGGTTTTCTATCAGAGAAAGTCGTATATTCTATTAAAAAGGACAAAGCATGACAGAGCTACAGGTTTTCTGATGTGCTGTTATCAAGCTGGTTCTGTTATTCATTTGTCCTCTTCTATTATTGTGACTATTTCTTTTCCATGGTCCGTAAAAAACATTGTTAGTTCTTTTAAAACGGTTTTATTCAAATACTGGTATTATTTAGTATACCGTAAAACACTGTTGTTTAGGATAGTGATATAAGGTATGAAAAACTGTGTAGATGAAGTCTTTTTAGATAATATGTGAGTATTCAGAGCAGGACTTGTCCGTAGAGTCTATGAATTGAATTATACCAATAGTCAGCAGTAGGAACCAACCAGAGAGGGAGCGGGTTATTGACAAACCAGCAGTGGTAGGAATCTTTGTCCTTTAGGACATGGAGGAGGTCAGTTGTCATCTGTAAACCAACGGTTTTGTTCATTCATTATAAAAAAGAGATGGAAATAAAGAAAATATTTCCCTATTGAGAGCTCTCATTTAACAGAACAATAATGAATTATAATTATAAATCAATGTATTAATTATCTGTAGTTTGGGAGATGGAGACTGTTCAGTTCATTTTTCTGATGTTCAATTATGGGAAAGAAGGCAAATTTTGAGGTTAAAATTTTAAATTATTTGAAGGAGGACATATGTGCAACTGAGGCATTTTCTATATTGGCGATATGATGATTCACGACATCGTGATTTTTATTGTCATCTTATAAAATCAATGGTTGTATATATCCGTATTCATTGTTAAAGATCCGTAAGGTAACATCCGTAAGTTAAGTGTACGGTGTGGCTTCAAAGTCCTTCTAAGTTCTGCTTTCATGTATATACAAGGTCATAAAGACAATGATATTTTGTACATCTATTTTGTTTCATTTTTAGATATCAATTCTTTTAAAGGGCAGCCTTTATTAGGTCTTTTTATTACTTTTGTGTGATGTAACCAATGGGCGTTTTTTAAGGGGGGGATGGATAGAGTAAACTTGTTTTAATTTTTTTCACTTTTTCTCAATTGCTTAAGAGAGGGTAAAAAGTGATGAGGAGGCTCTTTTGATGGATAAAGTTGAAAATGATATTGAAGATGTTTTTGAAAAACAAGCAGCATTTTTATCATCTGCTTTACCTTATATGCAAAAGTATGAGAATGAAACAGTCGTTGTAAAATACGGCGGTCATGCTATGGGTGATCCTGCTTTGGGGCGGGCATTTGCACGTGATATTGCTTTGTTGAAGCAATCAGGAATCAATCCTGTTGTTGTTCATGGTGGAGGCCCGCAGATTGCTGAAATTTTGATGAAAATGGGGATTGAATCACGGTTTGAAAACGGTTTACGCGTAACTGATGAGCGGATTGTTGAAGTCGTTGAAATGGTTTTGGCGGGTTCCATAAACAAAGAAATTGTTGCTCTTATCAACGCAGAGGGGGAATGGGCAATAGGGTTGTGTGGCAAGGATGGCAATATGGTTTTTGCTGAAAAGGCTTATAAAACTGTTATTGATCCCGATTCGCATATTGAACGTGTTTTAGATTTGGGCTTTGTGGGAGAACCGGTTGAAGTTGACCGCACATTGTTAGATCTTTTAGCATGTTCTGAAATGATTCCAATTCTTGCGCCTGTGGCTCCAGGACGCGATGGAAAGACCTATAATATTAATGCTGATATTTTTGCTGGAGCCATTGCTGGTGCATTAGAGGCTAAGCGTCTTTTATTTTTAACAGATGTTCCTGGTGTTTTAGACAAACAGGGCAACCTTGTAAAGGAGTTAACAATTTCTGAAGCGGAAAGCCTCATTAAAAATGGAACGATTTCAGGTGGTATGATTCCGAAAGTAGAGACGTGTATAAAAGCCCTCCAAAATGGTGTGGAAGGTGTTGTCATTTTAAACGGCAAAACCCCGCATTCTGTTTTGCTAGAACTGTTTACGGAACAGGGCGTTGGAACACTTATTGTTTCATAAGATATAGAGAAGAATTGGAGAAAACCACCTTTCATGATGAATATAAAACAGTTGAAACATTCTTTGTTAAGCAAACCAGAATTCATATTATTCGCTGCGACAATATTGTGGGGTATTACATTTTTAGTCGTTCACATTGCGGTACGCTATAGTGGTCCTCTGTTCTTTGTTGGATTTCGTTTTGTTGTTGCATCGCTGATATGCGGGGCAATTTTTTGGCGCTCGATGCAAGATATAACTATTTATGAGATTTTTGCTGGGATGGCAATTGGTGTAGGAATGTTTTTAGGTTACGCTTTACAAGCAGCGGGGCTTCAAACCATTATTAGTAGTCAATCAGCTTTTATCACAGCACTTTATGTTCCGACAGTTCCAATATTACAATGGATTGTTTTTAGAAAGCCACCTCATTTAGCTTCTTGGCTTGGTATTATTTTCGCCTTTATTGGTCTTATCCTGATTTCTGGACAAAAGCCAGGACAGTTTGATTTTTCGAAAGGCGAAATTTTGACTTTGTTAGGCGCTTTAGCAATTGCTGGGGAAGTGATCCTCATCAGTATTTTTGCCAGCAATGTTGATAGCCGGCGTGTAACAGTTATACAGTTATTTTTTAGTGGTATTTTTTCATTTTTTTGTATGCCTTTGATGGGTGAAAGCATTCCTGAATTTTCATGGGTATGGTTGAATATTGGTATAGGTTTGGCATTGATGAGTGCGATCATTCAATTGGCGATGAATTGGGCACAAAAATCTATTTCGCCCACACGTGCAACACTCATTTACGCAGGAGAGCCAGTATGGGCTGGTATCGTTGGGCGTTTGGCTGGTGAGCTTTTGTCCCCTTTAGCTTTATTGGGGGGGGGATTTATTTTGATTGGGATTGTTGTGGCTGAACTCCAACCTTCACAATGGCGTAAAAAAACGAAAATGACTGAAAAATTTGATTAATTGTGCATTTTTGTCATGCTATTTCCATCTAAAAAGATTTCATATTTCTCTTTCTTTAACGAAAGTAAGCCAGTTTTTGATGTTTTAATTTTTAAGTCAATATATTGATTTATAAGAATAATCTATTTATTCGGATGTTGAAGAAGAGAGACGAAAACAGTAAAATTTTCTCATTTAAATCCTATTACTAAATCACCCCAAATGATTGGTTTGCATGCTACAAGTGGGGCTAGTAGTATGGATAAGAAGCGTTTTTAAAAGCGTAAAAATGTTTCTTATGTGAACGCTCTCAAATGCAAGTGTTATCGCAATATTGAAGATTGATAAGAGATGATGACGCCTTCTTGCGTTTTTAGAAGTATAAAAATGGAGGTATTCAATGCATTCGACATTATACTATATACTATTCATGGTTGCTTTCATGAAATGAGTATGATGAGCATGAAGAAAAGTTTCTTTAAAACAGGGTATGAATGCGCAAGACAATGGCATTCTCTTTTGCGGCGTTCTGTACTTTGTGAGGGGTATGATCCTATCAAAAGAAAGAAGAATAAAATTTTTTAAAAAGTACACATTTTTCAAAAGACATGCTGCAAGAAAGAGTCTATTTCTAAAGTTTTACAGTTGCAAAGATTATCTGCTTCGATATAAGGCTGTTTTGTGTAAGGCTGATAAAAAATAAGTTAGCATGTACAAAGAAAAAGACAAGATCCTTTGCAAATCTTGTCAATCTTACGCAAGTCTCAAGCTGTAGAAGAATTTCTAACAATATACAGCCTATGAGTGGAAAAAGGGCAACGAATATAAAAAAGTTGGCAGCATTTGGGTATTTTGAATTGTTTACAGAGAGTTTAGCAAACAAAATCCTCACTTTTTATGTTATGAAGAGCTCTGTTTTTAAAAAGCCTTTTCATTTATATTTTTTGCAAGGCTTTTGAAGAGGCATAATTGGTCTTTGCCTTTTGTGCTATTCTTTGCTAAATCGCCCCTATGACAGTAGATCGTAATTATATTCGTAATTTTTCCATCGTGGCACACATTGACCATGGAAAGTCAACTTTAGCTGATCGTTTGATTCAAATGACAGGAGGGCTTGAGAGTCGCGAGATGAAAGAGCAAGTGCTCGATTCCATGGATATTGAACGCGAACGTGGGATTACCATTAAAGCACAAACAGTACGTTTGCACTATAAAGCGCACAGTGGTGAAACCTATATTTTAAATCTTATTGATACACCTGGTCATGTGGACTTTGCTTATGAAGTTTCGCGATCTCTTGCTGCTTGTGAAGGTTCGCTGTTGGTAGTAGATGCGAGCCAAGGTGTAGAGGCGCAAACGTTGGCAAATGTTTATCAAGCTATTGATAATTCTCATGAATTGGTTGTGGTGCTTAATAAGGTTGATCTTCCAGCGGCAGAACCTGAGCGTGTAAAAGAACAAATTGAAGATGTGATAGGCATAGATACCTCTGAAGCCGTAGAAATATCAGCAAAAACAGGTTTAGGTGTTCCTGATGTTTTAGAAGCAATCGTTACACAATTGCCCCCACCACCTACGGGTGATGTACACAAGCCTTTAAAAGCGATGTTGGTTGATAGCTGGTATGATGCATATCTTGGTGTTATCGTTTTGGTACGCGTTATTGATGGCGTATTAAAAAAGGGTCAGATCATTCGCATGATGGGGACTGGGGCGAAATATCCAGTGGAACGGGTTGGGGTTTTTACTCCAAAAATGATTCAGGTGGATGAATTAGGCCCAGGCGAGATTGGTTTTATAACGGCCTCTATCAAAGAAGTTGCAGATACTCGGGTTGGCGATACCATTACGGAAGAGCGCCGCCCTTGTGAAGAGGCATTACCTGGTTTTAAACCAGCACAACCAGTTGTTTTTTGTGGACTTTTTCCCATTGATGCTGCTGATTTTGATGATTTGCGTGCAGCCATGGGAAAATTACGCTTAAATGATGCAAGTTTTTCTTTTGAAGTTGAAACATCAGCGGCTTTGGGATTTGGTTTTCGTTGTGGTTTTTTAGGGCTTCTTCATCTTGAAATTATTCAAGAGCGGTTAGAGCGCGAATTTAATTTGGATTTAATTGCCACAGCACCTTCGGTTGTTTACCGTATGAATATGCATGATGGTTCTGTCAAAGAACTCCATAATCCAGCAGATATGCCAGATATTGTTAAAATTTCTTCTATTGAAGAACCATGGATTCGCGCGACCATCATGACTCCTGATAATTATCTTGGATCCGTTTTAGAGCTTTGCCAAGAACGACGTGGAATACAAGTGAGTTTGTCCTATGTCGGAACGCGTGCCATGGTGACATATGACTTGCCACTCAATGAAGTTGTTTTTGATTTTTATGATCGTTTAAAATCAATCTCAAAAGGTTATGCTTCTTTCGATTATCAGATGACGGATTATACAGAGGGCGATTTGGTTAAAATGTCCATTTTGGTGAATGGAGAATCGATAGATGCATTATCAATGCTTGTACACCGCACGATTGCAGAAAAGCGTGGGCGTTCACTGTGCGAAAAATTGAAGGATCTTATTCCTCAGCATATGTTTCAGATTCCGATTCAAGCAGCCATTGGTGGTAAAATCATTGCGCGCGAAACAATTCGTGCTTTACGCAAAGATGTAACAGCGAAATGTTATGGAGGCGATGTTACGCGTAAGCGCAAGTTGTTAGAAAAGCAAAAAGAAGGCAAAAAGCGCATGCGCCAATTTGGAAAAGTAGAAATTCCACAATCAGCTTTTATTCAGGCGCTCAAAATGAATAAATAACGAAATAAGGGAGTATTCTCCCTTATTGACTGCTTTGATTTTGTTGATTGGCTACAGTTCTTTACGGAGTTCTTAAAGAGTACACTTTAGTCACGTAAAAGGTCATTAATGGATGTTTTCTCTCGTGTTTTTTGATCAACACGTTTCACTATAACAGCACAATAAAGGCTTGGACCTGCTTCACCATTTGGCAGTGGTTTAGCGGGGAGAGAACCTGGAACAACAACAGAATAGGGAGGAACTTCGCCCACAAAAATTTCGCCTGTTGTCCGGTCAATAATTTTTGTGGATTTCCCAATAAAGACTCCCATCCCTAAAACAGAACCTTCACGGATAATGCAACCTTCAACAACTTCAGATCTGGCACCGATAAAACAATGATCTTCAATAATCGTTGGGTTTGCTTGCAGTGGTTCTAAAACGCCGCCGATTCCAACACCACCAGAAAGATGAACATGTTTGCCAATTTGTGCGCAAGATCCAACGGTAGTCCATGTGTCAACCATTGTGCCTTCATCAACAAAAGCCCCTAGATTGACAAAGGATGGCATGAGTATGACGTTTGGTGCAATATAGGCAGAATGGCGTACAATTGCTCCAGGAACGGAGCGGAAACCTGCTTTTTGAAAGTCAACTTCTTGCCAACCAGAAAATTTCGAAGGGACTTTATCCCACCAATAGGATTCATGAACACCGCCAGAAAAGATGCGCATAGGATTAAGGCGAAAAGACAAAAGAACAGCTTTTTTCAACCATTGATGAACATGCCATTGTCCATCTTTTTGGCGTTGTGCAACACGCATTTCTCCTTTATCAAGGAGATCTAGTGCATGTTCGACACTCTCACGAATTTCCCCCTTTGTGGTGGTATTGATAGAATTGCGGTCGTCAAATGCTTTTTCAATAATCATTTCCAGTTGCGTGAGATGAGCCATGGCCAGAGTTCCGTTAAACAAGTTGAAAGTTTCAATATTTATGACTCTATGGACTACGCGAAGAAATCTGTGCAGTCAATAAAACGATGTGGAAGGAAATAGGATAGAGGCATGAAAAAAGGCTATAAAGAAAAACGAAGAGAAGAACAAAACCATTGGACACCACTGCTTCATGCGAAGGATGCCTTACAACAAATAAAAAAAGTTTCTGATTCAGCACAAATGCATTCGCCTACTTATCGTTTGGCTTATATCGATCAAGAATTTATGATGCGTCCAGAACTACGCTCACAACGTATTGGTCTTGAGTTTTTAAAGCCAGAAATAACGCTTCAAGAATGTGATATCCAATCAACAGTTGTTTTATTTGGTGGTGCGCGTATTCCTGAATCTGGGCAAGCAGCGTGGGCAGCAAAAAATGACACGCAAAAGAAAAATTTGCGTGCTATGTCACATTATTATGATGAGGCAAGGGAGTTTGCGCGTTTGTGCTCACGCTATTCTGCTACCACTCAATATCGTGAATTTGTAGTTGTCACGGGGGGAGGACCAGGGATAATGGAAGCAGGAAATCGTGGTGCAGTTGATGTTGGTGCACCAACGGTTGGTTTGAATGTTGTTTTACCCCATGAACAGGCGCCTAATTCTTACATAACTCCACATTTATGTTTTAATTTTCATTATTTAGGAATGCGTAAAATGCATTTTCTCATGCGGGCAAAGGCATTAGCGATTTTTCCTGGAGGGTTTGGGACTCTAGATGAGCTGTTTGAGACATTAACTTTAATACAGACAGGACGGATGAAACAGGTTCCAATTTTATTGTTTGGCAAAGAATTTTGGCACAATGTGATCAATTTTAGCTATTTATCAGAACAAGGCACAATTTCTCCCTCCGATGTTGATTTGGTAAAATTTGTTAATACCGCGGCAGAAGCTTTTGAAGAAATTCGTTGCTTTTATAAGCTTCCGTAATTGCTTTTGAAGAATTAATTTTAATGGGACAGTTAATATTCCACTTTAGTCAAATAAAGCCCTGAAGGCGGTGCAACAACACCACACCGTGTGCGATCTTTAGCATGAAGAGCTGCTTCAAGATCTTGTGCTCTCCAGCGCCCAACACCAACTTCCATCAGGCTTCCTGCAAAGGAACGGATTTGATGATGCAGAAAAGAGCGTGCTTGTGCATAGAGGAAGATTTCTTCCCCCTCTCTTTTCACATCAAGGCGTTCAAGGGTGCGAATAGGGCTTTTAGCTTGGCAATGTGCTGAACGAAAGGTGGTAAAATCATGTTTGCCTACAAGTTTTTGGGCAGCTTCATGCATGATTTCCGCATTAAGGGGTTTTGGTACCCACCATACGCGTTTAGCGTTTAGGGCTGGTGGAGAGCGGCGATTGAGAATTTTAAAAAGATAATGACGTTTGGTTGCAGAAAATCGTGCATCAAAATCATCAGAGACATTTTCGACATTTAAGATTGAAATATTTTCCCCCCGTTTTTGCAAATGCGCATTCAGAGCATCGCGTACAGTGTGCGTCTGCCAGTTTTTTTCAAAATCAACATGTGCAACTTGCCCCATAGCGTGTACACCAGCATCTGTTCGACCCGCTGTTGTAATGGTCAATTGTTGTCCGCAAAAGAGAAAAATGGCTTGTTCAAGAGCTCCTTGTATGGTGTGCAGATCTGCTTGACGTTGCCAACCAGCATAATTTGAACCATCATATTCGAGGGTGAGTTTAAAACGTGGCATAATGTGCAATTTTCTCCATAGCGTATACACCATTATCCGTTCGACTTGCTATTGTGTTGGTCAATTGTTGTCCACAAAAGAGAAAAATGGCTTGTTCAAGAGCTCTTTGTATGGTGTGCAGATCGCTTGACGCTGCCAGCTAACATAATTTGAGCCATCATATTCAAGGGTGAGTTTAAAACGTGGCATATCAACAAACAGCAGAAATATGAGCGCCTCGCAAAAATGTTGCGCCCTCAAGGACTTTACCGCCAGATCTTTGCAAATCGGTTATTTCAAGGCGCTCTTGTCCACAATGGATAATTAAAGAATCTGGCTCTATTCGACCGATTTCAAGAGAAGGGTCTGTTATTATGCGGCTTCCAAGAATTTTTACACGTTCTTCTCGTCCACTGATATTCATGTTACACCAGCACCCAGGAGAGGGAGAGAGGGCACGAATATATCTGTGAATATGTTCTGCGGGCATTGTCCAATCAATGCGGGTTTCTTCCTTGTCAATTTTAGCGGCATAGGTGATGCCTTCTTCTGATTGTGGTGTAAGTTGAAGTTGTCCTTTTTCCAGAGCTGATAGAGCTTCTACCATAAGTTCTGCGCCGATATGTGAAAGCTTGTTTGCGAGTTTATCGGTCGTCATGTTATCAGTGAGAGGGATGGAGCGCGAAAGAGCAATAGGCCCTGTATCAAGTCCTTCATCCATTTTCATAATCATCATTCCCGTTTCCTTATCACCAGCCATAATGGCACGCTGAAGAGGTGCAGCACCACGCCAACGTGGCAAGAGTGAAGCGTGGGCATTAAAACAACCAAAACGCGGTATTTCAAGAATGGTTTTAGGTAAGAGAAGCCCATAGGCAACAACAACAGCAACATCAACAGCAAGTTCTGCAAATTGCGCCTGCTGTTCGGTTGTTTTGAGTGTTTGAGGAGTGAATACGGGAATAGATTTTTCTTCTGCTGCAATTTGTACAGGAGACGGGATCAGTTTAAGACCACGACGCCCCGCTGGGCGAGGAGGTTGACTGTAAACAGCGACAACATCATGACCTGCCTCTAACAAAGCCTGTAAAATAGGAACAGCAAAATGCGGCGTTCCCATAAAACTTAATCGTAATGCCATTACAATACTGCATCCTGTGTATTGTTTTCTTTTGCGCGTTTTTTAAATTTTCGTATCACCATATCACGTCTGATTTTTGAAATGTGATCAATAAAGAGGCGACCATTTAAATGATCAATTTCATGCTGTAAACAAGTTGCTAAGAGATTATCCGCTTCCATTTCTGTTTGTTTTCCTTCACGATTCTGATAGCGAACACGAAGGCGTTTAGGGCGTTCAACCTTTGCAAAATATTCCGGAATAGAAAGACATCCCTCTTTGTGAACATTACGTTCTTCTGAAAGCCACAAGATTTCTGGATTGATAATAACCTGCGGATTTTTCTGTTCATCATTTTGCGAAACATCTATGACCAACATGCGCAGTGGTATACCAATCTGAATAGCAGCAAGACCAACGCCTTGAGCATGATACATCGTTTCCAGCATATCATCAGCAAGCGTTTGGAGAGCTTCATCAAAATGCTCAACAGGTTTCGATACTTCCCGTAAAATCGGATCAGGTAAAATAACTAAAGATCTCATTGGCATGGGGCACAGATTAATCAATCCATTGTTGTGGGTCAATATTGAATAACGGATTTTCGCACTTTTTACGATAAGCACGTTATATTGTACCTTATGCTTGATTCGTTTTTTTCTTTTATGCTCTCTGATGAGTCTTTTACAAGACTGAGTGCTCTGCTTTTATTGCTGCTTGTATGTTTGGCATTTTTTATATTGATTTATTCTCACCGAAAAAAGGCATTTTTGGAAAGCGAAGCTGCTAAGTGTGCCCGTGAAGCACAAATACAGATGGCCACATTGCTCAAAACACAAGCTGAAATGCAAGGACGAATGCAAACAATGGCAGAAATTTTTGGTCAAAGGCAGGCTGAATTGAATAAGTCACTCAGTGAGCAACTCAATGGCATGACAGTTAATTTAGGTCAAACCCTTCAGGTACAGACCAAATCAACTTATGAAAATTTAAATCGTTTGCAAGAACGTTTAGCGGTTATTGATGCAGCGCAAAATAATATTCAGTCACTTACGGGGCAAGTCGTTCAACTACAAGCCATTTTAAGCAATAAGCAAACGCGTGGTACTTTTGGTCAAGGACGGATGGAAGCAATTATTGCCGATGCTCTACCAGTCAATGCTTATGTTTTTCAAGCAGTTCTCTCCAATGGAAAGCGACCAGATTGTCTTATTCATATGCCGAATAAATCACCCTCCTTGGTTGTTGATGCTAAATTTCCTCTAGAGGCTTGGAATGCCATGCGTAAAGCAGCATCTGCACAAGAACGTCAAGAGGCAGAACGCCAATTTCGTACCGATATGGAAGTTCATATTCGTGATATTGCCCAAAAATATCTCATCCCTGGAGAAACACATGATACGGCTTTTCTCTTTGTTCCATCGGAATCGATTTTTGCCACAATCTATGAGGATTTTGAGCCATTGGTACAAAAAGCCAATAAAGCACATGTGATCATTGTATCTCCCTCTTTGTTGATGTTATCCGTTCAGGTTGTACAAACCATTATGAAAGATGCGCGGATGCGTGAACAAGCGCATTTAATTCAGTCGGAAGTAGCAAAATTGATGGAAGATTTTGGAAGAATGGATACCCGTGTTCGCGCATTACAGAAGCATTTTTACAAAGCGGGTGAAGATATAGAGGGAATTTTAATATCATCCTCCAAAATTATGAAACGTGCTAACCGCATTGAAAATTTTCAATTAAAAGATAATCATGCTGAACCAACGGACATGACAACATCTGTTCAATCACAAACATTACGTTTGGTTGATGAGGAATAAAACCAGCTTTTCAGTAATCACAACTATTGTTATGCTCTTTTATGGATTGGTAATCATTTTTTAGTATTCATCTTTCATGATTTCCTCATGAAAGAAAGAGAAAATATGCGACACCTTTTGTTTTTAGGGGCATTGGTGTTTCTGCTGGAAGGGTGTGCAACAACTTCCCCGATCCATACAAATAATGCTTGTGCTATTTTAGCACAAAAAGATGGTTTTTTTGATAATTGGGGAAAGGCTTCCAAAAGAGCAGAAATGCGTTATGGAATTCCGATGCCTATTATTCTTGCAACCATTAAGTTGGAATCAAACTTCCGCCACAATGCACGTCCACCACGCACAAAATTGCTTGGTTTTATTCCATGGAAGCGTCGGTCGACAGCTTATGGTTACTCTCAAGCGCTTGACAGTACATGGGCAATGTATCTTCGCTCTACGGGGAGGTCTTTAGCATGGCGTACAAATTTTGCCGATGCCGCTGATTTTGTGGCTTGGTATCATCGCCAAAGTGTGGAGCGCAATGGTGTGAGATTTGATGATGCCTATAGCCTTTATTTAAATTATCATATGGGGCATGGTGCTTATGCGCGTAGCCGAGGATATGCAAATGGTGCACTTATACAGGCAGCGCAGCGTATGGCAAGAATGTCTAAACAATATGAGCAGCAATTAAAAACATGTGGGCGGCGCTAGGGAGGATTATAAAAATATCAACAAGAATTGAGATGGTTTTGCAATTGGTTTCAGTATAGAACTTCTCATCAGTAAAACGATCAGGTTTGGTTTTAGAGGGATATCTCCTCATGATTTCAAATCAATTTCACGAGAGTGCTCGTGGAGAGTGAAAGAATAAAATCCATTGGGCACCACAATTTTTACGCTTATGCAGGGGCCATTGGTCACTATCATTCTCTTTACAGCCCCCATGTTGCGACAGCTTTTACATCAAGACAATTCATAAGAGGCATTTTACGCCTTTTTAAAATGGTTCTTATCCATTTGCTGATCTTGCGTGTAACATGCCAGAAAATACTTTGATTGATTCAACATAGGAGAGATTTAAAATGAAAGAATCTTATGGTATTCAGATCTCTCATTCGATATGCAAACAATGAATTATGATTATCAATCAAATGCATTTTTTAAATTTACATGCATTAATTTCTCCCTATGACCAAGCAATTCTTCAGTGTGTTTGAGAACATAAGAGGGAGAATTTTTATAAAAATCTTTATTAAAAAGAAAATGCAAATAATAAAAGATAAAAAGCCAATGTAAAAGATTGCTAACAGAATATAATAAACAGCATGAATCAGAAAAGCTCTCATCTTTTATAAAAGTCAAACAACAGAGTATAAAAGAAAGAACGGGCGCCATTTAAATTGATAGTCTAAAAAGATATCAGGAAATTAAGCGCAGCTAAACTTCTTTATCAAAACAGTTACGCCATTCCTGAAACTCAAATGATTTTCTTCCAGCTTTTCTATAAAAAGACTTATCGCTCCTCGCTCTTAAGAAAGAGCGACAAAGCTTATAAAAATCTTAAATTATTTTTCTAAACAGTTTAGTGTAGAGTTACAATTTGTAGCTCATGTTCATTGGCTCCGGCAAGAGCAATAGAGCGCTCATCAGACAAAATAATTGGATAACCTGTTTCACCAAAAAGAGCCCATATTGTAATACCTGGAGTCATTGGTGGAAGATCTGGAAAATTTTTAGCGAGGTCATCAGTACAAACTTTTTTTAAATAAGCAATTTGCCCTACTTCAGAGTAGGACATATTCTGCAACGAAAAGCTTTGTTTATGTTCTCCCATTTCTCTATTCCTTTATGCTTTGGCTTTTATGATTTAAGCACTGCTCACTTTAATCGGAATTTGTTTTATTTGTTTTTTTGCTTTTGGTTGATGTAGATTAATTGATAAAAGACCATTTTTCAACTCCGCATTTGTAACCTCCATTCCCTCGGCGAGAACAAAGGTCCGTTGAAATTGGCGCGCTGCTATACCATGATACAAATATTGATGATTTTGATTGTCTGTTTGTTTACCATGAATGATCAGTTGATTATCATCGAGCAAGATATTGAGATTATTGACTTTAAATCCAGCAACAGCCAGAGTTATCCGTATATAGTTTGTGTCATCGTTTTTGTGTAAACGCTCAATATTATAAGCTGGATAAGTCTCATCAGCTTTGCTAATACGTCGCAATGTTTTTTCTACCGTTTCAAATCCTAAAAGAAAGGGATTGGAGAAAGGCGTCACATGTGTCATTGTGAATGTCCTCTTCAAAGCGGCTTTTCTTGACCAAGCTCTATAAAAAGTGTTTTCTACATGTTTCTCATATGGCAAGTATGAATGATAACTTCAAGAGAGAAGATTGAGAGAGTTCAATGGCTCAAAGGACGAAAAAAGTGTCGAAGACGCAAAAATCCTCTGGAACATTGTACAGGGAAGATGAAATTGAAGAAATATTTCGGCGTTTTTCTGTCCAACGTCCGGCTCCTCAGAGTGATCTTATCTATACAGATGTTTTTACGCTCTTAATTTCTGTTGTTCTTTCGGCTCAAGCGACAGATATGAGTGTTAACAAAGCAACAAAAGAATTATTTCGTCTCGCTGATCGTCCGGAAAAAATGATTGCTTTAGGAGAAGAAGAAATTGCACGCCATATTCGCACCATTGGTCTTTGGCGTGCAAAAGCGCGTAATGTTTATACACTTTGTCGCTTTTTAATTGATCACTATGGCGGTCAAGTTCCTGATACACGTGAAGCACTTATGTCCCTTCCTGGAGTGGGGCGTAAAACAGCGAATGTTGTTTTAAATATCGCTTTTGGTCAGCCTACATTGGCGGTAGATACACATATTTTACGCCTTAGCAACCGTCTTGGTTTGGCGCCTGGTAAAACACCAGAGATTGTTGAAGAAAAGTTGCTCAAGATTATACCGGTTCATTATCTGCATCATGCGCATCATTGGCTTATTTTACATGGGCGTTATGTTTGCCAAGCGCGCAAAGCACAATGTATGCGATGCATTATTGCTGATCTCTGTAAAGCAGCAATAAAAACGAATGCAATTCCAGCACCTTTGGTTGAAGTTCAAGGCAATGGAGCTCCCGTTTTTTTTTGATACACTCTTGCTATTTTGTGTAGACTAGCTTATGAAATGCCGTTGGAACTGTCCGGCAGGGCATGCCGTGGCTGTTTAAATGCTTGTTCAAGCGTTGGTCCGCTTGAATAAAGAAGTTCACTTTAATGAATTATGTGAAATAAAATGAAATTATATAAATGAATAAATATTGTATGGAGTAGCAAAATGCCCAAGATGAAGACCAAATCATCCGCTAAGAAGCGGTTTAAAATCACTGCGTCAGGCAAAGTTAAAGTAGCAGCTGCAGGTAAACGCCATGGCATGATTAAACGTTCGAATAAGTTCATTCGCGATGCACGTGGCACAATGGTTTTGAGTGAACCAGATGCTAAAAAAGTGATTCAGTATTATTTGCCAAATGGTTTTTAAACCTTACGCTTTTGATTTTTAGGAGAGTATTACATGGCACGTGTAAAAAGAGGTGTAACAGCGCACGCTAAACACAAAAAAGTTTTGAAACAGGCGGAAGGTTTTTATGGTCGTCGTAAAAATACCATTCGTGCAGCTAAGGCAGCAGTTGATCGTTCAAAGCAGTACGCTTATCGTGATCGTAAAAATAGGAAACGTAATTTCCGTGCTTTATGGATTCAGAGAATTAATGCGGCGGTTCGTGCAGAAGGTCTAACTTATGGGCGCTTTATTGATGGTTTGTCAAAAGCGGGTATTGAGGTTGATCGTAAAGTTCTTTCAGATATAGCAATTCATGAAAAGGCAGCATTTTCTGCTTTGGTTGCTTCTGCAAAGAAGGCTTTAGAATATTTGAAAAACACAACGCCTAATGCTTTTGAAGGCGCTGTCAAATAAGCCAGTCGTGTTCTCTTAAAGCATACATTTATTTGGGATCCCGTACTGGTTATTTCTGGTGCGGGGTTTTTTCTATTCAAAAACAATAGGCAAAAATATGAGCGATATTGAGCGTCTGGAACAAGAAATTTGTTTAGCTTTAGAGGGGGCTTGCGATGAACAAGCGCTAGAAGCAGTGCGTATTGCGGCGTTAGGCAAAAAAGGCAGTATTTCTGAAAGACTAAAAGCACTAGGGAAGATGGATGCTGAAGAGCGCCAAAAAGTTGGTCCAGCTCTTAATGGGTCGAAAAATCGCATTTTAGAATTATGGACACAAAGACGTGATCTTTTAAGACGTCAAGCAATGGATGCACGCCTGTCTCGTGAAAAGGTGGATATCACTTTGCCCGTGCGTTCTTCGCCTATGGAACGGGGGCGTATTCATCCGATCTCACAGGTCATTGAGGAAATTATCGCTATTTATACGAAAATGGGTTTTTCTCTTGCAGAGGGTCCAGATATTGAAACAGACTATTATAATTTTACGGCATTGAATTTTCCGGAAGGTCATCCAGCGCGTGAAATGCATGATACTTTCTTTTTTGATGTTGATAAAACAGGAGAGCGGAAATTATTACGCACCCATACATCCCCTGTCCAAATTCGTACCATGGAAAAGCAGAAGGCTCCGATACGTATTATTATTCCTGGGAAAACCTATCGTATGGATTCAGATGCAACGCATTCTCCTATGTTTCATCAGGTAGAGGGTCTTGTTATTGATAAAACCTCGACCATTGCCCATATGATGGGGCTTCATGAGACTTTTTGTAAAATTTTTTTTGAAGTTCCCTCTGTAAAGATGCGTTTTCGCCCCTCTTTTTTTCCTTTTACCGAACCGTCTATGGAAGTTGATATTCAATGTGATCGCTCTGGTTCAGAAGTAAAATTTGGGGAAGGGCAGGATTGGTTAGAAATCTTAGGATGCGGAATGGTGCATCCCCATGTCTTAAAAAATGTTGGTTTAGACCCTGATGAATATCAAGGTTTTGCTTGGGGCATGGGCATTGACCGCATTGCCATGTTAAAATACGGTATGCCTGATTTACGGGCGTTTTTTGATGCGGATCTGCGTTGGTTAGATCATTATGGTTTTCGCTGTTTTGATATGCCAGCTTTTTTTCCTAGTTTGAGAAATGTGTGATCTTATCAGAAGCTTTAATGTGAGGTTTTAAAATGAAATTTACATTGTCGTGGATAAAAGATCACTTAGAAACAGATGCATCTTTGGATGAAATTTGTGAGAAGCTAACGGCTATAGGTCTTGAGGTTGATCATGTTGATGACCGTTCTTCTTTAAAAGCGTTTGTCATTGCGAAAGTTTTAACGGCAGTAAAACATCCTGATGCAGATAAACTTCAGATTTTATCGGTAGATACAGGGTCTGCTACACCTCTACAAGTTATCTGTGGGGCACCAAATGTACGTGCTGGACTTGTGGGTGTTCTTGCTTTACCAGGCACTTATGTACCAGGACTTGATGTGACATTATCGGTGGGTAAAATTCGCGGTGTTGAAAGTTTTGGGATGATGTGTTCGGGGGCCGAGCTTGAATTATCAGGGGAACAGAACGGGATTATTGAGCTGCCAGAAGATGCACCGATTGGGGAATCTTTTGCGGTTTACGCCGGTTTAGATGATCCAATTATTGATATTGGTTTGACACCCAATCGTTCTGATTGCACAGGTGTTCGCGGTATTGCCCGTGATCTTGCTGCTGCTGGAATTGGAAAATTAAAAGAATTATCTTTGCCACAATTCGACGTGAGCTTTGAGACATTGCTTGATGTTTCTTTAGATTTTTCGCAAAGCGCGCCATTATGTTTAGGTTTTGCTTGGCGTGAAGTGTGTGATGTTCAAAATGGTGCATCGCCGCAATGGATGCAAAAACGTTTAAATGCCATAGGTTTAAGACCGATTAATGCGCTGGTGGATATGACCAATTACATCAGTTTTGATCTTGGTCGTCCGCTTCATGTTTTTGATGCCGACAAGATTAAAGGCAATTTGCATGTACGTTGTGCGCGTGAAGGTGAACAGCTTCAAGCGCTTAATGGAAAAATTTATCATTTGAGTGTTAAAGATTGTGTCATTGCCGATGAAGAGGGGGTTGTTTCCATTGCTGGGATCATGGGTGGTGAGCGAACAAGTTGTGATGAGACGACGCGGCGCGTTATTATTGAGTCAGCGCTTTGGGATGCACAGAGTATTGCACGGACTGGTCGCACAATAGGTCTTATCAGTGATGCCCGTTATCGGTTTGAACGGGGTGTTGATCCAGCTTTTATGGAAACAGGGCTTGAAATTGCCACAGAACTTACCTTACGCTTTTGTGGTGGTGAAGTATCTGAGAAGAGGATTGTTGGTTATCAAAAACCAGAAGTCAAACAGATTGCTTTTCCTTTTTCTGAAATTAAACGTTTAACAAATTTGTCAATAGAGCGTGAACAAGCTGTAACCATTTTAACAAAACTTGGCTTTTGTGTTGAAGGAAAAGGAGATGTGGTTACGGTTAAAGTGCCCACATGGCGCCCTGATATTACTGGTAAAGCTGATTTAGTGGAAGAGGTAATGAGGATTTATGGGCTAGATAAAATTAAGCCTATTCCATTGGAAAATTTTATAGAAAGCGAAGGTCCGATTTTAACAGTTTCGCAACTTCGTGCACGTGTTGCACGTTTGGTTTTAGCGCATCGTGGTATGAAGGAGGCCGTGACTTGGTCTTTTATTTCTGAAAAACAAGCATTGGCTTTTGGAGGTGGTCAGGCACAGCTTAAATTAATAAATCCTATTTCTGCTGATATGTCCATTATGCGTCCTTCTCTTTTGCCTGGTTTGTTGGTGGCGGCACAGCGCAATGCTGATCGAGGCTTCTCAGATCTTGCTTTGTTTGAAGTTTCCAATATCTATGAGGGTGATACTCCAGATACGCAACAACGTGTTGCCGGTGGTATACGTCGTGGAACAGAACGATTTGAAGGGGCAGGACGCTTTTGGCATGGGAATGCAAAAGCCATTGATGTTTTTGATGCAAAAGCTGATGCATTGGCTGTTTTAGAAGCATGTGGTATAGAGAGTGGCAAGCTACAAATTGAAGTTGGAGCACCGGATTGGTATCATCCTGGTCGTTCAGGGGTCATAAAACTTGGATCAAAGATTATCCTTGGTTTTTTTGGTGTTTTTCATCCTGCTACATTGGAAAAACTAGATGTTAGTGGTCCTGTTTGTGGTTTTGAAATTTTTCTTGATCAAATTCCAGAGTCAAAGAAAAAAATGACAAAAAGTCGTTCTCCGTTGAAATTATCGCCTTTCCAAATGGTGCGGCGTGATTTTGCTTTTGTCGTCGATAAAACGGTTGCTTCTTCTCTTATCGTGCGTGCGGCGAGTGGAGCGGACAAAAAGCTTATTCATTCTGTACAGGTTTTTGATATTTTTGAAGATTCAAGCCTTGGTGAAGATAAAAAATCTGTTGCCATTGAAGTAACTCTTCAACCCATGGAACGGACTCTAACAGATGAAGATCTAGAAGGTCTTGCCTTGAAAGTAGTGGAAAATGTCACGAAGATGACAGGCGCATATTTGCGCTGTTGAGTATTCTTATCTTCTCTTGGTTCTTGGACCCTTTATAAAAAGGGAGCATTTTTGAATGCTCCCTTTTTGCATTCAAGAGTTATAGAGTTTCTTGAAAGGTGATTTTCTTATTAAAGCAGGCTCACTTGAAGTCATTAAGTTTTTCAAGATGAAAAAGACGATTTTTAAACATCTTGAAAAGTTATGATTTCTGATAATCTTTCATTGCAAATATAAAATATAACTGTTATTGCTAAATGATAATGCAAATTATTCGCAATAAGGAGAGAGGGCATATGAAGGAAAGAGAGAAGCAATGAAGGTAAGGACGTTTTTCACGATAGTTTTTGGGAGTCTTGTTTTTTTTGCTCCCAATTTTGCCTTATGTGCAGGTAAATTTAAAGCTGTTACGACATTCACTATCATTGCTGATATGGCGCGCAATGTAGCGGGTGATGCTGCTGATGTTGAATCGATCACGAAACCAGGTGCTGAAATTCATGAATATCAACCCACTCCTCGCGATCTTATGCGCGCACAAGGAGCCAATCTTGTTTTGTGGAATGGATTAGATTTGGAGCTTTGGTTTGAAAAGTTTTTTCAAAATATCAAGGATGTTCCAAGTGTGGTTGTTTCCAAAGGTGTTGTACCCATTAAAATTGGTGAAGGTCCCTTTAGCGGCAAGCCCAATCCTCATGCTTGGATGTCACCCACTTCTGCTTTGATCTACGTTGATAATATTCGCGATGCTTTTGTAAAGTATGATCCTGAGCATGCTGCTATTTATAAAGAAAATGCTGAAATTTATAAGCAGAAGATTCGCGCAACGATTGACCCAATCAGGACTGCATTAGAAGCAGTACCGCAAGATAAGCGTTGGCTTGTCACCAGTGAGGGTGCATTTAGCTATTTAGCGCGTGATTTTGATCTAAAAGAACTTTATTTATGGCCCATTAATGCGGATCAGCAAGGAACACCACAGCAGGTTAAGCATGTTATTGATATGGTTCGTAAATACAATATCCATGCCGTTTTTTCTGAAAGCACTATTTCTCCAGCGCCTGCTAAGCAAGTTGCCAGAGAAACAGGGGCTAAATACGGTGGTGTGCTTTATGTTGACTCTCTGAGTGAGAAAAATGGTGAAGTACCAACCTATATTGATTTATTACGCGTCACAAGTGGGCGTATTAGCAGTGCCTTATTAGAGGGAGTAAAAAGCCAATGACGGGATCTGGAATATTTGCCCAAGGGGTAACAGTAACTTATCGTAATGGACATACGGCTTTACGTGAAGTGAATTTTGAAAGTCCAACAGGTTCTATTACGGCATTGGTTGGCGTGAATGGATCAGGGAAGTCAACGTTATTTAAAGCTATTATGGGGTTTGTCCGCCCCTCAAAAGGGAAAATTCGCATGCTTGGTTTGCCTGTTGATACAGCTTTGAAAAAAAACCTTATTGCTTATGTTCCCCAAAGTGAAGATGTTGATTGGAATTTTCCTGTTCTCGTTGAAGATGTTGTCTTGATGGGGCGGTATGGTCATATGAATTTCTTTCGTTATGCACGCTCACGAGATTATGAAGCAGTTCGTGTTGCCTTAGAACGGGTTGATATGTTGGCATTTGCCAAGCGCCAAATTGGCGAACTTTCTGGTGGGCAAAAGAAGCGTGTTTTTCTAGCACGCGCTCTTGCCCAGCAGGCAAAAGCAATTTTATTAGATGAGCCATTTACAGGGGTTGATGTCACAACAGAAGATAAAATCATTGCTTTATTACAGGATCTTCGTAAAGAGGGGGCAGTGATATTAGTTTCTACGCATAATTTAGGTTCTATTCGTGAGTTTTGTGACCATACAGTTTTAATCAAGGGAACAGTTTTGGCTTCTGGGTTAACTGAAACCGTCTTTACAAAGGAAAATCTGGAAAAAACTTTTGGTGGTGCTTTGCATCATCATATTTTTGATCTTCAAGCTGTGAACAAAAATGATGGTTTCACGGGGGCAAACCGCTCTGCTCTTCATGAGAATATTCAAAGAATGGAGCACGTTGCATGATTTCTTGGTTGCTTGAGCCACTGAGCTATCAGTACATGGTTAATGCGATGTGGGTTTCTGGATTAGTTGGGTGTGTTTGTGCCTTTCTTTCTGCGTTTTTGATGTTAAAAGGTTGGTCGCTTATTGGTGATGCGCTTTCCCATTCGATTGTTCCTGGTGTAGCAGGGGCTTACCTTTTAGGTTTACCTTTTGCGCTTGGAGCTTTTTTTTCTGGTGGGCTTGCAGCAGCAGCGATGCTGTTTTTTAATCAACGGACAAAACTCAAAGAAGATACGATTATTGGTCTTATTTTTTCTTCTTTTTTTGCTTTTGGGTTGTTTCTTAAATCATTAAAGCCAATGGCTGTGAATATTGATACAATTGTTTTAGGAAATATTTTAGCAGTGAGTTCATCAGATATTATCCAATTGGCTTTTATTGGTTTTTTCTCTTTACTTATATTGCTGTTAAAATGGAAAGATCTTCTTGTTTCTTTATTTGACGAGACACATGCGCGTGCCATTGGACTGAATGTAAAGTTTTTAAAGATTCTCTTTTTCACCTTGCTTGCTGCTTGTACTGTTGCTGCTATGCAAACAGTTGGAGCATTTTTGGTCATTTGCCTTGTGGTGACGCCTGGGGCAACGGCTTATCTTTTAAGTGATCGCTTTGTAAATGTTTTGATCATTGCAGTTATAATCGGGACCGTCACAAGTGTATTAGGTGTTTATGTGAGTTACTTTTTAAATGCGCAAACAGGTGGTGTTGTTGTGCTTTTTCAAGCATTTTTATTTATGTTAGCTTTTGTTTTTGCTCCTAAACACGGGTTTATTGCTGCACGTTTGCGTATAAATGCGGCCAAAAAAGGTGTGATATTGTCATGATTGATCAATTACTACTTCCTTTTCAATTTTCTTTTATGTTGAAAGGCATGCTTATTGTCATGATCCTTTCTATTCCTATGGCGATGCTTTCTTGTTTTCTGATTTTGAAAGGATGGGCACTGTTAGGCGACGCCATTTCTCATGCTGTTTTTCCTGGTGTTGTTGTGGGTTATATGACGACGCCGTGGGTGATAGCATTTTTGACTTCTTTACCGTTTGCTTGGCTTCAGCATATGCGTTCAGAAAATATTACCATGACTTTGATTACTTGCGGAGCTTTTGTCGCAGGTATGATTTGTGCGCTTGCAACAGGTTTTTTAGGAAGCAATAGTCGGATCAAACAGGATACGGTGATGGGCGTTGTTTTCTCATCGATGTTTGGTTTAGGGCTTGTTTTGGCCACATCTATTTATAGCAGTTTAGATTTGAATCATATTCTATTTGGTAATTTGTTGGGTGTTAACTGGCTTGATATTACACAGACGGCAATTATTTCTGCTGTTGTTACCTTTATTTTAGGAGCAAAATGGCGCGATTTTATGCTGTATATTTTTGATTCCGTTCAAGGTCGTGCTATGGGATTGCGAATATCATTACTTCACTATACTCTCTTAACAATGATTTCTCTCACAATTGTTGCAGCTTTGAAAGCTGTGGGTATTGTTCTGGTTATTTCTTTACTTATAGCACCAGGAGCAATCGCTTATCTTATTACGAAGCGATTTTCTTTTATGTTGGTGATTGCTATACTTGTTGCAGCTTTTTCTGGTTTTTTAGGAATTTATCTCAGTTTGTTTATTGGTTCTGATTCCGCTTCTACGATCGTATTGATTTTGACATTGATTTTTATTGCGATTTTCATGTCAGTTTTTTTTCGTCGCGCTACGGTTCAGGAAATTTGAGATTTCTAAAGTTCATGCATATCAGCCATGCATTTTTGTGTATTGTCTCTCATGTTTGTTTTAACTAGAAAGCACCTCGCTAGATTATTTTCCTCCTAACATCTGGCAAATGAATGCAGTATGTATTCTCCTCCCAACACTGCATTCGTAACTAAGAGGCTGCATTGATTTATTCTGCAGCCTTTTTATTTTTTCTTTTTCTAAAAATTTATTCATATTTCTTGAAAATTTAAAAATGATCATCATATTGCGTAAGCTGTTTTTGCTTTAAAAGAAGTTATCGAAGAAAATACACTTGCGTATAAAGTCGTATAAATGATTGTGCTCTAGAGCATGCAAAAGCAGGAAAATATGGAGAGAAATAGTACGAGAGGATGAAAAAAGATTTTAAAATATCTCACCCCTTGCGTATTTGCTATTATGTAGCAGGTTGGGCAATGATTATATTGGCAATTATCGGTATAGTATTACCTATTATGCCAACTGTGCCGTTTTTATTAATTGCTTCATGGTGTTTTGCTCGTTCATCGCCACGTTTTCATCGTTGGCTGAATAATCATCGCGTTTTTGGCCCACCCATTAAGCAATGGGAGGAAAAGAGAGCTATTTCCACATTTGTTAAAATTTTGGCATTGGTGAGTATAGCAGGTGGTTTTTTATCTTTTTTAGTGATAACGCATCCTGCTTTGTGGCTTGCTTTATTGGTTGCTGCACTTTTACTGTTTATTGTTCTTTATATCTTAACGCGTCCATCTTCGTAGTGATAGAAAGTAAAGGAGTTATAAACCGAGCAGTTTTTTGATTTTCGCAGATTTGTGAGAGTTATGTGATAGTTTTTTAACTCCAAAATTTGAGGGAGATGCTTACATAACAAAGATATCTATAAGAGAATGCTTTTAGGATAATTTATGATAAGATAACATGTGGGTGAAATAATTTTATAAAAAAAAGATTATCTGCAAATACCTTATAACTCAATATGCGTAAAATACATTGATAAGAAATGAGAGCAGCTTTCAGAGGGGGTATTTTTGCAAGTAAATGATGACTAAAATCTACCTTGGCCCTATCCATCAGTGATGTACTTTATCCTCTTTTAGTTTTCAATATTTTCTATGAATAGTATGAATAATGAGAGCTCTTTTAAACGTCATCATTTTTTTATTTATAAAGTAACAGACCAGCGATTATCTGAAGCCTGTTCTCATGTTATAAGTATTTTTGCCTTACAGAGAGTTGAGAGAAAGTAATCAAGTCTCTTTTCAAAAAGTTTTTATGCATAGATTCATTCTTTTTATGACAAACAAGTAACAGATTTTTTTTATATAATGGAAAACACTTGAAATAAGAAATTGTTTTACGTTGTATTCTCATTCCAAATAGGGAATGGTAAATGATCACGGTATCAATATATTCATTTTTTAAATTAGCAAGCAGCTAAGTTTTTATAGATCTCGCAATACGTTTTTCATTGCCAAAAAAATTGAGGTAACGCTGTACTTCTTGTGGATCACCAATGGTTTTTTCAGGATTATCTGAAAGTTTTACGGCTGGTCGACCATTAGCATGGGTGACTTTACAAACAAGGGACAGGGCATCAAAAGTTGCAATTTCTTGGGGGGAACATCCTGCAAAATCATTCGTCAAGTCTGTTCCCCAGCCAAAACTCATGCGTACTCTTCCATGGAAGTGGTGATAGGTTTTTTCGATTGTATCGACGTCAAGTGCATCAGAAAAAATCAATAATTTTTCCTGTGGATCTTTTCCCTTTTCCTTCCACCATTGAAGAATGCGTTCACCTCCCTCGATGGGAGGAGCACTGTCAGGCCTAAACCCTGTCCAGTCAGAGACCCAATCTGGTGCATTGCGCAAAAATGCTTCTGTGCCAAAGGTATCGGGCAAAACAATGAGGAGATTTCCACCGTAATAGCGATTCCAATCTTGCAAGACTTTATAGGGTGCTCTGTGTAGATCATCATCATTTTCTGCAAGAGCAGCAATAACCATGGGCAATTCATGGGCATTGGTTCCAAGAGCTTCTAAATCTGTATCCATGGCTAAAAGAACATTAGAAGTTCCGGTAAAAGAATTGCCAATACCTTCTTTTAATGCTTCAACACACCAGCGTTGCCATAAAAAGGAATGACGACGCCTTGTACCAAAATCAGATATTTTAATATCAGGTAATTTTTTAAGGCGTTCAACTTTACTCCACATTTTTGCTTTAGCGCGTGCATAAAGCACATCGAGAGCAAAACGATCGAGGTTTTTCATAGCGGCACGTGAACGTAATTCACTGATAATAGCAAGAGCGGGGATTTCCCACATGGAACTATGAGCCCACGGACCATGAAAATGAAGGATATATTGACCATCTTTGCGGGTAAGTTCATATTCTGGGAGTTGAAAGTTCTCAAGCCAATGAAGAAAATCTGGTTCGAAAATTTGTTTACGCCCATAAAATGTATTACCAGCAAGCCAAATCATTTCTTTTTTTGTAAAGCGCAAGCTCAAGGCGTGATCAAGTTGAGCACGCAGTTCACTTTCATCAATATCATCGGCAAGACGTATTGTTTTGCTGCGGTTTATAAGGGAGAAAGTAACATTGACATGAGGATAAAGCCCCCAGATCATCTGTACCATAAGAAGTTTATAAAAATCCGTATCGAGCAATGAACGAATAATAGGATCAAGTTTCCAAGTGTGATTGTATACACGCCTCGCAATATCTGGATGATTCATAACCCTCGTTCTTTCAGTCTTACAGAATATAAAATTATTGTGCTCCAACAAAATCCACATAGGCCAACAAAATACATATAGGAATGAGAAAAACTATAACAACTCTAAGGTCTTGAGCAAGAATAAAAAAAAGCCTTTTATCTTTTCTGTTTTGAGGATTGAAGAACGCATATGATTTCATGTTTTCCTGTTTTTTCCAATTTTATTCTTGCTTGAGTATGAGCATATTTTTTATCATCAACATGAAGCATATTTTCAACTCCCCATTTTACGGTGATGGTATAAATGGCATCATAAAATTTCATTTTTGCTTCATATTCAGACCATGAAGAAGGTAAATGTGGCTCTAAGAATAATTGATCATCTTGACGATTAATCCCAAGAATGGCTTGTGTTGCGGCGCGGTAGAACCAGCCTGCTGAGCCTGTATACCATGTCCAACCTCCTTGTCCACGATATGGTTCAACGGCGTAAATATCTGCGGCCATAACATAAGGTTCCACACGATAAATTTCAGGATTTTGCCCGTGGGTAATCGGGTTAATGGCAGAAAATAAAGCATAAGCTTTATCGCTTTCACCCATTTGGGCAAGCGCCAAAATACTCCAAATGGCACCATGCGTATATTGACCACCATTTTCTCGAATACCTGGAGGATAACCTTTTATATAACCGGGTTCGAGAGGAGATTTATCAAAAGGTGGCCAGAAAAGACGTATAAGACCGCATTTTTCGTCATACAGCTGTTCAAGCATTGATGCCATTGCTTGTTTTTGGCGCTCAAGCGATGCCATTTGCGAAATAACAGCCCAAGATTGAGCAATGGTATCAATTTTGCATTCATCATTGATTTGAGAGCCAAGAGGTGTACCATCATCAAAATAACCACGCCGATACCAAGCACCATCCCAACCGTTTTCTTCTAAGGATTTGGTTAAACGTTCAAGATATGCACGCCATGTCTCAACACGGGTGTTGTCACTCCGTTTTTGGGCAAGGGGGATAAATGCTTGGAGTGTAGTACCAAGAAACCATCCCAACCACGTGCTTTCCCCTTTTCCTTTAATACCTACCAAATTCATGCCATCATTCCAATCGCCGCCTAAAATAAGAGGAAGTCCGTGTGGTCCACAGCGTTTGATAGCAAGATCTAAAGCCAAAGCACAATGTTCATAAATTGTTGCAACCTTTAAGGATTGTATGGGCTTAAAATAAGCGTCTTGTTGTTCATTGTTAAGAGAATCTCCTTCAATAAAAGCAATAGGGGTATCAAGAAATATGCTATCACCAGTGGTGTTGACATAAAGTGCTGTGCCATAAGCAAGCCAAACAATATCATCAGAAATACGCGTGCGAACACCGGCGTTTGTATCAGGCAACCACCAATGTTGTACATCGCCTTCGAGAAATTGATGTGCTGCGGCGTTTAACAATTGTTCACGCGCCAGTTTCGGGTTCAATAATAATAAGGACAAGCTGTCTTGTAACTGGTCGCGAAAGCCAAATGCACCACTTGCTTGATAAAAGGCAGCGCGTGCCATCATACGGCAAGCGTAAATTTGATAAGGAAGCCAATGATTGACCATAAGATCAAAAGAGGGGTCAGGTGTTTTAACTTGGAATGGAGAAACAAAATCATCCCATTGCTGTTTTTGTTGTGTGAGCAAAATTTCAAAATCGCTTGCACGCACCTTGTCTAGTAAATTTTCCGCTTCTTGCCTATTTTCAGCATTGCCAAGATAGAAAACGATTTCTTTTGTTTGTCCTGGGAGAAGATCAATATCATAGGAAAATGCTGAACAAGGATCACATCCTGCTTCAACTGTATTTGAAAGAGCATTGGCTTTACGGATCGCGTGAGGATGTATCACTGTTCCCGTTACACCGATAAATTCAGTGCGATCAGTAGTCGTACTTGTTGGTAATTGGGAAGCAGATAAAAATGCCACTTGTTGAGATTTGTCGATGTGGTAGGGATTTTGGATAAAATGTGCACCACGTATAGGATCATAATAGGGGAGTATGAAAGGTGCATATTTTGTACGGACATTGCCCAAAACCCATTCAACATAATTATAAAGGCGTAAACTGCGTGATTTTTTCCCGTTATTTTTAAGGGTGAGTCGTGAAAGACGTACTGGTTTTTCTGGATCGAGTATATGGGTGAGCTCTAAGGCGATCTCTGTATGTGTAGATTTAAAGGTTGAAAATCCAAAACCATGGCAAGCCTCATAGACAACATTTTCATCACATTCAACGGCAGAAACGGGTGAGAACCGTTTTAAAGAAAGGCGGTCTACAAGATAAAGTGCTTCTCCTGGACGGTTAGAAATGGGATCATTACTCCAAGGGGTTAGTTGATAATCACGGCTATTATTTGCCCAAGTAAAGAGCGCTCCTTCAGCAGAGACATGGAAGCCAAAGTTTTTATGAGCAATGATGTTAATCCATGGTTGTGGTGTGGTGGTATGCCCATGAAGACGTACCACATAATGATTATGATGATTAAATCCACCATAACCATTCCAATATTTTAGGTCATTTCCATCAATGGGGAGAGGTGAAATTTTTTGTTGACCGATAAGACCAAGAGAAGCAAAGAGGCTTTGCTCCTTTGATATGATACTTTGTCGTTCTTGATGATGTTTTTGCTCGTTTAATTGATAATAGGATTCTTGATGTTCTTTATGGATGGTGAGATCAAAGTCATTATTGTCAAGTTGTTTGAGTTGTTCAGACAAAGATCCATTTTGAGCATCAAGAATAATGCGTGCTGAAGCAAGAAGAGTTTGAAAACTCTGTTCATTCATTTGATCACGCCGAAGAGTGAAAATATGTTGGCGTTCATCTGTATCATGAATGTGATGGCGATAGGATTCGCATACCCATTCAATAGCATGTTGTGTATTTTGTATGTAGGAAAATGCTTGTTCATTAAGAATGACAAGATCAACAATAAGTCCACGCATACGCCAATATTCATGTGCTTTGAGAAGTTCACGTAGAACAGTGATATCTCCCTCATTATCTAATCTGAGAAGACAGAGCGGAATGTCTCCTGAAAGTGACATTGGCCAAAGATCAGATTGTTTACCAAGATTTTTTGCTAAGTTTTTTGAAGAAAGACGCCATGTTCGATCAAGATAAATAAGTGGTGTTGCATATTTTTGATAGGTAATAGCTTCTTTAAGGCTGATACCACTTTGATAGAGCGAGACTTGCGAGCGTGTCCATGCCATTGAAAATTCTTGCTGGAATATATTGGGCTGCCGATAATGTTTAATATAATTGTGCAGTGTTTCTTTTGCATGAGCAGCAAAAGTCCAAAAAATCAGTTCAACTTTTTCATGTGCTGGAATTTTTACACGGCATCGCAGTGAGATAATGGGATCAAGCACACAACCTTGACTATTGCGAAAATGCGCATTGTGGTCAAATGCAGCAGGTCGATGAATAGATCGTCCTCGACCAATAAACTGCAAGCGATCCGTTTCAGCTTCTGTTTCTTGGATATTATCACCAGTCACAAAATGGGCAATGTGGATTTCAGGATCATGGGGAGAGCGTTTGCGCCTCTTAGCAAAAATTGTCCTTCTCCCGTTAGCAATTTCTGTTTCTATAAACATCCGCGAGAAAGCAGGATGTGCTTGATCTGCATCCATTGTTGCGAGGGCGAGTTCACCATAAGAGGTCACTTCAATGATACGGTCTTTGTTTGTTGTATTAATAAGTTGAAGACGTCTGCCTTCACCACATCCTTCAGAGGTAATAAGACATTCAAGTGTTGATTTGATACCATCAACCATTTTTGTATATTCAGCTTTTTCATCTGTAAAAATGCAGACTGCATCTTCTCCGACAACGCGTGTTGGCTCACCAGTCACAGACCACCAACGACCATTCTCTATATCACGGAGAAAGAACAAAGTTCCTTGTTGATCTTCTGTTGCATCGGGAATAAAGCGTGTAATCGCATAATCATGCCAACGACTGTAACCAGAACCGTTGGCTGTCAACATTGTAGAATAGGAACCATTGGACAAGAGCAAAGTTTCACGTGGTTTAAGCAGCGGGTTTTTGATAATACGCAAAGGAGCATCGTTGAATTCTTGATAATTGTTACGCATGCGATGAATAACTTTGCTATGAATGATAGGAATTTGATGTGGTGCTCTTTCCTGTAATAAAAATTGGATTGCTTCAATGATTGGGTCACTATGAAAGCGATCACGCATCCGCCCTTGAAAAATAACATTATCGATAGCAAGAATGGACATGCCATGATGATGCGCATAATAATTGCGTACTACAGCGTATTTTTCTCCTGTTTTCACGCGTGAGGGGGTGAAATCAAGAGAATCGTAATAACCATATGTTCCTAAAGCTCCAAGATCACGGAGATGTTTTAAATTGGTCACGGTTTGGTCAGGAACATATTGTGCTGCTAAAAGACTAGCATAGGGAGCAATAACGGTATTGCGTGAGAGACCACGTTGGAGTCCGAGGCTTGGAACACCAAAATGAGCATATTGGTAATTCATTAACTGATCACGAGCGTTAAATGCTGCTTCTGAAATTCCCCAAGGGACTCCACGTTTATAGGCGTATTGTATTTGATCATGAATAATCAGTCGATTGGTTTGATCGAGGAGAGATCCCAAAGGTTCGTGCATAACAAGGGAAGGCATGAGATATTCGAACATGGAGCCAGACCATGATAACAATGCACCTTTCCAACCAATGGGGACGAGGAGTCGACCAAGATGAAACCAATGTTTTACTTTTATATCGCCTTTTGCGATGGCAAAAAGACTTGCAAGGCGCGCTTCTGAGGCGAGTAAATCATAACAATTTTCATCGAGTTTATTTTCTTGCACACGATACCCAATAGACAAAAGATGACGTTCAGGTTGTTCTAAAAAGTCAAATTTCATATCCAAGGCAATTTGCCGCGCTTCTACAGCTAAACTATTCAATGTTTTACGTAATTTTTCACTGTCATAGCCAGCAGTAGCATCATGATGGTGAGCGTTACAGGTTTCTAAAAGACATTGAGCCCAAGAGAGTGTTTGAGAAGATTTTTTCGTTTGAACTTTTTGATGAAGTTCATCTATTAAGTGTATAAGATCATGCGCGATAAAGGATAGGTCTGTAAGCTGAGAAATGATGGTGTTTGGTGTTTCTACGACAGTACTCATACAATGATCAAAATTGCTGATGTACTTTTCGATTTGTTGACGTAAGGGATGTAAAATAGGTTGATTATCCGGAATTTCTTTGACAGTTTCTTCCAAAAGAGCATAAACATCACGCAAGCCGTCCAGATCACTTTGAATAAAAACATGAGGTTTTTCCGCCCATTCTCTTAAAGCTGAAGCAAGGGTCAGTAAATGGCCAGCAAGATTTCCTGAATCAACGGTTGATACATAAGTTGGTAGAAGAGGTTTGAGTGTATCTGTTTCATACCAGTTATAAAGATGTCCACGAAATTTTTTCATTTTAGCAAGAGAACGTAGTGTACATTCAATGCGGGTAATGGTTTCTTGACAACTAATCCAGCCAAAGTCACGCGCAGCAATAACAGAAAGAAGATAAAGCCCAATATTGGTCGGAGATGTGCGTTGTGCAATCAGAGGTTCAGGGTCTTCTTGAAAATTATCGGGGGGCAAATAATTGCTTTGCGCATTGACAAAACTTGCATAATAAAGCCATGTCTGTCGTGCAATAGAGCGTAGTGTTTTTTTATCTTCAAAAGAACTATGAAGAGTATCTTGAAATGTTGAAGGTTGACTCACAATCCATGCAATGAAGGGTGAAAAAAACCATGTCAGACCAAACGGTAAGGCAATAAAGCTTGCAAAATTATGGGAAAAGAAAGGAAGTGCTATAGCAAGAATACCCATAAGTGTTGCTGGCCACATTGTAAAGATAGAGAAGCGAAGGCTATTGGGAATAGATTTTGTTGCAGCAGAGGTTTTCCATTCAAGCAAGTGCTGTTTTGAAATCGTCATGCGATAAAGTGTGCGGATAATTGCATCAGTCATAAAATAAGCTGAATGAGCAAGAAATGTCATTTTAAGAAATATATTTGCGCCAGTTAGGGTCGTTTTATTGAAAATTAATTGAAAATATCCACGTAAAGAATCACCAATATTGGATGGAACAAGCGTTTGTAAGATACTTAAAATTGGTGCAATGAAGAGACTAAAGAACAAGAATGTTTGCCAAATAATTGCACTCTTTAATGGCAAAAGAGACCATCCAGCAAAGGCAGCAATGAGCCACATCAGTGGTGTGAGAGAACGGCGCAGATTATCCTGTATTTTCCAACGTGTCGTAGAACTAATTTGACGAGGACAAAAGAGATAAGGCAAGAGTTGCCAATCTCCGCGAACCCAACGGTGATAACGCGCAACATCAACATTATAAGCTATTGGATAATCCTCAATGACTTCTACATCACTCACCAATGCGGTACGTGCATATCCTCCTTCTAAAAGGTCATGACTAAGAACAGTATTTTCTTTGATTTTGCCGTTAAGTGCTTGCTGAAATGCATCAATATGATAAAGACCTTTGCCGATAAAAGTTCCTTCTCCTAAAAGATCTTGATAGGTATCGGAAACAGCAAAGACATAAGGATCAATACCGCGATTGGTAGAAAAAACCCGTTGCAAAATGGATGTTTCTTTTCCTGTGGTAAGAGAAGGCGTAATACGGGGTTGTAAAATGCTATAGCCTTTTACAATTTTTTCATGGAGAGGATCAAAAGTGGGGTGGTTGAGCGGATGGTTCAGTTTTCCAACAAGTTTTGTGACACATTCAGGGGGCAGGCGCGTATCTGCATCCAACGTCATAACAAAACGGCAATCCATGGGAAGATGTGGGTTAGGAGGATAAAAGCTGGTGTTTTTATCACCTCTTAATAACAGATTAAGTTCATGAAGTTTACCACGCTTTCGCTCCCATCCCATCCAGCATTTTTCGCTGGGATTATAAAGACGCCGACGGTGTAAAAGGAAAAAAAGAGGGATATCATCACGATGATAACGACAATTAAGTTTATCGATACTCTTTTGCGCGTAATACAGCAAGTCAAGATCATCTTGCGTTTGCTCTAAGGGAGAATCTACCCAATCTGTGAGGATTGCAAAATGGATGGCGCCTTTGGGATTGGAAAGGTAGTGCACTTCAAGATTGCGCACTTGCTCATCAATAGAGTCGCGTGAGGTGATTAAAGTAGGCACAGCAACCATTGTGCGTGCATGTTCCGGAATCCCCTTTTTATATTCATAACCAATGAGTTGTTTTGAGGGAATAATCCATGAAACAACAGTGTTGAAAAAAGCAAAAGCAGCATCCATAGCAGGAAACAGCGCTAAAGCAGTGAAAAGAAGCGTTATCCAGAGTGTTTCAGATGTCTGTAAAAGAGCGTAGATTGCAAGCAAAAGGATAAGCGTGAGAAAAGAAACAGGAATAGTAATAATGCTTATCTTTGAACAGCAGAAAAACCGTGCCCATTTTATAAGCAAAGGTGAAGTATAGCCACATGCTTTTTCAAAACTATGCCGTCCATCACCAATAAGGTACCACCCAACAGAGGAGTGCAGAGGTGTATTTTCAGAAGGAGAACGTGCTATTTCTATCGCTTTTCGTGCAACTTCCTGTTCACTAAGAGGTGAAAAGCGAGCGATTTTTTCGATCACTTGTCGATAAATATTGCGTGAATGAGCATCAATTTTAGAAAAATCACTATTTTTATGCAAAATAGAGTCTACAGAACTAACAGTTTCAAACCATACTGCCCAATCAACATCACCAAGTGCTTTAAGTGCACGGATAATATTGCCCATGGTGACACCATCTGCTGCTTGGCGTATATGTTCATCAGTTGTGGCAATTTCGAGGTTACTGCCTTGGTTTTGTAATTGCTGTTCAAGCCAATTTAATGCGGTTGTTGAATCCACAGATGCACTGCGCAGACGATAGAATAAATGGGCTGAAAAGCTTGGATAAACAGTGAATGGTGTATAACGAGTAAAAAGAGTATGTAATTTTGTTTCATTATCAGTGAGGGAAATTTTATCAGCAACTTTATGGGCAAGCTGGCGCATAGTGCGTGTTTGTTCAATACGCAGTGCAAGACGACGGACATTTTCGATGAGCAACATCTGTATAACAGAAGGAAGAGCCCATAATTCACCAATTTTGAGAGCACAAACTTCTTGAAACCCATTGATCATAGCCGTGAGTGTTTTTTGTGAAAATATACTGTCCGTATGGGCAATATAAAGCCAAGCTAACGCAAAAATGCGTGGTATGTCTTCCCTTTGTTCATAAAGAGGAAGTTGCTTAATGAAAGACTTAGATAAGTTACGACGGAGTTGTTGTATCGTTTTGTCAATGGTATAATGATTATCAAGCAGCCATTGAGCAGATGGCGCCATGGTTTCATCGTTTCGAGCAGCAATATAACAGGTGTGAAAGGCACGGAGAATAAGTTTAGCATTTTCATTCAACCTTTTGTGAAAATTATTTTCTCCCTTATATTCAGGAAGGAGGATTTCTTTTTTAGAAGCTATGTCATAGCCTAATTTATAAAGTTCATCCTGCGATTTATAAGTTGAACGAAGAGGAGCACTGGTTTGAGTCAGATGATGAATCTTAGTTTGTTGAGAAAAAAGATACTTTATGCAGGATATTGTGAATACCATATTATTTCGATTCAATGATGTGGTTTCTTCATATTTAATAGGCTGTAAGCATTTTATTTTAATACTGAACAGTTCAAAGAAAAAATAAATTGTTTCTTTAAGAATAGTTGTAATTTTTAACAATACAATTGAAGAAATAAGCAAACAATTTTTTAAAACAAATAAAAAAGGCCGCCCGAAAAATGAGCGACCTCACATTATAGATAATTTCTTTTAACAATGGAACATTAATCTTGTTCTTGCTTTTTCAAAGCAGCACCGAGAATATCACCAAGAGAAGCACCTGAGTCTGTAGAACCGTACTGTGCAACAGCTTCTTTTTCTTCTGCGATTTCTAAAGCTTTGATAGACACTGAAAGTTTGCGTGTTTTCTTATCAAATGCGGTGATGCGGGCATCAACTCTTTGACCAATAGAAAAACGTTCAGGACGCTGTTCATCACGATCACGGGCGAGATCAGCACGGCGAATAGTTGTTTCAAGGTTATGATCAATTAATTTAACATCAATATCATTATCATTAACGGCGATCACTTCACATGTCACAACAGCCCCTTTGCGAAGTTCACCTGCTGCTGCTGCTTCTCCAACTTTATCACTAGAAAGTTGCTTAATTCCAAGAGAGATACGTTCTTTTTCAACGTCAACATCAAGGACCACAGCTTTAACGATATCTCCTTTATTGTAGGTATCAATGACTTGTTCACCAGGGCGATTCCAATCAAGATCAGAGAGATGAACCATACCATCAACATCGCCTTCAAGACCAATGAAGAGACCAAATTCTGTTTTATTTTTAACCTCTCCTTCAATTTGTGAATTGACAGGAAATTTATTGGCAAAAGCGACCCATGGATTTTCAAATGTTTGTTTTAAGCCAAGAGAAATACGCCGTTTAGAAGGATCAATTTCAAGCACAACCACTTCTACTTCTTGTGATGTAGAGAGAATTTTTCCAGGATGAACATTTTTCTTTGTCCAACTCATTTCAGAGACGTGGATCAATCCTTCGATTCCTGGCTCTATTTCAACGAAACCACCATAATCAGTAATGTTGGTAACAGCACCGGTAATTTTTTTGCCCACAGGATATCTCGCACTGATGCTTTCCCAAGGATCACTTTCAAGCTGCTTCATGCCAAGAGAGATACGGTGTGTATCTTGATTTATGCGAATAATCTGGACTTTAATTGTTTGCCCAATGGTGAGAACTTCTGATGGATGATTAACGCGTCGCCAAGCCATATCTGTGACGTGTAAGAGCCCATCAATTCCACCAAGATCAACGAAAGCACCATAATCAGTGATATTTTTAACCACACCTTCAACAATTTGGTTTTCTTCAAGATTTTGTACAATTTCTGAACGTTGTTCAGCACGACTTTCTTCTAAGACAGTACGGCGTGAAACAACAATATTACCACGACGACGATCCATTTTTAAAATTTCAAAGGATTGTGAATTGTGCATAAGAGGTGAAACATCACGGATAGGGCGAATATCAACTTGGCTGCGGGGTAAGAAAGCAACAGCACCATCGAGATCGACCGTAAAGCCCCCTTTTACTTGGCTAAAGATAACCCCATCAACGCGTACACCAGCATTGAATTTTTCTTCCAACCGAATCCAGCTTTCTTCACGCCGTGCTTTTTCACGTGACAGAACAGCTTCACCCATCGCATTTTCGATGCGTTCAATGTAAACTTCAACTTCATCGCCAACTTGTAAGGAACCGTCTTTTCCTTTAGCTCCAAATTCTTTGAGTGGAATACGTCCTTCGACTTTAAGTCCAGCATCAATAATGGCCATGTCTTTTTCGATTGCAATAATGCGACCTTTAACAACGGATCCTTCATTAAGATCATTGGTTTGAAAGGATTCCATAAGAAGGGCTTCGAAATCCGCTGTTGTGGGATTGTATTGTGACATAAGAACTCCTGATACATACCTTCATTGTAAAAGGTATAAGCGCTAGGTTAGTGTTAACATGGGGCAAGTTCCCGCCTTTTTCCTTGAATGCAGGAAAAAAATTAGCGCTCGGCCGGAAATCACCTTTACAACTTTATCCAATTATACGCTCTTTTATGATAGGATCAATAAAAGTGCATGCAATTGCAAATGTTGCTTCTATACTCAATTCTGACGTATCAAGCAAGTGGGCGTTTTTTGCTGGTCGCAGTGGGCTTTGTTTGCGGGTTATGTCACGTCTATCGCGCTGTTCAAGATCGCTAAGGATTTTGTGATAATCTGCTTGGTTTCCTTTTTCTACCATCTCCTGATAGCGGCGTTTTGCACGTGTTTGAACATCCGCTAAAACATAAAACTTAATATCGGCATCGGGGCAAACAACAGTACCAATATCACGTCCATCAAGCACACTTCCAGGTAAAATTTTAGCAAAATCACGTTGTTTTTCGACAAGGGTTTCACGCACAGCGGAGTTAAGTGCTATTTTTGAGGCAGCCTCACCAAGTTCATGACAAGAAAGAAGAACTGGATTTAAAGTGTTAAAATCAAGCTCTTTGGCACAATCGATAGCACTTTTTTCATCATTGAGAGGGAATTTTTGTTGTAAAAGTGCGTAGGCAACACCACGATAAGTAAGCCCAGTATCGAGATGGTGAAGATGATAATGCCTAGCAATTTTGCGTGCTAATGTTCCTTTTCCTGAAGCGGCTGGTCCATCAATTGCGATCACAAAAGGTTTCAAGCGATTTTCCCCCCAAGTTGTTTGATGAAAGAAATAAATTCTGGAAAACTGGTAGCGATCATTCTTTGATCATCAATGGTAACAGGTTTTTCTGACGCGAGTCCAAAAACCAGAAAGCACATAGCAATTCGATGATCAAGATATGTGGTAACGTTTCCACCACCCAATCCTTTTCCGGAACCTTTTCCATGAACAATGAGAAAGTCTTCCCCTTCTTCACATTCTACATGATTCATTTTGAGTCCTTTTGCGATTGCAGAGAGTCGATCTGATTCTTTAACACGCAATTCCTCAATTCCGAGCATCATCGTTTTGCCTTCAGCAAAGGCTGCTGCTACCGCTAAAGCGGGATATTCGTCAATCATTGATGGGGCTCGTTTTTTTGGCACAACAACCCCTTTTAGCGTTGAAGATTGAACGCGCAAATCGGCAACATCCTCTCCACCTGTTTGGCGTTGGTTCAAAAGTTCAATTTGAGCGCCCATTTCCCATAATGTTTCGATAAGCCCTATTCGAGAAGGGTTTATAAGAACATTTTCGATGGTGATATCAGAATCCTCTACAAGAAGGGCGGCGATCAGTGGAAAAGCTGCAGAAGAGGGGTCGCCTGGGATATCAAGAAGCTGTCCGGTCAGATGTGGTTGGCCATTGAGGTGAATAAAACGCGTGCCTTCCATATCTGTTTCTATTTCAAGTTTAGCACCAAATGCTTTGAGCATCTTCTCCGTATGATCTCGCGTGGGAATTGGTTCAATAACGGTTGTGGTACCAGCAGTATTAAGACCAGCAAGCAGGACCGCAGATTTAACTTGAGCAGAAGCCATGGGAACACGATAGCAAATCGGGTTAGCCATTTTGGGACCATGAAGCGTTAAAGGAAGAAGGTCTCCACGGGTTGCTGTAACGTCAACACCCATTGATCGTAATGGATCGAGAATACGTCCCATGGGACGTTTGGAAAGAGAGGCATCACCGATAAAGGTTGTTTTCATATGATAAGGGCCAACCATTCCCATAACGAGGCGAACACCCGTTCCAGCATTGCCAAAATTGAGAGGGTTTTGTGGTGCTAAAAGGCAACCATTTCCAGTCCCTCGTATAATCCAGTGATCATTTTTCTTTTGCATACAAGCGCCCAAAGCTTGCATAGCAGCCGCTGTCTTTAAAACATCATCACTCTCAAGCAGTCCGTGAATATGTGTTTCACCAGTTGCTAGCCCTCCCAATATAAGAGATCGGTGAGAAATTGATTTATCTCCTGGTATTTTAATTTTTCCAGAAAGATGGGTAGATCTGTAAGCGGTTATAGGTATTGCTTTTTGCATAGAAATTCTATTTAATTTTATCTAAATTTTACGAAATTAATCCCCTCCTTAGCACAAGCTTTGAGAGGCGTCATGAGGAAATCCATGAAGAATGATGTATTTATCTTTTGACAAAGACATTATTTTTTGATTAAGCACCATGAAATTTATTTTTTAATGGAATGATAGTTAAGCAAAAGAGGCACGGTTCATGGCAAAACAGGATCTTGGAACTAAGCGTGTTGATCCAGAAACGGGAAAGAAGTTTTATGATCTTAATCGCGACCCTATTGTATCACCTTATACAGGGATTTCTTATCCACGTTCTTATTTTGAGGTTGCAGCAGCTGAAGCAAATAGTGAAGAAGATGTTGATACTGAAGAGCTTGATACAGCACTTGAGAAATCTGCTTTTATGCTTCTTGAAGAGGATGGTGACGATTCTAAAGATGATGATCTTCCTGATTTGGAGGATGGTGATGTTGATCTTGGTGATGACGATGACGCCTTTTTATCCCACGATGAGGACGATGAGGATGATGATGTTGCCGATATTCTCGGAGGCGGTGTTTCTAACGACGACGATTCTTAAAAGTTAAGAGAAACGAAGGTTATTCTTTTCATTGAATACAAATTTTTCTTGATCTTCGATTTTTATCGTTCTAGAAAATTTCAGTCAGGTTATTTGCCTTTCTTTTAAGGGATAACTGTCTTTAATATGGGGCTATAGCTCAGCTGGGAGAGCGCTTGCATGGCATGCAAGAGGTCAGCGGTTCGATCCCGCTTAGCTCCACCAAAAGATCAAAAGTTTTTTCAATAAGCTATCAATATTTATAAAAAGAATTTATCTGCTGTGAAGGGCGCATTTTTATCTATAGCATTTTCAATGATTGCATAAAGTGCTTCTTTCCAAGAGTTCGCTCTATGCCTTTTCTTTGATAATACTCATGAAATTTATTGTTATGAAAGCGCAAGAGCAGATGAGTGATATTTTATAGTTTGCGCAAATATCTCTATACCGAAAATGAAAGTCTGTTCTCATATGATTTCTTAAATCAATAGCTCTTTATAAGATAGCTTTTATGATTTTCAAAAGCTTTAGCGATCATTTTTGCAGAAAATGTTTTGGATAACAAACAATAGCTGCAGCTTTCAATTTTGTGATTTAATTGTCTCAATAACGGGCTTTTTTTATTTTTCGCAGGCGAGCTCTTGTTTTTAAGGGGAGATTGCAGCAAAACAAAGAAAATGGAATTATTTGAGGGGAAAAAATAATGCCTTCTTACCGTTCAAGAATATCGACTCATGGACGCAATATGGCAGGGGCTCGCGGTCTTTGGCGTGCGACAGGGATGAAAGAGACTGATTTCGGCAAACCTATCATTGCTATTGCCAATTCTTTTACACAATTTGTACCAGGACATGTCCATTTAAAAGATCTTGGACAGTTGGTAGCACAACAGATAGCAATTTCTGGCGGTGTTGCGAAAGAGTTTAATACTATTGCTGTAGATGATGGAATTGCGATGGGGCATGATGGAATGCTCTATTCTTTGCCTTCACGTGAAATTATTGCTGATTCTGTTGAATATATGGTCAACGCCCATTGTGCTGATGCACTTGTCTGTATTTCCAATTGTGACAAAATAACGCCAGGTATGTTAATGGCTGCTTTACGCTTGAATATTCCAACAATTTTTGTTTCAGGCGGTCCTATGGAAGCAGGTAAGATTAAATGGAAAGGTCAAAATCTTACTGTTGATTTGGTGGATGCCATGGTTGCTGCGGCTTCAGAGCATAATTCAGAACAAGAAATTGCGGAAATGGAGCGTGCTGCTTGTCCAACATGTGGTTCTTGTTCAGGAATGTTTACGGCTAATTCTATGAATTGTTTAACCGAAGCATTAGGGCTTTCTCTTCCTGGCAACGGGTCAATATTAGCAACGCATAGAGATCGCCAAATGCTTTTTGAAGAAGCAGGAAGACAAATTGTTACATTGGTCAAACGTTATTATGAACAAGAAGATGAGACAATTTTACCGCGTTCGATTGCCTCACGCAAGGCTTTTGAAAATGCCATGGCTGTAGATATTGCTATGGGAGGATCAACCAATACTGTTTTACATCTTTTAGCGGCTGCGCAAGAAGGTGAAGTAGATTTTACCATGACGGATATTGATCGACTTTCACGTCGTATTCCTGTTTTGTGTAAGGTTGCTCCTTCTGTTGCAAATGTGCATATGGAAGATGTCCACCGCGCAGGTGGAATTATGGCCCTTTTAGGAGAATTGGATGCTGCCGGACTGATTGATACGTCTACTTATACGGTTCATGCAAAAACGATGAAGGAAGCTCTTTGTCACTGGGATATAAAACAGACAGCTGAAACAACCGTTCATGAATTTTATCGTGCAGCGCCAGGGGGGATTCCAACACAAACAGCGTTTAGTCAATTTTGTCGCTACGAAACTCTTGATCTTGATCGTGAAAAAGGTGTGATTCGTAATAGAGAACATGCCTATTCGCAAGATGGAGGATTAGCGGTTCTTTATGGGAATATTGCCAGAGATGGTTGTATTGTGAAAACAGCAGGTGTGGATCAATCAATTTTAACTTTTAAAGGTTCAGCAAGAATTTTTGAAAGCCAAGATTCCGCTGTTTCAGCAATCTTAAATAATAAAATTCAATCAGGTGATATTGTTTTAATTCGTTATGAAGGGCCACGCGGTGGACCGGGAATGCAAGAAATGCTCTATCCAACAAGTTATCTCAAATCGAAAGGATTAGGCAAGGCCTGTGCACTTATAACGGATGGACGTTTTTCAGGAGGAACTTCAGGACTCTCAATAGGACATATCTCACCAGAGGCTGCAGAGGGAGGAGAAATTGCTTTGGTAGAAGAGGGCGATATCATAGAAATTGATATTCCTAATCGTACCATTCATATGTTGGTCGATGACGCTGAGATAAAGCATCGTCGTGCTAAAATGGAAGCGAAAGGAAAAGCAGCTTGGCAACCCATTGAGAAGCGTGAGCGTAAAGTCTCAAAGGCTCTCAAAGCTTATGCAGCAATGACAACTTCTGCTGCTAAGGGTGCGGTTCGTAGCATATGATTGTGTGAAAAACCTTATTTATGGAAAATGAAGAGAATTATAACTCTTTTTCGTAAGATGACAACACATTGATTTATAATGATAAAGTATCATTTTTCAACGTGGATCACAACTCCGAATCGAGAGAAATTTTCTCATCACAAATCCTCTTAGTCGATTAATATCACTTGCTTGCACGTCACAAACGGGGCTGGCGTGTGGGTAAAACTACACAAGAAAGGAGTAAAAATGCCTCTTATGAATGCTCTCAAAGGCAAGGGTTGTCGCAACATTGGGAATTGGCAAATATAAGGATGGTGCCGGTTTGCTTCTCCACAAGTATAAAGATGGTGGTACTAATAGCTTGATCGTTATACCCTTCATGGTTGGTTTCGTGAAATAGGCTTTTGTGTCTTAAGAAATGTTTCTTTAAAAAAGCACGTGAATGTGTAATTGGGTGGCGTTCTGTTTTACATGAAGGTCGTGACTTCATGAAAAAACGAGAGAAATAAAAGCGTGAAGCAATGCCAATTGCCATTATTTAAAGGATATTGTTTGAGATACTTTTGAAAGTCGGAAAGCAGAGTTTCAAACTGATTATTTTACATTTTTTAGAAGAATATTGAAAGTCAGAGTGCATCAGAATGACAAGTATCGCGCTGATGAATATGGCGCTATAAATTGCTTGTTTGTATAAAACAATTGGCTTTAAAAAGTATGGTATAATTTCTTTCCCGGTCTCTACTTTACGGTTGTTAAGAGACATTATGTAAAAGCAAAATGATAAGGTAATGAAGAGTCGATATGCGTTAGAATGATCAAGAAAGAATGTTTTCTTTGATTTTTTTATAAAGGATTTAGCTTTTTTCTAGTTTTTTGAGGCGATAAAGTTCTTCTAAAGCTTGCTTAGGGGAAAGTTCATCAGGGTGAATATTTGCTAACGCCTCATGAAGTGCGCAATGCTCTTGTGTTTTTTCATTTACAGGAGATACTGCTTTAAGGGAAAAAAGTGGTAAATCATCAATAAGTTTATGTCCTTTTCCAGCCATTTCACCTTGTTCTAATTGGTGGAGAACATCTGTAGCGCGGGCAATAACTGCTGGGGGAAGTCCAGCAAGTTTTGCAACTTGTACGCCGTAGGATCGATCTGCAGCTCCTGGTGTGACTTCATGAAGAAAAACCACATCACCATCCCAATTTTTAACTTTCATTGTTACATTATAAAGGCGGTTAAGCTTTTCTGTCAGTGCTGTCATTTCATGAAAATGGGTAGCAAGAATAGCACGACAGCGATTCACTTCATGCAGATATTCTACAGCTGCCCAAGCAATGGAAAGTCCATCAAAGGTTGATGTTCCTCGTCCAATTTCATCAAGAATAACAAGGGATTTGTGACTAGCGTGATTAAGAATTGTTGCTGTTTCCACCATTTCCATCATGAAGGTTGAGCGCCCCCTTGCAAGGTCATCGGAAGCACCAACACGACTAAAGAGGCGATCAACGACGCCAATATGTGCGCAAGTTGCTGGAACAAAGGATCCCATTTGCGCCATAATAGCAATCAGCGCATTTTGCCGTAAGAAAGTGGATTTTCCTCCCATATTGGGACCTGTCAAAAGCCAGATGGCTGCATATTGATGATTTTCTTGTACAGAGAGATCACAATTATTGGCAACAAAGGGTTCTGCAGCTTGTTTGCGAAGTGCTTGCTCCACGACAGGATGGCGCCCAGCAGTGATACGAAAGGTAAGAGAATGATCGATTTTGGGGCGACAATATCCTTGTTCTTCAGCCAGATGTGCTAATGCGACGGATATATCCAAGACAGCAAGTGCTTCGGCTGCTTTACGAATGAAATCAATCTGCTCAGTAATTTCATGCACAAGGGTTTCAAAGATTTCCAGTTCAAGTGTCAGTGCGTGGTGAGCGGCATGGGCAATACGGCTTTCAAGATCAGCAAGCTCTGTTGTGGTAAAGCGCATAGCATTTGCCATTGTTTGCCGATGAATAAAACGTTCTTTGGCTTGAGGGTTATTTGTGAGTGCAGATGCTTGTACATTGGTGACTTCAATGAAGTAGCCTAGAATATTATTATGCTTGATTTTAAGCGTTTTAATATCTGTTTCTTGGGCATATTGTGCTTGAAGTTCGGCAATGACACGGCGCGATTCATCACGTAGAGCACGCATTTCATCAAGCTCTTTATGATATTGAGAGCGAATAAAACCACCATCACGTTTCAGCAGAGGAAGGTCATCCGCTAATGCCCGTTCTAAATGATCATGTAAAGCAGTGGGCAAATGTGAGAAAACCTGTTGTACGTCACTGATTTCTTGAGGAAGCAATTGATCATTAAAAAGCTGCTTGATTTCACGAATAATTTCAAAACCACGCTGGATTGCAGCCATATCACGGGGACCACCTCGTCCAAGCACCAAACGTGACACTGCACGGGGCATATCTGGGCCCCCCTTTAAAATAAGTTTTATGGCTTCTGCAAGGGAGGTATTTTGTAAAAAAAAGGCAACCGAATCGAGTCTATGATCAATAGCCGAGGGTGTGGTGAGGGGTGCAATGAGACGATCGACAAGAAGACGTGATCCCCCTCCTGTTACCGTGCGATCAATAGCTTTTAATAAGCTTCCATCACGTTGTCCTGAAGTGGTTCGGACAAGCTCAAGACTAAGTCTGGTTGCAGCATCAATGAAAAGGGTAGCACTTTCATTTTGACGTTCAGGATGCATAAGAAGAGGGCGATGCGTGATTTGTGTTTTTTCGATGTAACGGATGGCAGCAGCGATTGCAGAGAGTTCAGGGCGAGAATAATCGGCAACACCTTCAAGGGTTGAAAGTTTAAAATAACCGCAAATATCGCGTTCGGCAGTAACTGTGTCGAAGAGATTAGCAGGTTGAGGTAAAACAATGCGATCGAGAACATGAAAAAGTGATTTGTGGGATTTGTCATGAAAGAAAGAGTCAGCGACAATAATTTCTTGAGGATCTACGCGCATAATGTCTGCCAGAAGTTTTTCAGGACGGCTTTCTGTTACACGAAATATGCCTGTTGAGATATCAATCCAAGAAAGGGCAAAATCCTCTCCATCGCTGGTTTTGATGCGCGCAAGTGTCATCAGATAATTTGCACGCGTTGGATCAAGAAGTTTTTCTTCGGTAAGAGTTCCAGGTGTGACAAGGCGCACGACATCGCGTCGAACAACCGATTTTGATCCACGCTTTTTGGCTTCGGCAGGATCTTCTGTTTGTTCACAAACAGCAACGCGATATCCACAAGCAATAAGTTTTTGCAAATAATCATCAGCAGCATGAACGGGAACCCCGCACATAGGAATATCTTCACCCAAATGTTTGCCGCGTGTTGTGAGGGTGATTCCTAAAGCTTGAGCAGCTTCAACAGCATCATTAAAAAACAATTCATAAAAATCACCCATCCGGTAAAAGAGCAGGGAATCATTATTGACTGCTTTGATTTCTATATATTGCTCCATCATAGGTGTGAGGCGTTGTTGATGAGGAGCAGATGAGAGGGCAGGCTGAGGAATTAAATTATTTTTAGAGTTGTTTTTTTTATCCATGTTTACGCGCCTGTCTCCTTCAAGTGAAGTTTTAATACCCTTTTTTGTTTACTTCAGTAATACTTATCTTCATTATCTCTAAAAATTGAAACGTGTAATCAGGTTTGTTAAAGCAAGCATAGCGATTTCTCATATATGAATCAAATTTTAAAATCGGGTAATTACACGTATCATAGAGCATAATTGACACTGTTTTGGAGAGAATTGAGTGAAATGAAAAAGCAAAATCAGAAACTACCTCAAATGATTTATGGTGTTAGTGAGCAAGAAGCTCTTGATTTTCATAGTTGTGGTCGACCTGGAAAGCTTGAAATTATTGCAACAAAGTCTATGGCAACACAGCATGATTTAGCACTTGCTTATTCACCAGGTGTTGCTGTTCCAGTGAAAGCAATTGCTCAAAATCCAGCATTGGCTTATGATTATACGACAAAAGGAAATCTTGTGGCTGTGATATCAAATGGAACAGCTATTTTAGGTTTGGGCAATTTAGGTGCGCTTGCATCGAAACCTGTAATGGAAGGCAAAGCAGTGCTTTTTAAGCGCTTTGCGGATATTGATTCCATTGATTTGGAAATTGATACAAACGATCCAGAAGATTTTATCAATTTAGTACGTCATTTGGAACCGTCTTTTGGCGGTATCAATCTTGAAGACATTAAAGCACCAGAGTGTTTTATGATTGAGAGTCGCTTACGCGAAGTTATGAATATTCCTGTTTTTCATGATGATCAACATGGTACAGCAATTATTGTTGCCGCTGGCGTACTGAATGCTCTGTATTTAACAGGGCGTGACATGCAAAATACGAAGTTAGTCTGTAATGGTGCTGGCTCTGCTGGAATTGCTTGTATTGAATTGATTAAAGCAATGGGGTTTCGACCTGAAAATATTATACTCTGTGATACGAAGGGTGTGGTCTATGAAGGGCGCAAAGAGGGAATGAATAAGTGGAAAGCTGCCCATGCTCTTCGAACCGATAAACGCACGCTAGCCGAAGCAATGGAAGGCGCTGATATGTTTTTTGGGGTTTCGGCGAAAGGTGCAATTACCCCTGAGATGGTCAAATCGATGGCACCACAGCCGATTATTTTTGCTATGGCCAATCCCGATCCAGAAATTACACCAGAAGAGGTTATGAAAGTGCGTAATGATGCCATTGTGGCAACAGGTCGTTCAGATTATCCAAACCAAATTAACAATGTTCTTTGTTTTCCTTATATCTTTCGTGGTGCACTTGATGTACGTGCGACGGTTATCAATGAGGACATGAAAATTGCTGCTGCAAAAGCTTTGGCGCAGTTGGCCCATGAAGAGGTTCCTGACAGTGTAGCAGAAGCTTATCGTGGCAAGCGATTGAAATTCGGACCTAATTATATCATTCCTGTTCCTTTTGATCCACGTTTGTTTACGGTTGTTTCAAAAGCGGTGGCAAAAGCGGCAATGGAGAGTGGTGTTGCGCGAAAGCATATTGATGATTTAGAGGCTTATGAGCGTGATTTAAGTGCAAGACGTGATCCCATTTCCTCTGTGATGCGTGGAGTTTATAATCATATTCGCCAAGCGCCAAAACAGATTGTTTTCGCAGAAGGTGAAGAAGAGCAAGTCATCAGAGCCGCTGTTTCCTATGTTCATCAAAAACTAGGACAAGCAATTTTGATTGGCCATGAAGAACAAGTGAGAGAAACTGCAGCTATTGCTGGTATTGATCTTGAGCGTGAAGGTATTTCACTTATGAATGCAAAGCTCTCCTGTCGTACGGATGCTTATGCGAATTACCTTTATAAAAAGATGCAGCGTCAAGGCTGGTTATTGCGTGATTGTCACCATCGTATCAATAATGATCGCAATTATTTTGCTGCTTGTATGGTGGCATTAGGGGATGCTGATGCAATGGTTACAGGAGTAACACGCAATTATGAAACAGCATTGATCGATATACGTCGTGTGATTAATGAAAAACCACAAGAACGGTTGATTGGTATCTCAATGGCTATTTGCCGTGGACGAACGGTGTTTATTGCAGATACAGCTGTTTATGAGGATCCTAACGCTGAAGAACTTGCTGATATAGCGGAACAAACAGCTTCTTTTGTCCATGGATTTGGATATCAACCACGGGTCGCGTTTTTAGCATTTTCTACTTTTGGCTATATGAAAGGAAAAGTTACACAAAATATCCAGGATGCTGTTCGTATTTTGCATGAACGCGGGGTTGACTTTGAATTTGATGGAGAAATGAGTGCAGATGTTGCGCTCAATTTGAAATTGATGCAACAATATCCCTTTATGGGATTAACAGAACCAGCCAACATTTTAATAATGCCTGGCTATCATAGCTCTTCTATTGCGAGCAAAATGTTGCAAGAGCTTGGTGAAGCAACCCTTATTGGACCTATTCTGATTGGATTGGAAAAATCTGTCCAAATTGTACCTTTTAGTGGAAATGATACAGATGTTGTTAATATCGCAATGTTAGCAGCGTATCATGCAAAAAAATTGTAAAAAAAAGGCCCTGAAGTATCAGGGCCTTTTTGATAATAAAAAAATAAATTTTTACGATGGTTGTACCTGACTCTGATTGTCGTTTTGTTCTTCAGCAAGACGTTTTTGAAATAATGCTGCAAAGTCAATTGGATCAATCCAAAGAGGTGGAAATCCTCCATTTTGGGTAGCATCAGATATAATTTGCCGCGCAAATGGAAATAAAAGACGAGGACATTCAATAAAAACAAGAGGCATAACATGCTCTTGTGGAATATTTTTAATATGAAAAACACCACCATAAATGAGTTCTACATGAAACAATATTTCCGTATCATCACTGGCTTTAACAGAGAGGGATAAGACAACATCATAATTATCATCACCGATTGGGTTTGCGTTGACATTGATATTGATATCTATTTGTGGTGATTTTTCACGCGGACGCAGTGAATGAGGAGCAGCTGGGTTCTCGAATGAGAAATCTTTTAAATACTGCGTTAATACAGCAAAAACGGGCTCTCCACCACTGTTGTTCATTTCACCTTCGGCCATAGTATAAACTTTCTCAATTTCTATTATTATATATTTCTATTTTAGAGCTACAGATTAAGCTGGTTATCACGCCTTGCAAAAGGTTGCAAGAAACGCTCCTCTTGTCTTGATTATTTTTTAAGTTGGTGACAGATTTTTTTCTCTTTCAATGATTATCATCATTTTTACGCCATGGAGATTCTGTAGTATTATAGACTTCGTAGTCTTCAGCTTTAAGATCAATGATTTTTTCAGAATCATTGTGAGTATTGGTTTTATTTTTAGTATGTTTGTTCATTCTATTTTGAAATGATAAAAAGAAGTGCCAGATAAGAAAACGGATTGGCTTAATAAGGAGTAGTATTCCAAAAATATCGCTGACAAATCCAGGAAGAATAAGCAAAATCGCTCCCACAATGATAAAGGCATCATCGGTAATATTGTTTTCCAGTCTGCGTCCTTGGATAAGTTCATGTTGTATATTTTTTAAAAGGCTAATGCCTTGAATTCGCAATAAAACAGCTCCAACTATTGTTGTGAGAACAACAAGACTCAAAGTTGCTAGAATGCCAATTTCTTTTCCAACAAAAATAAAACCAGCAATTTCGATTAAAAGAGTGCTAAGGAAGATAATGATAAAAAAGCGAGGATTGATAGGGTAAGACTTTATCACATAAAAACTCCCTTCTAGATAGTTTAGGATAATAGAAGATTATAAGAGCCATTCTTTTAAACATACATGAATAAAGTTTATAAAAATACATGAAAGGCTATAAAAATATTTGAATCGTAGATTCCTTATTTTACATATTTATTGATAAATGATATTGACTGCAATGTTTATTACAGATCATCTTAGGTTTGGAGATTGACAGCACCCATGGAATTTGACGTTATACTTGTCGTAGCTCTTATCATTATGGTTATCGTTTTTGTGCAACTGCGTAATGTATTAGGAAAACGGATTGGTTTTGAAAAACCTCCCTTTGATCCTTATTCACGTTGTTCTAAAAAGCAAACTGAGGTAGAAACGACAGACAGTATTGTTTCGTTCCCTCATCAAGACAATTCGCAAAAGAATGATTTTAGCGAGATTGATGCGATTTCACCAGAAGGGACTGTACTGAATGAAGGGTTACGGGCACTTCGCAAAATTGATTCCCATTTTTCTCCTCAATTTTTTATAAAAGGTGCACGGGTTGCTTATGAAATGATTGTCACAGCTTTTGCTAGAGGTGATCGAGATCAACTTAAAAGATTGCTTTCTCAAAATGTTTTTGAAAGCTTTTGTGCTGCTATTGAAAAACGTGAAAACAACAATGAAAAGGTTCAGTTTACTTTCGTTGGAATTAATAAGATAGAGTTCGTTTCAGCAGCAATACAAGATAAGGACGAATTTATAACTGTGCGGATTATCAGTGAGATGATTTCTGTAACCTATAATGGGCAAGGAGAGCGTATAGATGGTGATCCTGATGCTATCGTAGAAATTAGAGATGTTTGGACTTTTGTTCGCAACAGTTTATCATCAGACCCAAATTGGAAGCTTTTTGCAACAGAAGATGAAAATTAAGATCTTTTTTCTATAAGATTATAATAAATAAGCTTTATAAGAGATTGACGATTGAAATGTCTATGGGTGAATGGAGATGCAAAAAGGAATTCTTGACTCCACAAGATCGTCTTTTATGGGAGAGGGTGTGTCGTACAATAAGACCGCTTCATGATACTCTCCTTTCTTCTCTTACAAAAGATGCAGCAAATATTGATAACGAAAAACAGCGCCTAGCACCAATCGGTTCATTATCTCAAAAAAAACAACTGAAACAAACAGTTGTTAAAACAGAAAAGGAAATACTTGCACGAGCGCATAAAATCCATTTTTTTGATCGTGCTGCATATCGCAAGGTTGCCAAAGGGCATTATCCTATAGAGGCACGTCTTGATCTTCATGGTTGTATGCAGGAAGAAGCTTATTTTTTCTTAAAAAAGTTTCTACAATCGTCTCAGCAGAATGGATTGCGTTATGTCCTTGTGATCACAGGAAAAGGACGATCGCTTGGAAGTGATGGTGCTTTGTATAAGTTGGTTCCTCATTGGTTATCAACACCAACTTTTCGATATTATGTGCATGCCTTTGAGCAGGCGGCCCGCCAACATGGTGGTGGAGGTGCGCTTTATATCTGGTTGCGCCGTTTTGCACGAGATAAAGGGCATGATGTCATTTGAGTTATTGTAGGTTCAATCTTTCTTTGGCTCGTTATAGTATTTTACAAGTTATATTTTCTTGGCAGGAATAGGGGGGAGCGCAAAACTTAATCATGAGTTTTATGCTATTGTGTTTGATTTTTATAAAGAGTCATTCTGTTTAAGCCAAACTATAAGGAAAGAGACATCCTCAGTTCAAAAAATATTCGTGGAATCACAAGTCTGTAGAAAGAATATCCAAAGCTCTAAAAAAGTTTTAAAAACTTTTCATTTTCCTCAAGAATGAAATATTTGTTTGCTGTCTTTATTTTTGATACTTTGGGCTAGCATAGTAGCATATTGAGATGGGCAGATACTATCGATGAGTTGATATATAAAAGAGCATAAAATATTCTACCTTCACTTTTTATTTAAGACAGACACGGTAATAAAGTTTTATCATGCTTATGTTTATCAATAAATATAAGCAGAAAAATCATTATATTGATAACTCATGCTGTAAGTTTTCTTGTAGTCAACTGATTCATAAGGATTATTTTCCTCATTTTTATTTTTTCTGATTCATAATCAGAGGATTTGAATAAGAAAATACAATGATATTGAGCAAGTTTATTGCATCTGACAAAGATAATTTACCATTAATAATCAATATGTTGATCATTAAAAAAGAAAGAGTTCTTCAGTATAAAAAACTCACTTATGATGTGCAAATGTAAAAGAGAACTGTATTTAAAAAGAATAAAGCATATGTGAAACTATAAGTTGTTTCTATAAAAGAACATAGGGAACGCATACATAGGATTTGAAAAAACGTATAATCGTTTAGGCAAGGAAAAAACAGGGTGTGTTGCAGAGAACAAAATACACAAAAGATTTTAAAAGTTGATACGAAGCTGTCTTTAGGTGCAGCTGTATCATGAAAATAACTTTAGTGACAGAAAGCATTTCCTTGTTTGTAAGAAATATTTGTTAGCTTTTTTCTTCAGAAAATTCTTGCAGTTTAAAACGATAAGTTGTTGAGCAAAACTCACATGTGACGGAAATATATTGATTTTTAACCATTTCATTTCGTTCATCAGGGGGGAAGCCTTCAAGCATACCTTTAATCTTTTCACGCGAACAAGAGCATTGATCCACAAGAGAAAACGGATTAAAAACTCTGACACCATATTCATGGAAAAGACGGAATAAGAGCCGCTTACTGCCGACTTGGGGATCTGTCAATTCGGCACTTTCAATGGTTGCGGTTAGCGCTTTAGCCTCTTGCCAATGGTCTTCAAGTTGTCCATCGATTTTTGCTTTTTCTTGTTTTTGACCTAGATCATCTATTTCATGATGAGATGATGCTTTGGGCAAGAATTGGGTCAAAATTCCTCCTGCTCGCCAGTTTTTCTGTGTTTTTCCTTGTTGGTCTCGATTGACCAATATAGCAACTGCCAAACGGATATCGGTAGGAGTTTGCTCTGATTGATCAAAATAAATACGAGCAGCTTCTTGCAAGTTTGTTCCGTCTAATGCAACGATTCCCTGATAGGGCTGTGTATGGGAGCCTTGGTAGATGGTGAAGGCTAAAGTGCCTTTTCCCAGAAGGGTTTCTGAAGATATTTGCTCATTGGCAATTGCTTTTTTTAACTGTTCTTTATCAAAACGCGCATAACCACGCAGATGAGAGGGAGGAGAGAAATCGCATACCAACATATTAACCGGCCCATTGGAATGGGTTTGTAAAATAAATTTTTCCTTGAGTTTTAGGGAAGTTCCAAGCAAAACAGTCACAACTAAAGCTTCTGCGAGAAGGTAAGAAACTGGTTCAGGATATTGATGTCTTGTAAGAATAGAATTTAAAGCGTCACCAAATTGTACAGAACGCCCACGAATATCCAGTTCTTCGACTTGAAAGGGAATAACAGTATCATCTTCACTCAAGTAGATATTTTTGAGAGAAGCTTCATCTGTGGATTTTTCGCGCATATTTTTGCCTTTTATATAATCTGTTTTGTAAGATATTGTGAAGTGAAAAATCCATCTTGTAAACACCATGCAAGAATTGCTTTTTGGGTATGAAGGCGATTTTCAGCTTCGTCAAAAACAACGGAATGCGCTCCATCTATCACAGCATCAACAACTTCTTCACCACGATGCGCAGGAAGGCAATGCATGAAAAGAGCATTGGGTTTGGCTAATTTCATTAAAGCTTCATTGACTTGATAAGGTTGAAAAATAGAATGATCGCGGGCACGAAACTCTTGTCCCATGGAAAACCATGTATCGGTAATAATACAATCGGCATCCTTAGCAGCCTTTTGAGGATTATGCGTTAAGGCAATATGAGCACCTCGTTCACGTGCCCAGTGAACAAATTTTTCTTGTGGTTCGCTGCCTTTTGGAGTGGCAATACGTAAGTGAAAGTTAAAAAGGGCAGCAGCTTCGATCAAGGAATGAAGCACATTATTGCCATCCCCCATCCATGCAAATATTTTTTTTGCAATGGGTCCACGATGTTCTTCATAGGTCATGATATCTGCTAGAATTTGGCAAGGATGAGTGTCATCTGTAAGGGCATTAATGACAGGAATCTGTGCGTATTGTGCCAATTCAAGCATTCGATTATGTGTTGTTGTTCGTAATATAACAATATCCACAAAACGCGATAAGACCCGAGCTGTATCAGCAATGGTTTCACAATAACCAAGCTGCATCTCTGAACCCGTTAACATGATTGTATCTCCCCCAAGTTGGCGCATCCCGATATCAAATGAAATACGGGTTCGTGTGGATGGTTTTTCAAAAATCATTGCGAGTGTTTTATCAACAAAAGGTTTTGAGCTTTTTCCTGCTTTGAAAGATGCTTTAAGTTTTTTTGCATAATCGATAAGAGCACGTGCTATTTGCGGGGTTAAAGCAGATAAATCGGTGAAGTGGCGAAGAGCATTTGTCATGTTTGTCATATTTTCCTTGTTTTATTTGTTTGCGAAAGAGAGGCAATTGCTTTTTCAACACGACGCAAGCTTTCATCGATTTCTTCTTCCGTGATGATAAGAGGAGGCAATAAGCGCACTACATTATTGTTGGCATGAGTACAGAGAACATATTCATTTTCCAAGGCACTTACGACTACATTTGCGGGAACCACACACTGAATACCAATCATAAGACCTACCCCCTGAATTGCAGAGATAATATCAGGATAGATATTGAGAATTCTCGAAAGTCCACTTTTGAGCTTATCGCCTACCTGCTCAACATGTTGGAGAAAGCTTGGTTCTAATATAATATCAAGAACACTATTGCCCACCGCCATTCCAAGAAGATTTCCTCCAAAGGTTGAACCATGGGTCCCTGGTATCATACTTTTTGCGGCTTCCTCTGTTGCAAGACAAGCTCCCAGCGGAAATCCACCACCTAATCCTTTTGCGAGAGTAAGAATATCAGGCGCAATATCACTCCATTGATAGGCAAAAAGCTTTCCTGTACGTCCAATACCCGTTTGGACCTCATCTAAAATCAATAATAAATTATGATCGTCGCATATTTTGCGCAAAAATTTTAAAGTGTCATAAGAAACCGTTCGTATTCCTCCTTCGCCTTGAATAGGCTCGATAAGAATAGCTGCGGTATTTTGATTGATGGCGTTTCGCAAAGCGGTTTCATCACAAAAAGGAATTTGAATAAATCCACCAGCTTTGGGCCCAAAGCCTTCGAGATATTTTTCGTGCCCAGTAGCCGCAAGCGTTGCAAGTGTGCGTCCATGAAAGGCACCTTCAAAAGTAATAATTTCAACGCGTTTTGGATGGCCAGATGCGTAATGATAATGACGAGCTGTTTTGATAGCGCATTCTAATGCTTCAGCACCAGAATTACAGAAGAAAACCTTATCAGCAAAGCTATTTGCACAAAGCCGTGCAGCAAAAGCTTCTTGTTCAGGTGATTGAAAAAGATTGGAAATGTGCCAAAGTTTTTCAGCTTGTCTTTTGAGAGTATCGACCAACCTTGGGTGCGCATATCCTAATGCATTCACAGCAATACCAGATGTCAAGTCAAGATAACGCTCTCCTTTATCAGAAATAAGCCAGACACCACTGCCTTGTTTAAAATGCAAATTACGTCGAGCAAAACACTTATAAAGTGGCTGTAGAGCAGGAGTGCCCATTATTCTTTCCTTTTATATTTTAAATTTTGTCATACAATAAACAAAACAATGTGATAAATAAAGCAGTGTTCTAGCTTTAGATACAGTATTTCATTACACACCCATGTTATAGATCGTGACCGAGATGGCTAAAAAGTCAATAAAGGTTCTGCAAGAAGTATTTAGAGGGGCAAGTCTTAAGCAAATACGATAGTTTGGTCTAGACTTGATTTGCAAGTTGGGGAAAACGTTCTAAATAAACTCTTCAAGAGGGAAAGACTCTTGTCAGAGAGTCGATGCGTATTGTAGTTTAAATCAGCAAGCAAGGTTGTGTTGAGTTTTTAAGTTCCATAGGTTGAATGAAATTGTTATGCTTAGGGCAGAGTAATTTTTTTTCATTCGATTCATTGGGGACATTATTCAAACATTTGAAGATGCAAGGGGGAGCATCTCATTGAGGTGATCAGGATTGGAGTGCTGATATGGGTTGGACAGATGAACGCGTTGAACTTCTTAAGAAGTTCTGGAGTGAGGGGTTAAGTGCAAGTCAAATTGCCGCCCAGTTAGGTGGGGTCAGCAGGAATGCAGTGATTGGTAAAGTGCATCGATTAAAGTTACCGGGACGTGGTAAAACAGCACAAGGGAATGTGCGTGCCCAAAAGACACCTGCTAGTAGTCCATCATCTCCGCGTATACGTCGTACACCATCGACGGTATCACCAACGATTGCTCCGTCTTGCAGCGTTGGAGCAACGGCATTAAAGGTGGAGTCTGTAGTCGAGGATATAAAAGAACCCGATGTGCCTGAGAAACCGAATGTAGTTGTGCCTATATCACGCCATCTTAATCTTTTGCAATTAAGTGAGAATACATGTAGGTGGCCCGTTGGAGATCCCTTATCATCGGATTTTCATTTTTGTGGTGCTGATTCCGGTGAAAATAGTCCCTACTGTGCTTTTCATGCTAAAATAGCATTTCAGCCAATCTCTGAAAGACGGCGGATAAGAATATAATATTTGAATGTAAGCACTATTACATTTTCTGTTTTATCTTGATTATTAAAGATAAGGCTTTTGCTGAAAAGAGAAGTTTTCTCTGTTAAGGGAATCTCCAAGTAGTATTTTTGTGTTATTGCATAATGAAGTGCCGTTAAGGTGCGAAAAGTTGTCTATTTTTATTTAGCTTTACGGATCAAAGTATCTACAGCAGCATTTTGTGAATAATACAGAATTGTATAAAGCTTCATATTTTTGTTTTTTATACTCTTATAATGACTTCGCTTTTCTTATGCAAAAGAACACAGTATTTATTCAGTGACGCACTTAAACTTAAAGAAATTATATTTTGTTTATTTTATTGTTTTAATGGCATAATACAAAATTTATAGCGTACTCTCATATTTATCTATTCCTCATGTTTAGCTACTTTTGCATGAAGTCCCACAAAAATGCAGAGTAAGTTTTCTCAAGTGAATTTATTCTGCCTGCCTTTTTTATTATAATAAGTCGGCACCATCATACTCTTTGCCAACTCAAAATGCCGCGACAATTCTTGTATTTGAGAGTGCTGATAAGAAATATTGCTCTTTTCTTTAATAGTTTTTATCTACACGCCAACTTCATTTGTGATGTGAAGGAGATAATTCTGAGCTGATACAGCATAACAGCTTTGATAGGAAAGAATCTAACAATGTTTGGGACTCTCATTCAAGTTGTAAAAAGAAATGATCATGATAAATCGATGTATTGCATTAACAATGCAAGGGAATCTTTTAAAGAGGGTATCATCAGAGGGAGAAATAAAAAAATTTAACCCTATTCTCATTCTTCAATATGAGAAAATAACGCATTATCTTTATGCATCAATGCATTGTTGTTGGATATCTCTTCTTGCATGATAGCCTTTTCAATTTTTGGTAGGATTTTGTTTTGGTAAATTTGCCATGTTAAGGGACCAACATGTTTAGCAATAATAATGCGCTCTTTATTTAAAAGAAAGGTTTCTGGCGCTCCATATATTCCCCAATTAATGGCTGTATATCCTGAAGCATCAAAGCCAATCACTTTAAAAGGGTTCCCAAAACGATTCAGAAAGCGTTGAGCGTTTTCTTTATTGTCTTTATAATTAATACCAATAAGATCAAAACGTTTATCTTGTGCAATCTTCATCAAAAACGGATGTTCTTTACGACAGGATGAGCACCAAGATCCCCAAAAATTGATTAATGTTATACGTCCTTTCAATTGATCTGAATGGAGAAGATGCTTTTCATTGCCAAGAAGGGGAAGACTTATTTGGGGAGCTGATTTTTCAACAAAGCTGTTTGGCAGAAGAGAAGTATCATTGGGGTATTTTCTCCCTATAAGAGAGAAGAAAACCACAGTGAGAAGAGAAAAAAACATAAATGGTCCAAAAAGACCAAACACGATAGATAAGAATGTGTTTTTTTTAATTTTTTGAAGGATATTTTTCATGATGCTTTTCTTTCCAAAACACCTCTTTTTTGTTCAACTGTTGTAGGATTTTTTTTTGATAGATAGCTTTGCAAAGGATATGACCCATAAGGCACAGAAGGAAGATTGCGGAAAGCATGTAACTCAAAATAACAATTTGCTTGTGGTGAAGAGTACCAAGAAACAAGTCAATTTGCTGAGAGAGATTTCCTAAAAGTCCGCTATGACTGCTATTGAGATCAAGCATGATGAAAATTCCTAATATTGTGCATGACGGGCTTTTTTCTTCTGAAGTATCTGGATATGACGGCTATTGATTTCGTTGCGTATAGCCATCAAATAGAGCAAAATAAACAGAAAGCTCAAACAAAAGATCATTGTGATAAGGGGCCATAACATAGCACGTTCGATAGTTGGCCCTCCTGAACGTAAGAGCGATGACGATTGATGGAGTGTGTTCCACCAATTAACGGAAAATTTGATAATAGGGATATTGACAAGTCCAACGAGGGTAAGAATGGCTGTTGCGCGTGCAGCTTTTTCTTGATTATAAAAAGCACGAGCAAGCATGACAATAGCAAGGTAGATAAAAAATAAGATCAAAACAGATGTGAGTCGTGCATCCCATACCCACCATGTTCCCCATGTAGGGCGCCCCCAAAGCGCGCCTGTTATCAGAGCTAAGGCTGTAAAGATTGCTCCAATAGGTGCACCACATTTAAGTGCTATATCAGCAAGATGATATCTCCAGATCAAACTCCCTAAAGCAGCTGCACTTATGATGATATAACAAAATGTAGAGAGCCACGCGAATGGTACGTGAAGATACATAATCTTGACAGTGATGCCTTGTTGATAGTCATCAGGAGAATAGATAATCAAAATAAGCCCTAGGATAAGAAGGCCCAATGTCATACTTGTTAACCAAGGTAACACAACACGACTTATTTTCATAAAACGAGTTAAACTTACTGGGAGCGTACCCATTTTATGTCTGTGAGATATTTTATTCATGAAATTTATAATAGGCAGAGTTTTGCTGTGCGGCAATCCTCTTTTACTCTTCTGCTAAAAGCTTGAGCGTTATAGCAGCAACAAAGGAACTAAAAAGACTCAAAAGAAGTGAGAAAGCGATAAGAAGAGTCAGGGAACTCAGAAAAGAGACACTTGGATTTGTTGGGGCTGTAGCGGCTGAAACGCCAAAAATCATGATAGGAATGATCCATGGTAAGATAATAATAAAGACGAGGAGAGTGCTATGTAACAATGAGGTTGCGAGGGCAGCTCCTATAGCGCCAATGAAAATAATAGCAGGTGTTCCACATAAGAGGGTGAGTGTTGTTGTAAAAGTTGTTACTGCATCGAGATGGAGCATGAATGCTAAAATCGGCGTAGCAAAAATAAGAGGGAGCATTGTTCCTGCCCAATGAGCGAGGCATTTAATAAATACAATCAGAGTAAAACTTTGTCTTTGTCCAGAAAGAATGAATTGATCAAGACTGCCATCATCATGATCGGTTTGAAAAAGTTTATTAAGATTGAGGAGTCCTGCAAGAAGGGCTCCAAACCATAATATGCCAGGGCCTATTTGTGCAAGGACTTTAGGCTCTGGCCCAATGGCAAAAGGGGTTATCATAATAACGGCGATGAAAAACAACAGCCCTTTTAACGAAGAGGCTTGTGGTGCTAGAGTTAATTTAAGATCACGCCAAAACAGTGCTTTCATTCTTTATCTTTCTTGGAGAGATAGGAATTTTTCCAAAGCAATATTATGATTTTCTGGAATACCGAGGGGATGATGGGTTGCAGCAATAATCATACCACCTTGGTTTAGATGATGTTGAAAAATATGAGAAAGAAGAGTTTGCGCATAGCTATCGATGCCCGATATTGGTTCATCTAAAATCCAAATAGGACGATAAGAGAGCAAAAGACGGGCAATGGCTACGCGTCTTTTTTGCCCAGTTGACAAGACATGAAAGGGTAAGTGTTCAAGCTCAGAAAGACCAATATCGGCAAGGGCTTCATGGGGAGAGCGTAGATATTGTCCATAAAATGCTGACCAAAATTGTAGATTATCAATAACAGATAAAAAAGGTTTCATAGCATTTTGGGGGGCAAGATAATGGCATGCAGTTGCTACCGGATATGTTTGTTCTTGGTCTTTAAGGATGATATTGCCTTCAGTGGCTTTAAGAAGACCAACAATGATTCGTAGTAATGTAGATTTACCGATACCATTTGGACCTGTGATGGTCATAAGTTGCTGTGGGAGTAAACAAAAAGAAAGACCTTGGAATAAAATTTCTTCGTTTCTGTGAGCTGCTAAATTTACGCCCGAGAGCACCATGTATTTACCTATTTTTCTTTTATTTCTATAATCTTTATTGCATTATAAGATAAAAAACACGTTTTTTCTGTAATTGTACCTAGAATAGTTCTAGAAATAGTTCTATAAGATATGTATTACATCAAGATCTGGTGGAGAATGGTTTTTGGTGTCGATTTCTGAATTTGCTGATGAAAAGGTAGAGGAGGAAATGGAAGGGGGAAGTTATTGCGTCTGCACTCAAGCTGCGACCTTGACTCGTAGTTTGTGTTGTTTGTTCCGGAAAATTAGATGGTTTGTAGTATGAGGGTGGACAGTCGTGACTCAAATTGATAGCTTTAATTGTCGTAGAATTTTGAATGTTTGTGGCAAGGAATATACTTATTATAGCCTAATCGAAGCCGAGAAAAATGGACTTAATGGTATTTCTCGCTTACCATTTTCGATGAAAGTCATTCTTGAAAATTTATTACGGTTTGAAGATGGGCGCACGGTTAAGAAAGAAGATATCTTAAACGTTGCTAAATGGTTAAACGATAAGGGCAGTGCTGGAGCAGAAATCGCCTATCGCCCTGCACGCGTTCTTATGCAAGATTTTACAGGTGTTCCTGCGGTTGTTGACCTTTCTGCGATGCGTGATGCTATGGTTAAACTGGGGGGGAATGCGGAAAAAATCAATCCTCTTATTCCTGTTGATCTTATCATTGATCACTCTATTATCGTTGATGACTTTGGCAATCCCATGGCTTTCAAAGAAAATGTTGAGCATGAATATGAACGCAATGGTGAGCGCTATCGTTTCCTAAAATGGGGGCAGCAAGCATTTCAAAATTTTCGCGTTGTTCCTCCAGGAACAGGGATCTGTCATCAGGTAAACCTAGAATATTTAGCGCAATGCGTGTGGTTGAAGGGTGAAGAGCCACATCAGACGGTTTATCCTGATACCTGTGTGGGAACTGATTCGCATACGACTATGGTGAATGGTTTGGGTGTTTTAGGTTGGGGCGTTGGTGGTATTGAAGCTGAAGCGGCAATGTTAGGTCAGCCCGTTTCTATGTTATTGCCTGAAGTGATAGGCTTCCGTCTCACAGGTAAACTTAAAGAAGGTGTCACAGCGACTGATTTAGTGTTGATGGTAACACAAATTCTACGCAAGAAGGGTGTTGTTGGTAAATTTGTTGAGTTTTTTGGCCCTGGTCTAGAACATATGACGCTTGCTGATCGAGCAACAATTGCAAATATGGCTCCCGAATATGGAGCAACCTGTGGCTTTTTCCCCATTGATAAGGAAACAATACGCTATCTCCATATGACAGGGCGTGATGAGAATCGGATAGCGTTAGTGGAAGCTTATTCCAAAGCGCAAGGGATGTGGCATGATGAAGCTGTAATCGATCCTACTTTTAGTGATACAATAGAATTAGATATGGAAAATGTTGTGCCTTCTATGGCCGGTCCTAAGCGTCCTGAAGGGCGTATTGCATTGGAAAGTGTTGGGCAAGGTTTTGAACAAGCATTAGCCGAGGATTATAAGAAGACTTCTGAGCAAGATGGTCGTTATCCGGTTGAAGGTGAGGAATACACACTTAGTCATGGCGATGTGGTAATTGCTGCCATTACTTCTTGCACGAATACATCGAATCCAAGCGTTCTTATTGCTGCTGGTCTTTTAGCACGTAATGCTGTAGCGAAAGGTCTCAAAAGCAAACCATGGGTTAAAACATCTCTTGCGCCTGGTTCACAAGTTGTTGAAGCTTATCTTTGCAACTCAGGATTGCAAAAAGATTTGGATGCACTAGGGTTTAATTTAGTCGGATTTGGATGCACAACCTGTATTGGCAATTCTGGTCCTTTGTATCCTGCTATTTCTAAAACGATTAATCATTATGGTCTCATTGCCGCTGCAGTTCTTTCAGGAAATCGTAATTTTGAAGGGCGTGTATCACCTGATGTGCAAGCAAATTATTTAGCTTCACCACCATTAGTTGTTGCACATGCTTTGGTTGGGACAGTGCGTAAAGATTTAACCAAAGAGCCTTTAGGAATAGGTTCAGATGGACAACCAGTCTATTTGAGAGATATTTGGCCAACCTCTCAAGAAATACAAGAATTTATCGAAAAGAATGTTACGCGTAAGATTTTTTCCCAGAAATATGCGGATGTCTTTAAGGGAGATGAAAATTGGCGAAAGGTTAAGGTTCCAACAGGGGTGACGTATGCTTGGGATGAACAGTCAACATATGTGCGTAATCCGCCTTATTTTGATGAGATGCAAAAGACTCCTGATGTCTTGCCAGATATTAAAGATGCACGGATTTTAGGTTTGTTTGGTGATAAAATCACAACGGATCATATTTCTCCTGCTGGTTCTATTAAGATGGATTCTCCTGCTGGAAAGTATTTAATAGATCATGGGGTTAAAGTGGCTGATTTTAACCAATATGGAACACGTCGTGGGAATCATGAAGTGATGATGCGTGGAACCTTTGCCAATATCCGTATTCGTAACTTCATGTTAGGAGAAAATGGTCGTGAGGGAGGCTATACAGTCCATTATCCATCAGGAACAGAGCAGGCAATTTATGATGCAGCTATGGCGTATAAACAAGAAGGTGTGCCGTTGGTTGTATTTGCCGGTATTGAATACGGCAATGGGTCTTCTCGTGATTGGGCGGCCAAAGGAACTAACCTTCTTGGTGTAAAAGCAGTGATCGCTCAATCTTTTGAGCGGATTCATCGTTCGAATCTTGTTGGTATGGGAATTGTTCCCTTTGTGTTTGAAGAGGGTACGAGCTGGAGATCTTTGGGTTTAAAAGGGGATGAAAAGGTAACCATTGAAGGGATTCATAACTTAAAACCTCGTCAAAAAACAGTTGCCATCATCACTTTTTCCGATGGAATGATAAAAACTGTTCCATTATTATGCCGTGTTGATACTGAAGATGAGTTAGATTATTTGCACCATGGTGGTATTTTGCAATATGTTTTGCGTCATTTGGCAGTTTAAACCGCATTTATGCATTTAGGAGTGTCTTTAAACGATGAAAGTCTCAAAAGTTTAGGGGTTGCTTTTTTATACTTAATCTGTGAGAAATCGATTGACGTTGGTTTAAGGATTGCGTTATAAGCTGCTCAGTTATTGGCAGCTTTATAGTATTGCTTGAATTGGATTTATTTGGATTGGTAGAGATATTATTGAGGCTAACCATATCCAATGCGTTGAAAGAAAGATATATTTATGGCGAATACACCTTCCGCTCGAAAAGCGGTACGCAAAGTTGCGGCACGCACGCAGGTTAATAGGGCACGTCGTTCGCGCGTTCGTACTTTTATTCGTAAGTTTGATGATGCTGTAGCTGGTGGTGATAAGGCATCTGCGGAAATAGCATTTAAGAATTTTGAACCTGAAATTATGCGTGCTGTTTCCAAGGGCGTTTTTCATAAAAATGCTGCTGCGCGAAAAGTTTCGCGTTTAGCTAAGCGCTTGAAAGCTTTGGACGTTTAAACTTTTTCTATTTTATGAAAGATTTAAAAATCAGGCCAGCATCTGTAGGTGCTGGTTTTTTTATTTTCCCAAAACCTTCACTTTTTAGGAGAGGGAATCAGTGATTTTTTCTTCTATGAGAAAGACGAGAAGATTCATAGAGTTTGTATGGTTATCCACAAGCTTTGTGGATTTTTACAGAGTCTTTTTTGTCAAGCATTTTTATTTTTTTTTTTTAATCCGGAGGGATTCTTTAATTATTGGTAAATTTAGAGAAAAAAAATGAATTGAATCAATAATTTTCTCCATCTCTAATTTATATGAGCAGGTTTATAGGAGGTTTTGCTTTTATTTTGGCCTCTTGCATTTTACCTCTGCTGTTTTGTATGTTTCTCATGGAGACGAAAAACAGGCAGGGTTCACATCAGTTTTTATCCTGCGGTATGTATGAGTTTAAAATGCTTGAATTTAGGCTGTCATGGACTCTCATGTTGGATAGATTTTTTCTAAGGTGTTTTTTGTTTCTTTGTTGGTATGTTATCCATTTTAGAAGAATGGTTCATATCATGAGTGCAAGTAAATCTTATTGGTCATCTTTATTGGTGGGGTTTAATGAAGCTATCCTAAGGGGGGGATAAGTAATCTTATTTGGGGTAGGGCGTTTTGCCTTTGCTATGTTGATTTTTAGCGATTTGGCAAGACAAAATTTTTATTTTTATCAGGATGAAAGATGGTGGATAAATTGAACTCTAAAGCTAGTTCCTTTAAAAGGGTTACGGTGAATATCCTGTCGGCAGAAAAAATAATCAAGATGACGGATAATGGTGGAGCGGTGAGTAGAAATGTTTCTGGAGGGTTTCCTATTATTTCAGAGGAAGAGGGTGCTGCGGCTTTTGCACGTGTGATGGCCCAATTAAAGGCACAAGTTGGTATTGAGGCTTATACGAGTTGGTTTGGTCGTGTAAAGCTTGCTGAATATAGCCGTAATCTTGTAAAACTTTCTGTTCCTACAGCGTTTTTACGTTCATGGATTAATAATCACTATGGTTCTCTTTTGATAAATTTATGGAAACAAGAGAACCCGATGATTCTTCGTGTTGAAGTTATTGTTCGCGGTATGAAACGCGTTTCTGGAGGTGTGGTCTGTAAAACAAGTGCCGCTCCAGTTGCTCTGGAAGAGCAAACGACTCCATCTTTTGTTGAGAGTTACACAGAGAATTCTGTAAAGAGTGTTCAAGCAGGTGTTTTTGGTTCACCTCTTGATTCTCGCTATACGTTTGAAAGTTTTGTGGAGGGTTCTTCTAATCGTGTTGCTTTAGCTGCAGCGCGTTCGATTGCAGAAGGGCATAAAAGTGCTTTAAGATTTAATCCTCTTTTTGTTCATGCATCTGTTGGTTTAGGGAAAACGCATTTGCTTCAAGCTATTGCGGCAGCGTCGTTGAATCGTTTAACGCCTGCACGAGTTATTTATTTGACTGCTGAATATTTTATGTGGCGTTTTGCAACGGCTATTCGTGATAATGATGCTCTTTCCTTTAAAGAGCAGCTTCGTGATATTGATCTTCTCATTATTGATGATATGCAATTTTTGCAAGGAAAGTCGATTCAGCATGAGTTTTGTCATTTACTGAATATGTTGCTTGATAGTGCGAAACAAGTTGTTGTTGCTGCGGATCGTCCACCAGCAGAATTAGAATCGCTTGATCTTCGGGTTCGCTCTCGTCTTCAGGGAGGGGTTGCCCTTGAAATTGAGGCGCCAGATTATGAAATGCGTTTGAGTATGCTACAACAGCGATTGAAGGTAGCACAGCAAGATGATAGTACGCTTTCGATTTCTGATGATATTCTAGAATATATTGCAAGAACAGTTTTAGGATCAGGACGTGATATTGAGGGAGCATTTAATCAACTCTTGTTCCGCCAGTCATTTGAAACAGATTTATCCTTAGAGCGGATTGATGAATTGTTAGGCCATTTGACACGTTCTGGTGAGCCTAAGCGCATTCGAATCGAAGAAATTCAGCGTACGGTTGCACGTCATTATAATGTGTCTAAACAGGATTTGTTATCCAATCGTCGGACACGTACAGTTGTCAAGCCGCGACAAGTTGCGATGTATTTAGCAAAAATGTTGACGCCTCGCTCGTTGCCAGAAATTGGGCGTCGTTTTGGTGGTCGTGATCATACGACAGTTTTACACGCAGTTCGTAAAATTGAAGACTTGGTTTGTGGTGATCAGACATTGGCCAAAGAGCTTGAGTTGCTTAAGCGATTAATTGGAGAGCAGGCTGCTTAGTATTTCCAATCTTTCCTTATCTTGAAAGAAAGAGTGCAGGGGGGAGGTAAGCTAGCTTTTTTTCTTATACAAGAGTCACTTGCCATTTTAAGAGACGTTGAATAAAATCCAGCAAATGATTCTTAAGGGAATGGGTTGTTTTCTAGAGAATTTCTATAGTTTTTAGTAAATTGTAACGGAGATTTTATGCGTATTATAGTTGATCGCAGTCAGTTTCTTAAATCTCTTGGTCGGGTTCACCGTGTGGTAGAGCGTCGTAATACCGTTCCTATTTTATCAAATGTTTTGATTGATGCAGAGAATGGAAGTGTGCAATTAAAAGCGACGGATCTTGATTTAGAGGTCACGGAATCTTTTACAGTCAATATTGAACAAGCAGGAGCGATAACTGTACCAGCATATTTGTTATATGATATAGTGCGAAAACTTCCTGATGGGAGTGAAATTGTCTTGTCCGTTGATGAGAATCAGGCAAACACGATGTCTGTCGTTTCGGGTTGTGCGCATTTTCAGCTTCAGTGTCTTCCGAAGATAGATTTTCCAGAGTCTCTTCCAGGTCAGTTTGGTTATCGCTTTTCTCTATCGGCCTCAGGTTTGAAACATTTACTTGATTGTACGCAATTTGCTATTTCTACGGAAGAAACCCGTTATTATCTCAATGGGATTTATTTTCATGTTGTGAATGATGGTATTTTGAAGTTGCGTTTAGTTGCCACCGATGGTCATCGTTTAGCACAAGTTGATATGGAAGCGCCTTTAGAAGTTGAAGGTATGCCAGGTGTCATTATTCCTCGTAAAACTGTAGGAGAATTACAAAAGCTTCTTTCAGAAGAAATTGACGGTGATGTGTCTGTAGAAGTCTCAGAAACAAAAATTCGTTTTTCTGTAGGTTCTGTTGTTTTTACATCGAAATTAATTGATGGAACATTTCCAGATTATCAACGTGTTATCCCTCTTGGAAATGATAAAAAATTGATTGTTAACAAACAGGATTTTTCTTCTGCGGTTGATCGTGTTTCAACGATTTCGAGTGATCGTGGACGTGCGGTGAAATTAACGATTGAGCATGGGCAATTAAAGCTTGTCGTTAATAATCCTGATTCAGGTAGTGCGGAAGACCAATTAGCGGCAACTTATACATCTGATCCGCTTGAGATAGGATTTAATTCGCGTTATCTTTTGGACATTGCTGGTCAGCTTTCCAGTGATGAGATGGTTTTTATGTTGGCAGATGCTGTAGCACCAGCTCTGATTCGTGATAATGATGATTCAGATGCGCTTTATGTGCTGATGCCCATTCGCGTTTAGGGACTATTGTTTTGCAATGCATAGCTGGTTATGTGCACAAAGTGGCAGTGCGGCAGCTAAAGCTTGTGCGTTATCGCAATTATTCCTCCTTTAATATCCATTTTTCAGGTCAGCATGTGGTTTTTACTGGCCATAATGGTGCGGGTAAGACAAATCTTTTAGAAGCTTTATCTTTTCTTTCTCCTGGTCGCGGTTTGCGGCGTGCTGCTTATTCTGATGTTAGTTTTGCAAATGATGGTGGTGAAGGGTTTGTTGTCTTTGCACGTCTTGAATGTGCTCTTTATGGTGAAGTAAAGATTGGTACAGCATTCGAAATTGGGACTAATAGTCGTAAAGTACATATTAATGGTGTGAATGAGACAGGAGATTGCTTAACAGATTACTGTCATATCAGTATTCTGACACCTTCTATGGATGGGCTTTTTACAGGCCCTTCGCTTGAGCGGCGTCGTTTTTTAGATCGTATGGTTTTGGCTATTGATCCTTTGCATAGTCGTCGCATAGCAGATTATGATAAGGTGATGCGCGCGCGCAATCGTTTATTTTTGGATGACAATGAAAATGATGCTTGGTTTAATGCGTTAGAAAAGCAGATGGCAGAACTAGCAACGGCTATTGCTGCCGCACGTATTGATCTTATTAGGCTTTTGAATGATCTGTTTGTACAAATGCCATCTCAGAGAGTTTTTCCACGCGCTTTTTTACAAATTGATGGTTTTTTAGAAACGGCTTTGAGTAAATTATCGGCGGTTGAGGTTGAAGAGCAATTTTATGATCGATTGCGACATAACCGTGCAATAGATCGGGCAGCTGGAAGGACTCTGGAAGGACCACATCGCACAGATTTACAAGTTTTTTATGCTGATAAAAACATGGCTGCAACATTTTGTTCTACGGGTGAGCAAAAAGCGTTGCTCACAAGTTTGGTTTTATGTCATGCGCGTTTAACAGGTATGATGTCGCAGAGGGCACCTATACTACTTCTTGATGAAATGGCAGCACATCTTGATTCTCATCGGCGCGCTGCTTTATTTGATATTCTTGATGACTTGAGGGGGCAAACATTTATGACAGGAACAGACCGCATTTTGTTTGATTCCTTAAAAGGACGAGCAGAGTTTTTTGAGATTAAGGATGGAGCTTTATTTCAATAAAAATGTGCTAAATTTTTTATAAGTGATGGTCGACGAAAAAGAGGCTTATGATGTCTACAATTATAACGGTTTTAAATGGTCCTAATTTAAATTTTCTTGGGCAACGTGAGCCAGAGATCTATGGAACTGAAACTCTAGAAGATATTGAAAAATTTTGCAAGGAATGGGCAACCAGAGCGGGTATAGTCGTACATTTCCATCAAAGCAATTATGAGGGGCAATTGGTAGAGTGGATACAGGAAGCGGTTGGAATGAGTGCAGGATTGATAATCAATCCTGCTGCTTATAGCCATACCTCTGTTGCAATTCTTGATGCTTTAAAAATATTTACAGGGACAAAAGTAGAGGTTCATTTATCTCATATTTATCATCGTGAGTCCTTTCGCTACCACTCTTATACGTCTGCTGGTGTGGATGCTGTCATTGCCGGTTGTGGGAGCGATGGGTATTGGTTTGCGCTTGAATATATTGCCAAGAGGCTTAAATTGGGCAGAGAGGAATCAAAAGTTGTATAATGTTGATGAGGGCATTTGAATTTACTTGATAATTCTTTTTAAATTGGTAAGCATATCGTTAAGATTTTGTCATGTTTTGATGGCAACTTCTGGTATGTATGATGGGGCAGGTGAAATGAAAAACTTTGTTAAACGAATAAAGATGCTCGTAATTTTAGGGGTTGTGTTGCTTTTATCAGGTTGTAAGTTTGACGTTCTTCACCCGGCGGGATATGTTGCGCGGCAACAGCTTATTTTGATTGTTATTTGTGTTGCTGTTATGCTTTGCGTTGTGATTCCAGTCATGGTGAGTGTCGTATTTTTGGCTATTAAATATCATGCGTCGAACACGTCAGCAGAATATTTACCTGATTGGGGGCATTCCAATAAAATTGAAGCAGTTATGTGGGGCATTCCAATTGTTATCGTGTGTGTTTTGGGTGCGTTGACTGCCTATTACACCTATAAGCTTGAACCAGAAAATCCGCTTCCCACGGAAATTGTTGGTGAAGGGGAGCCGTTGCAGATAAATGTTGTGGCTACGGATTGGAAATGGGTTTTTATTTATCCTCAATATGGTATTGCAGCAGTCAATGAAATTTATGCACCTGAAGGTCGCCAAGTTTTATTGCAGTTGACGTCAGAGAATTCTGTTAATGCTTTTTGGGTACCAAAACTGGGCACGGTTCTTTATGCTATGCCACAAATGAATTCTAAATTGCATTTGGTTGCTGATAAGCAAGGAGTATTCAACGGAACTTCGGCGAATTACAGTGGTGATGGTTTCGCAGGAATGCGATTTAAATGGCATTCTGTATCTTTGCAGGATTTTGATAATTGGGTTGCTAAAGCTCGGGCCCATGGTCAAGTACTTGATCGTGCATCTTATCGTCAGCTTTCTATTGCGCCTCGTATGGGTGATATTGCTGCGAAGGAAAAGGATGCTGAGGTACGTTATTTTGCACCTGTTGAGAAGCAGCTCTACTACCGGATTGTTAATCGATGTGTTGATGCAAATACGGTGTGTAATGAAGATTTAATGAAGCGAGCTGCAGCTCAGACACTTTGGGGTGCACTTTGTTCAGTTTTTGATCCTGATGGTTATTGAGTGCATCAATCGAGAAAGAGACCTTTTAAAAATAAGGTTTTTTTAAAATGAAATTTATCTGATACGGGTTGAGAAATGTTTGGAAGACTTACAGATCCTACAGCTGGTGCTTTTCACGCGCTGGCACATGAACCGATCGTTTTATACACGTGTATTGCGATTGTTGTGGGTGGTTTAATTGCTGTTCTTGCTTTGACAGTGCTTGGATGGTGGGGAGTCTTATGGCGAAATTGGATTACAACAGTTGACCATAAACGCATTGGCATTATGTATATAGTGCTTGGTATTATTATGCTTGTTCGCGGTTTCGCGGACGCAATTATGATGCGAACGCATCAGGCTTTGGCTCTGGGGAGCGAAACGGCGGGTTATTTACCTCCTGATCATTTTGATCAGATTTTTTCGGCTCACGGTACTATAATGATTTTCTTCATGGCCACGCCGATATTATTTGGTCTTTTCAATTATATTATACCACTTCAAATTGGTGCTCGTGATGTTGCTTTTCCTTTTGCCAATAATTTGGGATTTTGGATTACAGCTGCAGGAGCAATACTCATTAACATATCACTAGGTGTTGGTAATTTTGGTCGTGGTGGCTGGTTGATGTATCCACCTTTCACAGAGTTGCAAGGAAGTCCAGATACGGGGGTAGACTATTATTTGTGGTCACTTCAACTGTCTGGTATTGCAACAACGATGGGAGCAATCAATTTTGTTGCAACGATGATAAAAATGCGGGCACCTGGTATGACGATGATGAAAATGCCCGTCTTTTGTTGGAGTGCTTTCGTTAGTAATGTTCTTATTTTAGTGATTTATCCTGTCTTAGCTGTAGCGTTTGCTCTCTTGGCATGTGACCGTTATTTGGGCATGAATTTTTTTACCAATGTTGGTGGCGGAAATCCAATGGTATGGATTAACTATGTTTGGATTTTTGGGCATCCTGAAGTTTATGTTTTGGTTGTCCCTGCTTTTGGGATTGTTTCTGAAGTTGTCTCGACGTTTTCTTCAAAACGCCTTTTTGGTTATACTTCAATGGTATGGGCAATGTTGGTTATTTTAATCCTTTCACTTCTTGTTTGGGGACATCATTTCTTTACCATGGGTGGGGGTGAAGTTGTAAACACCTTCTTTGGTATTGCTACGATGATCATTGCCGTTCCAACGGGTGTAAAAGTCTTTAATTGGTTACTAACCATGTATAAAGGGCGGATACGTTTTGAGCCTCCAATGCTTTGGTGCATGGGGATGATCTTTACATTTGTTGGAGGTGGCTTAACAGGTGTTTTGCTATCTATTGTGCCTGCGGATTGGCAATTTCATAATTCGTTGTTTTTGATAGCGCATTTCCACCACACAATTATCGGAGGTGTTGTGTTTGCCTACTTAGCTGGACTTGCTTTTTGGTTTCCAAAAGTTTTTGGTTATAAACCAAATCGGATGCTAGGCATTGCATCTTTCTGGTGTTGGTTCATTGGTTTTTATCTTGCCTTTTTTCCAATTTATGCGCTTGGGCTCATGGGTGCGACGCGTCGTCTTCAACATTACATGGAGCCTAGTTGGCAGCCGATGTTTATAATTGCAGCACTAGGAGCTTTTATTATCTTACTTGGTATCCTTTGTTTTGTGCTGCAAGTTGTTTTGGCAATTTGGTACGGTATTAAGCATAAGGGACGCTTACCAGTAACGCTCAATGATTCTTGGGGTGATGCACGTACACTTGAATGGTTTACCTCTTCACCGCCACCTTCTTACAATTTTGCCATTATTCCAGAGGTACACTCTGACGATGCCTATTGGAATATGAAGAAAAATGGTTATCAGCGTCCAACAAGTGGATTTTCAAAAATTCATATGCCGTCAAATACATCGGCTGGAATTATTGCTGGGTTCTTTTCATTAGTTGTTGGTTTTGCGCTTGTTTGGCATATTTGGTGGCTCGTTGCGATTGGAATGATTGGCTTTGTGGCGACGATAGTGTGTCATTCATTAACAGGTGATCATCATGGTTACTATATTCCAGCTGAAGAAGTGCAAAAGACAGAAGATGCTTTTACAGCTGTCCTTAAAAAACAAGGAGTAACAGTATGAGTACGATGGCAATGAAGAAGACTCACATTGATGAGCATCATCACGACAATAGTTCCGTCATGACGTTTGGTTTCTGGGTTTATATCCTTTCGGATTTGATCCTATTTTCGACACTTTTTTCAAGTTTCGCTGTTTTTTCCGCTTCTTACGGTGGAGGAAAAGCAGGCAGTGAATTTATTGATTTAAAGTTTGTCTTGGTTGAAACTGCTATTTTGTTGCTTTCATCAATTACTTATGGGTTTGTGATGGTACAAACCCATAAGGGGCATCTCAGTGGTGTGCGTTTATGGATGGCTATTACTTTTGTACTTGGATGTTGCTTTATTGGCATGGAAATTTACGAATTCCATGAACTTTTGGGCGAAGTATTTTATTACGATCCTGGTGCTTATGCTGGTATTGACCCTGCAACGGGTTTAAAGCTTTTTGGAAAAGAAGTTTTATCTGCTTATTGGTCAGCGTTTTTTGCTTTGGTTGGCACCCATGGTCTTCATGTGAGTGTTGGTCTTCTCTGGATGGTGGTGATGTTTTTTCATCTACGTCGGAGTGGTTTGGATCAGGATAATAAAACGCGTTTAGCATGCCTTTCAATTTTTTGGCATTTGCTTGATATTGTATGGGTTGGTGTTTTCACCATGGTTTATCTGTTAGGAGCGCTGTAATGAACATGCAAAACGAAACACATGGTCCCAGTACTGGTTCCTATTTAATCGGCTTTATTCTCGCGATATTTTTTACTTTAGGTTCTTTTATTCCTGTGATGTATGGAATGATGGAGAGCTGGGCGATTAGTACAAAAGTTGCATATCTTATTGGAATGGCGATTATTCAAATTATAGTGCAGGTTGTTTTCTTTTTGCACTTGAATTCTGGTCCAGATGCGAAATGGAATTTAAGCGCTTTGTGGTTTGCGGCCATTTGCGTTTTGATTATTATTGGTGGTACGTGGTGGGCTATTTCCCATTTAAATTATAATATGATGGGTGGTTCAGGACGTATTATTGAGCCGGAAAGAACAACAGAAGATAGTTCTATATCGACAGGAAAATTATCAGAAAAACAAAAGCCAGCAGGAGATTTATTAAGCACTCAGGTTGCTACAGAGCAAGAGCCAAGTATGCCAGCTCATGTAGAGCAAGCACCAGGTGTGGAAATGCCTATGGGGCAAGAGCCAAGTATGCCGGCTCCTGTAGAGCAAGCATCAGGTGTGGAAATGCCTATGGGGCAAGAGCAAGTATGCCGGCTCCTGTAGAGCAAGCACCAGGTGTGGAAATGCCTATGGAACAAACACCAAGCATGCAAACGCCTGTGCAATAAAATTATCAAAAATAACAAGATTCATAGAGCCAATGCCAAGTGCATTGGCTTTTTTGCGAGAGTTCGTTATAAACAAGTTTATTGGGGCTAAGGTGAGTGATAAACAGAGGGCTAGAGAGGAAATTGAAGAGGCATCATTTTGAATATACGTTTATTTTAAACGAGAAAGTTTATGGGGACTTAAGTGTAACCTCAATTTGACCTGAGATAAGCAGTCATTTGGAGAAGCTATAATATTATTTTCATACGCTTGAATACAGAAGGTATGAGAATTTTGAAAAGATTTCACAGTATGTTAGAATGAAGCCATAACGGACTACAAAGAGAAATTTGGAGAATAATCAGAAAGTTTGATGAAAGCCGTTTCGATAACAATTATTGGTGCTGGTTCTTTTGGCACGGCGTTGGCGATTGCTTTGGCTCGTAATGGCCATCGTGTTTTACTTTGGGGTCATAATCCTCAGCATATCAAAGAATTACAGAAATATCGCTGCAATCAAGCATTTTTACCAGATATTCAATTTCCTGAAAATCTATCTCCCGAAGTTTCGCTTGAAACTGCAATAACAGCAAGCCGAAATATATTAATTGCTGTTCCAAGTCATATATTTCACCAAGTATTATACAATATTCAACCTTATTTGGATCAACATTCACGTATTATATGGGTAACGAAGGGCTTGGAGCATGGTACAGGACGCCTTTTACAAGAAGTTGCTTGTGAAATTTTAGGAGATAAAATTCCTTTAGCTGTTTTTTCTGGACCAACCTTTGCCAAGGAGATTGCCATTGGTTTGCCTACAGCAATTACAGTAGCAGCTTCTGATGCTGAATTTAGTAAAGAGCTACAGCAACTTTTTCATTGTGATAAGGCTTTGAGAGTTTATAAAAATTCTGATATGATTGGCGTTCAATTGGGTGGAACGGTCAAAAATGTTATTGCCATTGGTGCAGGAATATCAGATGGCATGGGATTTGGGGCAAATGCTCGAATAGCGCTCATCACACGAGGCTTAGCTGAAATCAGTCGTTTGGGTGTTGCTATGGGCGCTGAACTTTCCACATTTATGGGTATGACAGGCTTAGGCGATTTGGTTTTAACATGTACTGATAATCAATCGCGCAATCGCCGTTTTGGTATGCTGCTTGGTCAAGGAATGAATATAAAAGAAGCGGAAAAACAGGTTGGCCAAGTTGTTGAAGGTTATTTAAATACGAAAGAAGTGCATGCATTAGCACAACGCATAGGAGTAGAAATGCCAATTACAGAGCAAATCTATCAAATATTATTTTGCGATAAAAGTGTAATCGAAGCAGCAAATACATTATTGAGCCGAGCACTCAAAGATGAAATACGTGATACAGTATGTTTCTAAACTATTCAAACAGATGAGAGAGATAGTGGTCATAGAATAGAAATTTTGAAGTTTAGTACGCTGACCATAAGATAAAGCAGTCATACTATAGCAAATGAAAGAAAACCAGATCGCTTTTTATGTGGATGACTGAAGTATAGCGGATATAGCTAAAACATGGAAAAATTTAACTGCTACTCTAAGTTATATCTTTAAAAAGCAAGCTATGTTCTCTAATTATAGATTTTACAGGAGAGAAGAAAGCACTCAACATATCTTTATATGCTGTGCAAAGGGGTATTTTCGTACTTTGACCAAGCACTAGGAAGAGTTATCCTCCTTGTGTTTCCTCACTTTGTTTTAATTCTTCAAGGGTTGGCATAGACATAATATTATAGCCTGAATCAACATAATGAATTTCACCAGTAACGCCTGATGATAAATCAGAAAGGAGATAAAGAGCAGATTTTCCAATTTCGTGAATATTTACGGTGCGACGCAATGGCGCGTTACGACGTTGATAGGAAAAAATCGCGCGTGCAGCTGCAATTCCATTGCCTGCTAAAGTTCTCACAGGTCCAGCTGAAATTGCATTGACACGAATGTTTTGAGGACCAAAATCCGCTGCTAAGTAACGTACCATAGCTTCTAAAGCAGCTTTAGCCACACCCATAATATTGTAATTAGGGACAACTTGTTGTGAAGCTCCATAGGTAAGTGTTAAAAGCGCACCTCCATGAGGCATAAGCTTACCAGCGCGCTGAGCAATTTCAGTAAAAGAATAGGCAGAAATAACCATTGTGCGCTGAAAGTTTTCGCGTGTTGTTACATCAACATAACGTCCTTTTAATTGATTCTTATCTGAAAAGCCGATGGCATGAACAACGAAATCAATCGTTTTCCATTCTTTTTCAAGATATTCAAAAACACGATCAACATTTTCAATTTTTTCAACATCGCATTCAAGCAACAATTTGCAACCGAGCTGTTCTGCTAAAGGTTGAACGCGTTTTCCAAAGGCTTCTCCTTGGTAGGTAAAAGCCAATTCAGCTCCTGCTTTTGCGAGTTGGCAGGCAATGCCCCATGCAATTGAATGGTCATTTGCAACCCCCATAATAAGGCCACGTTTGCCCTCCATCAAACCTTTCATGTTATTCTCCGTAAGACCGTGCTTTTTCAACCAGCTAAGAATCCCTCTTTATGCATAACGTTGGAAAATGAGCGTTGCATTGGTACCGCCAAAACCGAATGTGTTTGACAATACAGTATTAAGTTGTTGATGATCACGACGTTCACGAACAATGGGCATATCGGCGAAAGCTGGATCAAGCTCTTCAATATGAGCACTCTCGCAAATAAAATTATGCTTCATCATTAACAATGTATAGATTGCCTCATGAACACCTGCTGCCCCTAAAGAATGACCGGTCAGAGATTTTGTGGCAGAAATAGGTGGGCATTGATCACCTGCTCCAAAGATACGGCGAATTGCTTCTATTTCGGGGGGATCACCAACAGGTGTTGCTGTTGCATGAGGGTTGATATAATCAATTTTATTCTTTACGGTTGCAAGCGCCATGCGCATGCACCGTTCTGCCCCTTCACCGGATGGAGCAACCATATCATGACCATCTGATGTAGCACCATATCCAACAATTTCTCCGTAGATTTTCGCGCCACGCGCTTTAGCAAGTTCGAGCTCTTCAAGAACCAAAACACCTGCTCCACCAGCAATAACAAATCCATCACGATTGACATCATAGGCACGTGAAGCTTTTTCTGGTGTGTCATTATATCTACTGGACATCGCACCCATAGCATCGAAGAGTACAGATAATGTCCAGTCCAAATCTTCACAACCACCAGCAAAGATGCGGTCCTGTCTACCATACTGTATTAATTCATAAGCATTTCCAATACAATGATTAGAGGTTGCACATGCTGAAGAAATTGAATAGTTCACGCCTTTAATTTTAAAAAAAGTTGCAAGTGTCGCAGATGCTGTAGAACTCATTGCTTTGGGTACGACAAAAGGACCAACGCGCTTTGGACCTTTTTGCCGTGTAATATCAGCAGCTTCAACGATTGATTGAGTTGAAGCGCCTCCAGAGCCCATAATGATACCCGTGCGTTCATTTGATACTTCATGGGGCTCTAAACCCGCATCAACAATTGCTTGATCCATAGCGATGTGATTCCAAGCAGTTCCACGTCCATGAAAACGCAAAGCACGTCGATCAACCAGTTCTTCTATATTAACATCAGGTTTACCGTAAACTCTGCTACGAAAACCTAATTCAGCATACTGAGGTGCATAAGAAATTCCGGATTTGGCTTCATACAAACTGGTTAAAACTGCCTCTATATCATTTCCAATTGCAGAGACAACTCCCATTCCAGTTACAACAACGCGACGCATCCATACCTCCTTGTTTCATACAGAACAACAAAATGTTCTGGTGGAAATAATTTCAATCTTCTTTAAATAAGGCAACACGTAAATCACTTGCTTTATAGATAGCTTCACCATCTGCTTTTACCCACCCATCTGCTATTCCTAACACCAAATTTCCACGTCGGATACGTTTAAAGTCTATTCCATATTCAAGAAGTTTGGTTTGCGGAGTTACCATACCTGATAATTTTACTTCACCTGTTGATATAGCTCTCCCTTTTCCTGGTTCACCTAACCAGCCGAGAAAAAAACCTGTTAATTGCCACATACCATCCAACCCGAGACAGCCCGGCATAACTGGATCACCTATAAAATGACAATCAAAGAACCATAGGTCTGGGGTAATGTCAAATTCAGCGCGAACCATTCCTTTATCATATTCACCTCCCGTTTCACTAATTTGGGTGATTCGATGAATCATCAACATTGGTGGGGCAGGTAATTGTGCATTACCTTTACCAAACATTTCGCCGCGAGCACAGCTTAGAAGCTCTTCATAAGTATAGCGAGACTTTTGTTCAGCCATTGTTACTCCATTTGTTAGCGTATATTTTGACTTCTGCGCTTTTCCCCAATCTACTTTTAGAGCAAATTTGAAAGAGAGGGAAATGATTTTATATCATTTTTAATGACAAAAGCCCTTTTTTATGTATCCTGTGTGTGTGATTATAAAAAAATGGAATGAAAAATTATATCAAACTGTTCCCATTTTTTATATTTTACTTATTTGAATAGATTATATTGTGGTTTTAAACATGTCAGTGAATGCAGACAATTTCATTTCCAATCAAGAGCAGCTACCTGCAAAAGATTGTGAGAAGGTTATACGTTATTATTCAATTTCTACGTTAGAAAAGCATTTGCGTAAAAATGGTTTGCGACCAACACGTCAGCGGTTAGAACTTGCGCATATGATTTTTTCTCAAGGGAACCGTCATATTGCTGCTGAAGAGCTTTATGAAGAAGCGGTGAGGGCAGGTGTGCCTGTGTCTTTGGCAACGGTTTATAATACGCTTCATCAGTTTACAGAAGCGGGGTTATTACGGATTATTGCCGTAGAAGGTTCGAAAACTTGGTTTGATACCAATACTTCTGATCATTATCACTTTTATATAGAAGGCGAAAATCGTATTCTTGATATTCCTTGCGATTTAGGAGAAGCGCCTATTATTGGGAATTTGCCCAAACCACCAGAAGGTATGGAAATCTCACATGTTGACTTGATCGTTCGATTAAAACCGAAAAGCTAATCTGCATAGAGAACATGAGAAAGTTCAATAAGAGATAAAAATTAAACTTTATGGATTAAAAAATTCATTAATTATTTATTTTTTCATCAGGATAGATTCCCCATAACAGAGATTGAGGAAGCCATCCTCGGATATTATTGATATTTAATTCGCACCACTGTTCATCACATTGGCGAATATTACCAATGACATTGGGTTCTACTTCTGCTACGAGTTTTGCGTTGTTTGCGGGATTTTTGCGTAGCATTAGCCTTTTTGTTTTATCTTTTTGCCATGGAATAGTTATAGCGGTCCTTTTTCCAGAGAGAAGAGATTGATAGACCCACCCCTCATCGCCTTCGGCATCACGAATTTTGCGCCATTGATCGTATTCTTGAATAATTTCAATAGGAAGCCCCTGTTTTGTGTAGGTAAAGAGAATAGCATAATTGCTTCCTGGTCCGATGCGCACATTCACGCGTGTAGGCTTAATAGAAGCAAACCGTGGGAGTGGTAAACCACTTGATCCTAAATTTTGCCCTGAGTTTTGCCCTGAGTTTTGCCCTGAGTTTTGATTGAGCGTTTGTGCGTTCACAAAGCGAAGGGAATTGAATACAAAAACACCTGCTATGAGGATACATGATGTGAGTACTGAGAATCGAAACCAACGAAAATATTGCACACTTAAACCTTTTTTGTTTCTCTGATATTGGCAATCTAAGATCTGAGAGAGAATTGAGAACTGATAAAAGCTATGGCACACTGCTAGTTAAAGAGATCTAAACAATAAGGAAATGGTTACAAGAATCATGGAATAAGTTAAGATAAAAATTTAAACTACTTAACATTTTCTTTATGTATAAGAGGATACCTTTAAATCAACAGTGAATTTTCATCCAGTTATAGGATTGAGATAAATATTGAGCGGATTGAAGGGTATATGAGTTGTATAAGCCTTTATAAACAGATTGGGGGGAAGTATTGTGTCTACCTGTTTGATTTATTTCATCAAATGATGAAACAGCTGTCTTTGTCTTATGATCAAAAAATTGTTCAATAAGAGCACAAGAGAGAAATGAGCATATAACCTGAAAAGCCGTTTTAGAAGAGAGAAAACACGCAATCGATGAGCCGTTCAAATACAAAACCATCCGCATGATTGGGGATAAACCAAAGGAAAAGGGGCTATAATCTTACAAACATGAGATGATTTTGGCTGCTAACGTTTTTTACAAGCTTTTTATTCTAGTTATAAAATAACATTATTTGTTTAGTGAGTAATACTGGAATGTTATAAGCAGATACAAGAGCCTATAAGAGAGCCTCGCATGAAGTCCAAATTGTCATGAAACACTTGAGGTTATAGAGTTTCATTGTCTCATTTAATAAATGTTAAGAAGAAAGATTGCATATGCGAAATTTATACCTTCTACACACTCAATTGCATATTGACGTAGCTAATTTATATTTCGTGATTTCAGCTGTTTAAAAGAATTTGAAAGATGCTAAAGAGTGAGTAGAAAATAACAGAACTCTCAAAAGAATGTACGTACAAAGCAAAGATGATATTAAAAGATAAAAAACACTGTACACACAATGTGTACTTTACATAACAACGAACGCACTTCACGATTGCAAACGACAATCTAAGCGCGATATAAATTAAGAGCTCAATAAAACCCACCAACGCTGTTGTAAAAAATTAACGGCGACAATCTCAACAACACATTAGTCCACAACAGAAGATAACGAAAAATAATACGATAAAGAAAAACCTTCATCGTATTACACAGACTGTTTAGATACTCCAAGCACTGTTATTGCTACGGAATTTTATAAAGCAGAAAACAGACTATCTTACCGCAGAAGCTAGACCGTTTTTAAACAGCACCTTCTCTTTGCGCACGCTTACGAGCAAGCTTACGTGTACGGCGAACAGCTTCAGCTTTCTCACGAGCGCGCTTTTCCGATGGCTTTTCATAATAACTACGCATTTTCATTTCACGAAAGATACCTTCACGTTGCATCTTTTTTTTCAACGCGCGTAGCGCTTGATCAACATTATTATCACGAACGAGTACTTGCACTATTTATCCTGCTTTGTTTCAGTGTCATAAATAATAGGAAAAACCTAGTTCCTTTTAAATGAATATCCAAAAGGAAACCTACCATACGTATAATATACGTACAATATAAATACGCATACCACATAAAGAAGGTGTTTGTCTATATCGCTTTTTAAAATTCTATTCTTTTTGTTATCAGGCGCCTTTCATAATGAATGATTGAGTTTACAGCTATAATCTTAGGAGAGCCCTTGTATTTGATCATTTTCATCAAGATAAATTTTCTCAGCAATAGGGTAATGCGGTAAACCAGGCATAGTCATGATATCTCCGCAAATGACAACAATAAAACCTGCCCCTGCCAAGAGACGGACTTCACGTACAGGAATTTCAAAATCAACAGGCGCTCCGTATTGAGTAGGATCAGCAGAGAAGGAATAGGGTGTTTTAGCCATACAAATAGGGAGTGTGCCATAACCTTCTTTTTCCCAACATTCAAGCTGCTTGAGAAGAGGGGCAGAGATGATAGCTCCACGACCACCATAGATATTTTTTATAATGGAATTAATTTTTTGAACAAGAGGAAGATCATTTTGGTATAAAACTTTGAAATGAGAATCTTTTTCTTCAATTAAGGTAACAAGTTCCTGTGCAAGTGCTACTGCGCCTTTACCCCCTTGCTGCCAATGTTTACAAACGATAGCCTTATGTCCGGTTGTTGCAACTATTTTTTGTAACGTCCTTATTTCAGCATCGCTATCGGTATCAAAATGATTAAGTGCGACGACACAAGGAATACCGTAGTACTCCATATTTTTGATATGTCGTAAAAGATTGGCGGTCCCCTTTTCTAAAGCGGCAATATTTTCTTTAGTTAGGTCATTTTTATTCACACCACCATTCATTTTTAATGCACGAATTGTTGCGACAATTACTATAGCATTCGGGATAATACCTGCTTGTCGACATTTAATATTGAAAAATTTTTCTGCTCCAAGATCGGCTCCAAATCCTGCTTCTGTGACAACATAATCGGCAAGTTTTAAAGCGGTTTTTGTTGCTATAACTGAATTACAGCCATGAGCAATATTGGCAAAAGGACCTCCATGTACAAGAACAGGATTATTTTCGATTGTTTGTACAAGATTAGGTTGCATAGCATCTTTAAGAAGAACTGTCATTGCTCCCTCTGCATTGAGATCAGCAACTGTCACAGGTGTTTTATCATAACGATAAGCAACGATAATTTTTTTCAGTCTTTGCGTAAGATTTTCTAGATTGTTGGCAAGGCAAAAAAGTGCCATAATTTCGGATGCGACAGTAATATCAAAGCCTGTCTGGCGAGGAAAACCATTGGTTACTCCACCCAAGGAAGTGACGATATCACGCAATGTACGGTCATTCATATCAAGGACTCGTCTCCAAACAATGCGGCGAGGATCGATATTCAGAGTATTTCCCCAGTAAATATGGTTATCTATCATTGCAGCAAGAAGATTATGAGCCGCTGTAATAGCATGAAAATCACCGGTAAAATGTAAATTAAGATCATCCATCGGTACAACTTGAGCATAACCACCTCCAGCAGCACCACCTTTGATACCAAAACAGGGACCTAAAGATGGCTCTCTCAAGGTGGCTATGGTTTTTTTTCCGATGAGATTGAGGGCATCATTAAGACCAACCGTTGTTGTTGTTTTTCCTTCTCCAGCAGGTGTTGGATTTATAGCTGTAACAAGGATAAGTTTCCCTTCCGGATTTTTATTGAGTGATTTTATATATGCAGAAGAAATTTTAGCTTTATCATGTCCATAAGGAATGAGATTTTCAGGGGCAATGCCGATTTTTTGGGCAATTTCAGTGATGTGTTGCTTTTGAGCAGTGCGAGCAATTTCAATATCTGTTTTAGGCATAGAAGAACCCTTTAAACTTGGCTTTTGTTGACATTGAGAGCGTGTACTATAATCAGACAAGATAACCTATAGAATAGGAGGGTACAAGACATCATAACATATGGAATTGATGACATACTGTGCTAGAGAAAAGACTAAAGTGAAAGAAATATTATAATTAAAAAAAGAATTTCTCCCTTTTTAATTCTGATAAGCTTTAGGAAAGGATACGTGATTGAGAAAAAATGCATGTATATCAGAAACGGTTCATGAGAATGAACCGTTGCGTTTTTACAGCTCATTATAAAGTATTCTTCTTACCTCATCTGATGAGGTAAGAATGTTATAGTTTGAAAAGTTTTGTAACTTTTTCAAAAGAAGACAAAATATTTTATTTTACATTTTAAGAAATGCAAAAAATTTGCAAAGATTTCCATTATTGAGGAATGAAAACACCTTAAATATCTGCTGTATCTAAAAATATCTCGAAAAGAAGCCTTGATTCGCAGTTATAAAAAGCAACTATGATGCATTTGACAACGCTATAAATACATAATGGCAAAGGGTTCAAGAAAAGAAGAGTGATTAAATTCCGACACTGAAGAAAGTAGAAATTTATAAAAGTGGCGCACCCGAAGAGATTCGAACTCCTGACCCCCAGATTCGTAGTCTGGTGCTCTATCCAGCTGAGCTACGGGTGCATAGATTTCAATTTTCTATCTTACTTAAGACAAAGGGTTCCTAATCGTTTCACGAAGGAATTGCAAGCAAAACTTGGTAGGAATAAAAATTTTATCTCTTTGTTTATGATATATTTTAAAAAAAGTGCCATATTTTTAGGTTTTAGTTGGATTTTGAGATGATTATTTTTTTGTTGTGTGAATGGTGTCATTTAAGATGAACGATAGTTAACTTGACCTTTTCATTTACGAAAGATAATCAAGCGCAACACGAGATATGTTTTTTGCGGTGGGGGATGAGATACGCTACCTGCAGTTCGGTTGTTGTATGAAACTCGGATATTACTGTTAAGAACTGTTTCAGAAAAATTTACATATATTCATAACACAGCAAAGGTAGATATATGAAGCTGTTTAAAAAAGCCTTCCCACTGGTATTTCTCGTTATCGTTTTGATGGTTACTTATTGGGCAGGCAAACAAAGTGCACAGCAACGCATTTCTGTAGTGGATAAAACGATAAATATATCCCAGAAAACTTCAAAAATGCAAAGCAGTAGGCCGCCAACACATGTTGTTGTTGATCTTGTAAAAATTAAAGATTTTTATGAACAGTTGAATGCACTTGGCAGTGGGCAAGCTTTGGCTTTTGTAGAATTAACGCCTTGGTTATCAGGCGTTGTTGATAAGGTTTTTGTGTCAGCTGGTATGAAAGTACAAGTGGGGGATGTAATTGCAAAGCTTGATTCTAAAAAGGAAGAAATAGCGGTTGCAAAAGCAAAAGTACAACGTGATAACAGTGCACTAACACTTTCACGTGTTCTTAAATTACGTGCCAGCAAGACAGCAACAGAGGTTCAAGAGATTACTGCCCATTTAGAGCTGGATAACGCAAATTTAGCTTTGCGTAATGCTGAATTAGACCTTGATCGGCGAACAATTCGAGCACCAATTAATGGAGTTGTTGGCATTTTACCCATTGGTGAGGGCAATGCTGTGACACCTAATACCATAATAGGACGTATTGAGAATAGAGAACGTATTTTAGTTGATATCAGGGTTCCTGAACGTTATATATCGCATATCCATAAAGGAGATAAGGTAACAGCAACTTTAACAGCACAGCCGGATAAAACTTTTGTTGGTTATATTCATGCGATTGATAATGTTATTGATCCTGAAAGCCGTACACTTCATGTCCAGATTGGAATCGAGAATGAAAAAGATATCTTCATGTCTGGTATGTCTTTTTCTATTGCTTTGCGATTTCATGGAGGTTCTTTCCCTGTTGTGAATCCTCTTGCAATTCAATGGAACAGCAAAGGATCATTTGTTTGGCGAGTAAGGGAGGGTAAGGTAGAATCCATTCCAGTATCAATTATTCAGCATAAAGCAGATCAGGTTTTTGTGAAAGCCCCCTTAAAAGATGGTGATCAAGTTGTCATACAGGGAGTACAGATGCTTCATCTAGGAAGCCAAGTGACTATTGAGGATCCAAAAATCAATCAACAGCAATTATCAACACTTCATGGACAGGATGTACAATGAGTCAAGAATTGAGCACCAAACATCCTCCAGCACAGGCCGAGCAAGGTGGGATGATTGCATTATTTATTCGCAGACCAGTTTTCACTTTTGTTTTGAATGCGATGATTATGATTGCAGGGTTTGCTGCATGGTTGAATGTTGATGTACGCGAACTCCCCGATGTTGATACTCCAGTAACGACAATTATGACCACTTTTTCTGGTGCATCAGCAGAAACAATTGATCGAGAAATTACCAGAGTTATAGAAGATGCTGTTGCTCGTGTTTCAGGTGTTAAAACGATTTCTTCAAGTTCTTCTTTTGGTCGTTCTCGTGTAGAGGTCCATTTTAATGTTGGTGTTGATTTAAATATTGCAGCATCTGATATTCGTGATGCTCTTTCTCGTATTGCTTATACTTTGCCCAAAAATGCTGATGCACCTATGATTATTAAAGCAGATTCGAATGCTGCCGCGATGATGTATTTGGTTGTGACTTCATCAATCATGAATATTGATGATTTAACAACGGTTGTAAATGATCAAATTGTTGATGCATTGTCCGCTGTTGATGGTGTTGGTGATGTCCAGGTTGATAGTGCTGGTACGAAGATTTTTCAGATTGATGTTGATCAAGCAAAGCTTGCTAGCTATGGATTAACTGTAGCAGATATTTCACGTATACTTGCTGATATGGCAACGGATGTACCGGTAGGGTCATTACGTAATTCTAAGCAGACTTTAATTGTACGTGCCACCGCACGTTTAACGACATCAGAAGCTTTTGAACAAGTTGTTTTAAAGCCACATGTGCATCTTGGTGATGTTGCGCGTGTTACTCTATCACCTGATGTGGAAACGGTAATTCTTCGTATCAATGGAAAGACAGGCATTGGGTTGGGAATTGTGCGTAAAGCACAATCCAATACCCTTAATATTTCTAAAGGTGTTCGAGAAGCTCTTGATCATCTCAAAACTGTTGTTCCTTCTTCTGTACATATGAGTGTTATTAGTGATGATGCACTTTTTATTAAAAGTGCACTTCATGAGGTTGAGGTTGCCCTTGTTATTGCTATTCTCAGCGTTATCCTAGTTATTTTTCTCTTTCTGAGAGACATTCGTGTAACGCTTATTCCTGCTTTATCGATTCCTGTTGCTTTGATTGGTACCATTGCTGCCATTTATCTTGTAGGATTTTCGTTAAATATTCTCACATTTTTGGGACTTGTTTTAGCAACAGGGCTCGTAGTGGATGACGCGATTGTCGTGCTTGAGAATATTGTTCGGTGGCGTAATATGGGATTAGGTTCTCGGGCTGCAGCAGTGTTAGGAACAAGGGAAGTATTTTTTGCTGTTTTAGCAACGACATTGACTCTCGTTGCTGTTTTTGTGCCTATTTCATTTCTTCCTGGGCAAGTAGGGGGACTTTTTAGAGAATTTGGTTTTGTCTTGGCAATTTCGATTCTTCTTTCTTCTATTGTCGCTTTGACGCTTTGTCCCATGTTAGCTTCACGCTTTCTTAAAGGACATGTTGAGGGTAATAGAGAAGAGGCACATTACTTTGCTTTTCTGGATAAATTAGGCTCTTTTTTTAGCAAATGGTATGCTTATAGTTTGCATAAATGTTTAGAAAGGCCTTGGACAGTTGTTTTCGTTTCGCTTATTTTTGCCTGTCTTTGTATTGGAGGTTATACGAAACTCAAACAAGAATTAACACCAGCAGAAGACAGGGCTCTTATCTTTTTAGTCATTAATGGGCCACAGGGTATTTCAACACAATATCTCAATGAGCAAGTAGAGCAGGTTGAAGCAAGCTTACAACCTTTACGTGATGCTGGAGAGATTGTTAATAGCTATTCTATTGCGGGGATTGGTGGTTCGCCTAATACTGCTTTTTTAGTTTTGTTGCTTTCATCCTGGGACAAACGCTTGCGGAGTCAACAAGAGATTGTAGAAGATGTTAATGTAAAGGTAAGACAGTTTCCAGCAGTTTTGGTGTTTGCAGCGCAGGGAAATTCTTTAGGTGTGAGAGGAACGGGGCAAGGATTACAATTTGCAATTCTTGGCAATGATTACACAAAATTGCAGCCAATTGCTGATAAGCTTGTGAGTGCTCTACAAGCTGATCCGCATTTTATTCGTCCACGTCTTACTATTGATGCAACGCAACCGCAATTTTTTATTGAAATAAATCGAGAAAAAGCGGCAGATTTAGGGATTGATATCACGAATTTAGGCAATACATTACAAGCGATGCTGGATGGTAAAAAGATAGGTTCCATTTATGTGGATGATCATTCTTATGATGTTAAACTGACATCGCGGAAGAATCCTATGAGAAGTCCTCATGATTTGGAAAATATTTTTTTAAAAACAAAAGGAAATCAATATATTCCTTTATCAGTCATTGCGAATTTACATGAAAAAGCTATTGCGCCCCAATTAAAACGGGAAAAACGTATGAGTGCTGTTGTTTTAAGTGCTAATCTTGCTCCAGGTGTTGTTTTAGGGGATGCTTATCAGACTGTACAAAAAATTGCTGCTCCTTTGTTATCAAAAGGAAATTATGTGGTACCTTTAGGGGAGGCGGCAACACTTGATGAAACATCTTCCAATTTTATGATTGTTTTTGGAATTGCCTTTATAATTATCCTCTTGGTTTTAGCCGCACAATTTGAAAGTTTTGTTTCAGGATTTATTATCATGGCGACCGTACCATTAGGGATTGGTTGTGCTGTGATTGCGATGTTGTTGAGCGGTGTTAGCCTTAATATTTATAGTCAAATTGGCTTGATTTTGTTGATTGGAGTGATGGCCAAAAATGGTATTCTCATTGTTGAGTTTGCAGATCAATTACGAGATCAAGGCAAAACTGTTCGTGCAGCCGTAGAAGAAGCGGCCAATATTCGTCTTCGTCCGGTTTGTATGACCATGATTTGTGCCATTTTAGGAGGGATTCCTTTGGTGTTAGCCAAGGGTGCGGGTGCAGAAGCACGTGTAGCTTTAGGTTGGGTTATTGTTGGTGGTTTGGGTTTAGCAACTATTTTTACGTTGTATGTCACACCGGTTGTTTACCTTTTTCTTGGACATTTTGTAAAATCAAAAGCAGAAGAAGCGGTACGTCTAACAAGAGAACTTAGCCAAGTTGAATGATACATTTTATAAAGAGATTGAGAAGTTTTTTATTTGTTTTAAAAATGTCGTTTTCGGATCTTATCGTTCTCCTTTTGATCCTTTCATTTTGTATGTGAGCATTAAAAGGATAAGCAATAAAGGAGGTATTCGCTGTTTTATGATGCATTTTGTGTGTAGATTTTATTGTCAATAACTGTACGGGATAAATCCATGAAAGATCGTTTATCGCTGCGGAACGAGAAAGCTTTTGAGGGGATTTTGAAGGCTTTAAGAGAACACGCTACGAAGGATGATGTGAGTGACATCCGTAAGCATTTTTTGGAAGATAAACAGCGTTTTTCTCATTTTTCTTTAAAACTTGATGATCTCCTTTTTGATTTTTCAAAATGTGGCGTAACGTTTAACACATTGAAACTCCTAGATGATTTGGCTGTTGCAGCAGATGTGTTCGGCAAACGTGAAGCAATGTTTTCAGGGCAGGCGATTAATACAACGGAAAAGCGCTCAGTTCTTCATATTGCACTCCGTTTACCTGCTGATGAAGTTTTCATGTTGGATGGTCATGATTTGATTCAGGATATTCAAGCTGTTCTCCATGATATGGAAAGATTTTCTGAAAGAGTGCGTGATGGCAGCTATAAGGGGCACAGTGGTGAGAAGATAACCGATATTGTCAATATTGGTATTGGTGGTTCTGATCTTGGACCGGTGATGGTTACATGTGCATTAAAACCTTATCATGATGGTCCCCATTGTCATTTTGTTTCTAATGCGGATAGTGCAGATATTTTTGATGTTCTCTCTGTTTTGAATCCGGCAACAACGTTATTTATCATTGCTTCTAAAACTTTTACAACGGCTGAAACAATGGCAAATGCTCAAGTTGCACGCCAATGGATTCGTTCACATTTAGGAGAAAAAGCTGTTTGTACGCATTTTGTTGCTGTTTCGAGTGTTCTTGATAAAGTAGAGGAATTTGGCATAGATTCTTCGAAAGTTTTTCAATTTTGGGATTGGGTTGGAGGGCGTTATTCCATTTGGTCAGCTGTTGGTCTTGTTGTGATGTTAGCGATAGGGGGGCGTAATTTTCGTCAGTTTCTCCAAGGCGCTTTGCAAATGGATCAACATTTTAAGACAATGCCTTTCCATAAAAATATTCCTATTCGCTTCGCACTTTTAGGATTTTGGCATCGTGTTATTTGTGGTTATTCATCACGTGCTATTATTCCCTATGCACAACGTTTGGAGCATTTTCCAGCTTATTTACAGCAACTTGATATGGAATCAAATGGTAAGCAAGTTTCTTTAGAAGGCAAACCATTAAATTTTTCAAGTGGTCCAGTTGTTTGGGGTGATTCAGGAACCAATTGTCAACATGCTTTTTTTCAGCTTCTGCATCAAGGAACAGATGTTATTCCTGTAGAATTTATTTTGTTTATAAAAGGTCATGAGCACAATTTACATCCTATGCATGATATGTTGGTAGCGAACTGCTTAGCACAATCAAAAGCCTTAATGAAAGGACGCAGTGTTGAAGATACGCGGCGTATCCTTTTAAAAAAGAGCATTGATACGTGCGAAGCGGATAATTTAGCACGTCATAGAAGCTTTGCAGGAAACCGCCCTAGTATTATGTTGCTTCAGGATTTATTGACACCTTTTGCACTTGGTCGTCTCATTGCACTTTATGAGCATCGTATTTTTGTTGAAGGGATTTTAATGAACATTAATTCATTTGATCAATGGGGTGTTGAGCTTGGTAAAGAATTAGCAGATGAATTGTTACCAATACTTCGCGGAGAAAATAAAGCAGATAAACGCGATAGCTCGACATTGGGATTGTTAGCACATATTCAGGCAAGACGTGCAAAATAACGCATAATCCATTGTGTACCTTCATCTTTACATCTATGAGGGTGTTAGGCAACAGCAACATCATTCTATTTGCGCGCTCAAAATATCGCGATAACCCTTACATTTATTAATTTATAAAGAGCATTTTTATTTCTTAATTCATACGCTCATTTTTGTTCTGATCTACAGATGATTTTGCTTGATTCAAAATAAATAAGAAAGTTTTAAATGAGGGAATTTTACAATATTCGAAACTTTCATTCAACATGCGAAAAGATAAATTTCCATTATAAATCAAAATAATGCGTGATAATTCACCATTTTATGTACATTTATCATTCATACATTGTTTGCTAAATTAAATTTTAACAGCAGAAAATGAAAACAACGAGGAATTATACAAATTAAAATCCGTTGATCCTATCACACCAGCTGCTGTTTATATTGGTGGCAAAATCAGGTTAGAAAAGACTATAAAGTAGCGGCTTCGAGCAATAAGCGAGTAAAAATATATCAGTAGAGCCCACTGCGAACGGAAGCATGATAAACTCTTGTTGAAAGATTCTCGAATAGGTATATCGTGTCAAGCAACAGCTACTAAATCACGGAGAATTTATGAGCAATATTCCTACTTATCCTGTTACGCCAAATCTACAATTGGTATACGTATCAAACGTAGAGCATTCTACCGCTTTTTACAAATTCATCTTCAAGAAGGAGCCTGTATTCATCTCGCCACGCTATGTTGCATTTGCTTCTTCGGGTGATGCACTCTTTGCACTTTGGTCTGGGGGCGATGCACCTGAGGAAAATGTGCCTCGTTTTTCAGAAATTGGCATTATGTTGCCTCATGGAGAGGATGTAGATAAACTCTATGCGGAATGGCAAGAGCAAACCACCGTTGAGATAAATGTCTTGAAGGAACCCTATACTGACATATTCGGACGTACCTTCCTCATCAAAGATCCCGACGGCCATATTATTCGTGTTTGTCCACTAGATTAAATTGAAATGCAATTCGGTCAACTTGACCGATTCTTCAAATTTTCTTTTGTTTTTTAATAACGTACTGAAAATCGAAAAAGCTATCACGCCAGTTTATGCTAAAAGAAATCATATTTTATGCATGCTGCTTCTCAAATAATGTGTTTCCTATAATACGATTCCTGCTGATGACCTACTCTCAAAAATTGCGACCTTTAAAAGAAAAAAGACTTGTTAAAGGGATTTTAAATGATCTTTGAAAGGTTTCTGAAGATCCTTTGAGAGCCCCTTAAAAAACTCTTTGAAAAAAATAAATTGGTACAAAATCTGCCGGCAAGCTATAAAAGCTATATGCATTAAAATATTTAAAAAGAACACTTTATTGAGTGCTCTGGCGGAGAGAGAGGGATTTGAACCCCCGATAGAGTTGCCCCTATGCCGCATTTCGAGTGCGGTGCTTTCAACCACTCAGCCATCTCTCCGTAAAAGTACAACAAGATTTGCACTATTTAAGTATATGACGGGTAGATAAACTTCAATCTCTCCTAGTACAACCCTTTTTTTGTTTTTTTGTATGACTTTATTGACAGAGAAGAGAAATTCGGTCATATACGCAAAATACAAGCGTGGAGAAATCTGCGCATATTTGTGTTTGAAGGGTATTTTGTCCTTCTTTTAAAATCTATTACGACTGATAAAAAGCGGCCTATTTTTTCTTATTAATAAGGTAGAAATTCAATAAGAGTCAAATAAGAGCTGGAGTGAACGAAAGGATAAAAAATGTTCGCAGTCATTAAAACCGGTGGTAAGCAATACCGCGTTGTTGCTAACCAAGTGGTGAGAGTTGAAAAAATTATTGGCACTGCCGGTGATATCATTGAATTTAATGATGTATTGATGGTAGGGCAAGAGGGTGATGCGGTTATTGGTTCTCCTGTTGTTGCGGGTGCTTTAGTTACGGCTGAAATTGTAGAGCAAATACGTGGACGTAAGGTTATTGCATTTAAGAAGCGCCGTCGTCAAAATTCGAAACGTACGCGTGGTCATCGCCAAGAGCTAACAACACTGCGTATTTTAGAAGTGTTAATGGGTGGTGCAAAACCTAAAAAAGCAGCAGCAAAACCAATTAAAGAAGAAGCAACTGCATTAAAAGAAGAAACAAAAGCGGATGTTTCTGTTAAAAAAACAGCTAAGAAGGCAGCTGAAAAAAAGACTATGCCGCCAAAAAAAGCGGCTGTAGCATCAAAGAGTAAAGAAGATTAAAGGAGAACGTCCATGGCACATAAAAAAGCTGGTGGTTCCTCACGTAATGGCCGCGATTCAGAATCGAAACGTCTTGGCGTTAAAAAATTTGGTGGTGAAGCCGTTGTCGCTGGAAATATTATTATTCGCCAGCGTGGTACACGCTGGCATCCTGGTAACAATGTTGGTATTGGAAAAGACCATACCCTTTTTGCACTGTCAAATGGCGTGGTTTCTTTTCAAAGAAAAGCCAATAACCGTTCCTATGTTTCCGTCATTCCTGTGGTAGAGGCGCCCGAATAGATTATAATATTCTCTGTATAAGCCAATATTTCATTGGAAGTTAGTAGTAAGATTATGAATCTTAAAAAAAAGGAAAGATAGGATACTGTCTTTCCTTTTTTGTTGATAGTATAATGAACACAGAAGCATGTAGATAATTGCAAAGGTAGAATTTAGGCAATTATTATTCCTCAAATAATGAAAAAATGACGACTCTATTGAGTTTGTAATGAAGACATTGATACGGTGATAGAATTTCCTGATAAATTGGTGTATGATAGCAGTGAGAAGTTTTTTTCTTTTGACGTGCAAAAAGTGCTCAATAATTTATATTTTCAGAGAATTTTAGAGAAATTTTATGGGAATATTTGCATGATCATTTGGGTAAGGGTGAATAAATTTGTAGAGGTTAAGGGTGTACATAAATATTCTTTAAACGGTTATAGATAGTGATGAGGTTATCCATTTGAGAGAGAAAAAATATGTAAAATAGGTTATACAAAATGTTGATCAAAACAATTTTGAAATGAAATATTTTTAGGGAAGAACAATCTAGAAGAGAGGAAATCACCTTTAAGGAAGCGTGGTTTGAGATGATCGAAATGACTGGTATGTAATCAGTGATATCGAGTTTTTTTGATCTATCTATTATGGCATGTTATGAACATAAACTCTATTAGTATTTAAGAGAAGATTGATCTAAGCTAAAAGCGTTTTCCGTTTTATAATTTTTTTCTTTAGCGATCTCACACACTTTTAGGGAGAAATACTGAATTGGGACGTAGACAGAGGGGGCTATGGGGTTGCAGTATTGATTTGAGAAGGGAAAACATATGATATCATTAAAGTGATATGTTGAGGATTTTATGTTATGAGATATTTAGCGACGTCGGATTTTAAAGAGGGAAATGATGTGTAGGCATTTGTGATTCCGTACTGGATCAGAGAGAAATATGGCTTGTTTAGTTGAAGGGAGATCAGTTAAAGTTGCGGATAATTGGGGAGTTGCTTTCTTTGTATGGGGAATAATAACAAGTTATAGAGGGTAACTTGGAGTGTGGGAGCATTTTAAAAAGAGTTTTTTCGTAAGTGGGTATGTCAAGAGTGGGACATTTGTCTTTGTGAAGTACAGAAACAGAAGAAGAAGCATATTTGCCTATGATAGTTTTAGGGCAATTTGGGTGCCGTTGTTCTCCAATTATTGAATCAGTCATGTTGGGGTATTTAAACACTTTGCTTAAGTTATCTTTGGTATACCAGAAGCAAATTGTAGTGTTATTTATCATTTATCTTTTTGGGAACTGCGGCTTTGGCATGAAATTGATCAAACATATTTATACTTAAATGTGAGGCAGTTTAGATTCATTATGAGATGTGAGGAAGTAGAGGCAATGGATACAGATTTTAATGAGAGTGGAATCTTGTCTATTAGATCTGTACAGCTTGCAGCTACTTTTGATCATAAGCATGATGTGATCCATGCTGCTGCTGAATTGCTTGTGCAGGTTGGTGCCGTTAACAAATGTTATCTAGCAAGTATGCTCAAACGTGAAGCAATAACAAATACTTGGTTTGGGAATGGTATAGCAATTCCCCACGGAATGTTTGAAAGTGGTGATTTGATCATCAGGGATGCTATTGCTGTTATACAGATTCCTGCTGGTGTTGAGTGGTGGGATGGAAATAAGGCGCGTTTGGTTATTGCCATTGCTGCTTGTGCGGATCGCTATAGAGACATTTGCCAACAGTTAACACATCTTTTATTTGATAAGGAACGGCTTGAAACACTTTTAACAACTGGTGATAAACAACAGATTGTCACAACTCTTTTTGGTCAGGATATGAAGATAGGGAAAGCGTCTATAGGTGATCTTTCAGTGTGTCAAGCATGGACGTTAGATTATCCAAGTGGTCTTCATGCGCGTCCAGCCTCTCTTTGGGTTGATTTTGCGAAAAAAGCGCAAAGTTCTATCAGAGTTCGCCACGGTCAATATGCCGTTGAAATGAAAAATTTGGTTGGTTTATTGCAATTAGGGGCAAAAAACGGTGATGTTCTCATTTTTTCAACGGATGCTGTAGAAGGTACACAACTTCTTGAGAATGCGATTTCCGTTGTGAAGCAAGTGAGTATAAGTGAAAAGTGTATGGTGAGAGAAATGGAATCTCAAACAAAGACTTTTCATGGTTGGTATCCACGTTTCAGACAAAAAGAGATCTCTGGTGTTGGGGCAAGTTCAGGGTTAGCTTTTGGCAAGATTTTTGTTTTAAAGAAAAATGATATTTCCATCATAGATCAGCCCATAGGTTTTGCAGCTGGTGCATCGTGTCTTGAAAATGCTCTTACAAAAACAAAACATAAAATGGCATCTGTGATTGCTGATATTACAGCGCGTATGGGTGCAAATTCGGCTGCGATTTTTTCTGCACAAATGGTTTTGCTTGAAGATGAAAATTTGATAGCTCAGGCTTATCGTTTTATGGCAGAAGGTCATGGTGTCGCTTGGTCTTGGGATAGAGCAGTTCAGCAATTTGCAGATATGTTCTCTAAGATAGATAATCCTATATTAGCAGGACGTGCTGTTAATTTAATTGATGTTGGTCGTCGTGTTTTAGGAGAAATCAATCCATCCTATAGATCATTCTTTTTAAATGATATTCCACGTGATGTTATTCTTGTTACGGATGACCTTTCTCCTTCCGATGTAGCACAGCTTGATTGTACAAAAGTACAAGGGGTAGCAACAGCATGGGGAGGTCCACTCTCTCATACGTCTATTTTGGCGCGTACCCTTGGTATTCCTATGGTTGTCGCTATGGGTGTAGATGTTTTATCAGTTGAGTGTGGTATCGAAGCGATTATTGATGGCGATAACGGGTTTATTTATCTTGATCCTGCTCCTGAAGATATTGAAGATGCTCAAAGGCAGATGCGTATTGTCATGCAAAAGCGTGACTATGAGATAGGTGTGTGTAAATTACCAGTACAAACAACAGATGGCCAAAGAATTCGTATCATGGCTAATGTCAACTACGCAAATCAGGTTCCTATTGCACTAGATTTGGGGGCTGAGGGTGTTGGGCTCATGCGTACAGAATTTTTGTTTTTAGATAGTCCACATATTCCAGATGAAGACGCCCAATTTGATGTATACCGTGCGATGATTGCAGCTCTAGGAGATAAGCCATTAATTATTCGCGCACTTGATATTGGTGGGGATAAACAGGTTAAACATTTACATTTATCTAAAGAGGACAATCCCTTTTTGGGTATTAGGGGAACGCGGCTTTTGTTGCGACGGCGTGATCTTTTGGTTCCTCAGTTACGTGCTCTCTATCGAGTTGCAAAAGAAGGTGGAGATTTATGGATTCTGTTTCCAATGGTCATGTCTGTTTCAGAAATTTTTGCTATAAAAAAGATCACAGAAGAAATTCGCAACGATATTGATGCACCAAAATTAAAACTTGGTATTATGATTGAAGTTCCAGCGGCTGCCATTATGGCAGATATTTTAAGTGCTTATGTTGATTTTTTTTCGATTGGAACCAACGACTTAACACAATATACAATGGCTGTTGATAGACAAAATCCTTATCTCGTTGCTGAAGCGGATAGTCTTGATCCAGCAGTTTTACGCATGATACATCAAACGGTTCAAGGTGCAGCAAAACACGAGTGTTGGGTTAGTGTTTGTGGTGGCATGGCTGGCGATCCTTTTGCAGCAATGATCTTGACAGGATTGGGAATTAATGAACTTTCTATGATATCCTGTGATATTGCTTCAGTCAAAGCGTGCTTACAAGCTCATAGTTTTGAAGATATGAAAATTTTAGCAAAAAAAGCATTACAGTGTGAGACTGCGCGAGCTGTACGCGCTCTTAGCAACGAGATAAAGCAATAAGAGATTTAAAGAGGAGAAGGGTGCGCCAGTTGGCAATTTGGTAAAGTAAGCGCATTATGAATCATTTTTGTTAGAATAATTTTATTATATCCATGAAGCATATTTAAATATTGGAGAACCACAGATTAAAGCAGTTACTTATTTAGCTGATTATGAGATGCAATGAAGGGTAATGGGTTTTGAGTAATGCTTTGTTCAAAAACATTAGGCAGTGTAATCAACAATAGTGTTATTCATCAGTGAGAAGATGACATGTGAGATAAAAATGGCTTACTTATGGTAATTTTGTGATCTTATTTTAGCTGTTTATATTCACGGGAAAAATTTGTTTTTTAAAAGGAGAGGATGTGTTTGTGTTTCAACAAGTATCGCATCTTATTTTGGGAAATAAAGTTGTTTTTTAAATTTTGAGTTATAATTTAGACTTGCACGTTATTTCTTTCTGGGTATAGTGTGCAAACCTCTGGAGAGGTGGCCGAGTGGTTGAAGGCGCACGCCTGGAACGCGTGTATATGAGAAATCATATCGAGGGTTCGAATCCCTCTCTCTCCGCCATCGATCATAAAATTAATAGGTTATATAAAAGTTTGGGCATTTTAGGTTCTGTGCTTCTTTTGGCTGATTTTACTGTTTATTATCTACCTGTTAAATTTTTTACATTGCTGAATGCTTTTATAGGTCATTGATATAGAGGGTGCTGTTTATTTGTGGACCAGTCAAAATGCGTGCTTTTGAATAGATAGATAAAAGTCTGCAAGTTACAGGAATGCCGGAAAAATGAGACATATTAAATGGATTGATCCTTTAAAGGGCTCGAGAGATTCGATTAAATCGTTTATTTTGGTCTAGAAGGTTACTATTCACTACAGCCATGAAATCCAAGACGCTGAGAATTTTTTAAGCCAGTATAGATGAAGAGCAGGCCGAACTGTTGCAGAAAAATGCAGTAATTGCTGAATGAGCCATTCTCTATTTTATCACCCTACCACTGGTTGATGTGCTGTTCAATGCACAAGCCTCTTTTACTATAAAGGAAATGGACCTCTTTCAGTATTCTATCTCACATTACAAAATCAACCTAAAGAACATGATGTGGTGCCTGAAAATTTTCTGTGCTGGGTTTGGGTTGAAAGCAGAAAAGTTAATGGCTTATACACCAAAGACTCAAACAGCCATAGATTCATGGGAAGTCATATGATTGGTGGTCGAAAATTCTAAGCTCTATCGTGATATTTAAACGTTTCACTCCGTCTTCTGTGAAACCTTTGTGATAATGATAAGCTAATATTCTCAGTGTGATTTTTTAAGAGTTCCTTCTAAAAAAACACTGCAAATAAATAAGTAAATATATACCCAAAATATAAACCAACGACAAAAAGCCAAATATATTGACCATATATGCACTCATGTAAAAAAATACCAAGAGACTAAGTCTTCCAATAGTCGACAAGAATGACTCGTATGTGGCTCTAAGACTGTCGCTAATACTGTTGTGCAGGGAAATTTCTACACGAAGATATGTATGCTTAATGAAATAAAAAATCATACAGACTAAAAGAACAACAATTTCTTTTCTTGGTTCAAAGAAAACAACTGTCAAAATTATGGCAACTGAAAGCAACAGCAGTAAAACAAAATTCATTCTCTCACTGAATTTTCTAAATAGGAAACTAACCATTAGCTGGGAGAGCAATAGAAGAGAGAAGACTAAGCCAAGATAAAAATAACTTACATTGATATTATAATCTTTAAATATCCACTGCCAATACTGCGAAAAGATATTGAAAAAATAAGTGAAAAATAAAAACAGAGAGAAATATAAGAAACTTTAATAAAAATAGACAACATCTCTTTTGCGCCACAAATAAAAGAAGTCGCTTTTTTGCTTCTTTCTCTCCTTTTAGATCATCCAAAAAAACAAACCGAATATTGTGGTCTTCATCATGAGAAATGTAGAGCTATACCATATGTGTTGGCTAGAATAACCGGCAAAATATGCACCGATCAAACTAAAGAGAAGCATGCCAATGCAATTATATTGAGAGCTATGATCAAACATTTTTTTCGTAGATGTACGTTTTGTTTTTGCATCTTGAATAAGTAAAGCGTTATAGGTACCAGCAATCAATGTAAGTGATAATGCATTAAAAAGCTCTGCTAGAAGAAAACCGTAAAAGCTTGTAGAAATGCCCATAAGAAAGAGCCATTTGGCTGCAAAAGTCGCTGCTAAAATGATCGATATTTTATAACTTTTTCTATCTGCAAAATATCCAAGAGGAATATCTGTAACCATCATGACAAAGGTTTGGAATGACTTAATGATACCGATATCAATAAGCGTCAAGCCTTTTTCAAGCATATAAAATACAATAAAGGCGCCTGTTGAAATCCTTATACCGTTAAATAAAAACCCAAATGCTCATATACTCGTCATTTATTCCACACCAACAATGAATAAAGTAATGAGTACATTACTTTGTGAAAGAGATAGACGCGAAAACTTATACTTTTATAAAAAATAGAGCAATAGCCCTATATGGAGCATCAGTTTTATCAATCTTTTATCCAGAAAGCTTCATGAAGAATTTTTTTCTATAATTTTTTATTGGTAAAAAATACATTAAATATTTCATTTCTTTAAGAACAATCCAAAAAACAGCAACCGTATTGTATAGATCTAATAAACTATGCATAGAATTTTTCTTAATATTCTTGATCAATACACTGAAATTTTTCATATGATTCTGATTTGCACATGAAGAACATCTGGTTTTACTTGGGATAATAAACAGCTCCACGACAGCATTTGCTATAACTAAACAGGTATATAAGGGTGCACCCTTCATCTTGCAGATAGTTTGGTAGGTAAAATGAAAAAATATGATCTCAGGTTATTGGCTGTGTATAGCACAAACTCAGTACTTTCGAGTGGTCAGGTGTTTTTCTACATTATCTATTTTTTCATTATAGAACATAGGGCAAAATGAACTGTGACGAGCGCAATGCGATGCTCGAAGGGGTTCTAACATTAGATGTGAGCTGGAAGCAGTCAAATTAATGATTTGATCCGCCACAAAACCCAAGGAGTACAGCTTTATGGGAATGGGACGAAAAGGTCCCCTGTATCAGAGGCAATCAACGAGAGCGCATTTATCTACCATTTTCAAGAGCAAGGATTTCCGTAGCGATTGCATATATGCATCCTGTATCTGCAGCTACTGATTTATGCTTTGTGTTGGCAGGAAGATGTATCATATTTCCTGGTGTACAGGTTATACGCTTCTCACTATAGAAAAAATCTAACTCTCCCTCTATAATTAAGAGAGTTTCATCGACCTTATGGGTATGCCAATCGTGTATTTTTCCTGGAAAATCTCTTTGTATCTCTATCGAGCCTTGTTTTGGCAGCATCATTTTTAAGATATCATAGATATTTTTATTTAATTGAATTTTAGAAAACTTAGTCATTATCGTGCTCCATGAGATGATATGGGCAAGATGGGGATTCAATATTATTATCTGCAGAAGTATTGCATCCGCGCTCTATTCTTGGGATCATCATATTTTTGTGGTCAACTTGTTGTAGAATCCAAATCAGAGCATGTCTTTTTGCTATCCATTCACCCTGAATAGGCAGGGAAAATTCTAGTTTTGTTATTCATGAGCGCATCGAATTCTTTAAAAACAACCTGCTTCGATTTTTAGTTTCTATTCCTCATTATTTGTGTTGCTGAATTCCTGTTTTTCTCCAAACTGTTATATTTTATAAGAAATTGCTACGAATTGAGGCCTCTAAGGTCGATAATTCATCATCATTTTCGCCCAAAATTGCTATAATAGCTGGGCAGGTATTTAAATCAATTGTCATGGGTAGAGGTTCATTTTCTTTAAAAAAGAGCATAAAATGAACCACATTTTCGCAAGAATGAAGTTTTTGCTGCCATAGGTTCATATCTTTTATAATAAAGCCCTCAGTCTTGTTGATAAGAAAGAGAATACGTCCTTTTTTCTTAAAGCGGCTTGGTGTTTGCGAAAATACCCCCGCAATAAGGTTGACAGAGCTTTTCAGTAAATCATCTTCATAGCAATGCACGAACAAGGAGGGTGCAATCCCTCCGTGGAGGCGGGCTCCCACTTCAATCATCACGGGACCGTGAGCGGTTTGCATGATTTCCATATGCGCAGGTCCATATTCAATTCCCACTGCGCTAATACATTTTTTTGCATAAGAGATAAGATCAGCATAAAGAGAGTCTTGAGCATCGAGCACATCAAGCGATTCATAAACAAAAGCACTGCCATTATGGAGCCCCTTTTTATAGCGCGATAAACTGCATATCTTGATAGCTTCTCCCTTTACAACGGCATCTACGATGTATTCTTCTCCTACTAATCTTTCTTGGAGCAAATAAGCCTCATTAGGCATACCAAAAATATTTTTCTGCCTCCAATCGATTCCAGAGATCCACGCTTCCACTTCCTCACGGTTGGAGAAAAATAAAACACCATCGCTTCCAGCAGAAGCATTGGGCTTCACTACATAGCCGCTGTGGCTTTCAAAATCATCGAGAGCACAATTGTCTTTTGTAAGAATTTTTGAGCGGATATAAGACAAACCATTTTCATGGAGGCGCTTTTGCATTGCTGCTTTTTTCCGTCGCCAATCGGTGGTCAAGGGATTGTTTCCAGGGCAACCATAATAAGCAGCCAATTGCTCTGCACAATAAAGACTGACTTCAGCACCAGCCACCACGGCTTCTATCGTGCTAATCGGAAAACGCTGCTTGATTTCATCGACACTATGAAGTTTTGCTTCTGCCATGCCATCACCCTGATAAGCAAGCGTGAGATGCGAAGAGAGAGTTGGTTGAGAGACAACGCCATAACAAGCATAACCTAATTTTTGCAAGGCAGGGCCATAGAGGGCACCCGTGGAGAAAGGATCGACGATAAGAATGGGTTTACTCATGCTGTGGTCCGCTGTGTGACAAGGAAAAGGACATAAATAAAGATTATCAGCCCTATAGGGGGGAGAAGATAAACAGCTGCTTGTGGCCCCATAAGGGCAGAGCTTGTAAGGAGACCAAGGATAACATAACCAGCCGATTGGGAAAGAGTATAAAGCATGCCGCTATAGCTTCCCACCAGCTCTGCTTGAGTTTCTGTCTTGGTTGCTTCAATCGTATGTTTGCGGGCATTAATTCGTATGGTATTCATCGAAAAGCCAATAAAAAAGCAAAAGACCACAGCCAAATAGGGTAATTGGGTGATGCTAAAAATGGCATCAGCTACACTCAACAATAGGGCTGGGAGGATGAATTCAAAGCGAGGGATTTTAATAAAAGCAGCCAAAAAAGCGCCAACACCTGCAACAGCGCTGCAAAGCCCATAATATTCAGAGCCAAAATTTTTCACACTTTGAAAAAGAATGGTTGCCAGTGTATTATAGGCGCAAGCATGAAAGCCAATAAGGCTTATACAGACGCATAAAAGCTTTAGTTCAGGAGTGAGCCCATCTGCTTTTGGTGGTATTGTTTGAATATTCTCGGTTGCAAGTGGCGTAGCATTTGTAGCATTATCGGTGCTATATTCATCGCGAAAGATAACATAACCGGCCACAAGGCTTACGATAATATCAAACAGACAAATTGCTGCAATCAAGCCATTATAGCCGATTCCAGCTGCTATTCCTTGTGAACTGGTTGCTTTTAAGAGATAACCACTCAATGCTGCTCCCAAAAAGGCACCAATTTGCACCACTGTTTGCATGATGCGGGAAGCCTTTTGCGCGCTAATATAACCACTAAGCGCTAGTTTAGTATTATAAGTCTCGAGTGTGCTTAGAGTGATCAAAGAAAGATAACCAATAGAGATAGAGACAGCAATAAAACCAAAAGGGGAATCGACATAATGAAAAAGGGCAATCAATAAAAGAAGACTATAAATGATAATCCGCCTTTTGTATAAATCTACCAACCGCAGTGAGGACTTAATGCGTACAAGTTTGCTTTTTTTCAAAAGATAGGGTGTAAGGGTGCCAAAGCCATGGTTACGCCTAGGAAAACCGATGAGGATGTTATACGATAAGCATTCCAAAGATTACTTAAAAAGAGCACCATATCAGAAAGATAGAGCAGGACAACAAGACCATAAAACCGAAATATCAGTTGTTTGCGCATATCTCCCCCCTATAACCTCTATGCCCGCAGGTCTAAAAATATGCAATATGATAATCAACATGCATGCCGACAAATAATGAGTACACGCATTGGCGAGTATTTCAAGTTTTTTTGAGAGGGACATAATATAAATTTGAACGTTGATCTTTTTTATGACGATAATTCATGTTCAAGGATTGAGGGCAGTTTAGTATTTTCTCTGCGTGTTGATGCGTTGTCGATAAGGGGACGCTTCACGAAGAGAGACGCTTAGCGATGCCCTTGAGATGAAGCTTTCAGGGTTGATTATGTTTATGTTTGGTGTTGAAATTTTGCTATTGATCGTTACGGTAATAAGCTTTGATTTTGCTGTGACGACAACTTCTGTTATCGGGCAGAAAATCATTTATGATCTCAGGCTGAAGACACAGTTGTATTAACGGTTTTACAGAGTATTTTTTTCAAGTTGGGCACGCGATAAATGAGCTTTAGAGGATTCTATACAACGGATTTATATGGATCGGCATCGTTGTTGTTAAGTTTATATAACAGCTTCTTATCAAACTGAAAATATATAAGAAATATTTTCTTTAAACGCTTTTACAAGAAGCATACCAATAGTTCTGTGATGCTTTAAGACTTGCCTTGCTCCTTTTTGACAAGATTGGATATCAAATGTATATAACGGGCGGTGGTTCAAGAAAAGGTCAAGAATTCATAAGCTAATTATGTAGCAGAATGGAGTATTCTCTTTTAGAGGCAATAATATGCTTTGATAACATCTGTCTCTATAGCACTGACACTACGCGATCAATCCTCAAAAGCTTTACTGAAAAATAGCAGGTTATGCAGTGTGAACAAAAATATCTTTGATGACAAGGAATGAATTTCATTTTAAGGGATCAAGAAGAGAACCTTTAGTTTAGAACTGAATCTATACATCGCATTGTCTTTAAACGCATTTTCCGTTTCCTCCTTTGAGTGGTTTGTTTAAGAAGCAATGTACTTGTAACCAAACAAGCAATGTATCTATTGTTCGTTGAATTGACTCTAGCTGATATCCATAATGGACAGGTGATTTAAAGGGCATCATTCGGATAATCCCTCCTTGGTAAAAAAACGTATATTTTCATGCATCCAAACTTGACGTTTACAGCTTTGAACACCATGGCTGTAACAAAGGCTTTTTCTCATCCAGTCTGTCGATCGGTTGATTATTATGAAGTAGAAGATAAAATAACATTTTTTTTCAAATATCATGGCATAGCCAAGAAGTTCTCTGTTGAGTACAAACATCGGTAGTAGACAGTAAGATTGAATGCAACGAGATGTCCGTTTAAGCCCTGAGGGGGAAAATCTGTGCGCTGCTTTTAAACGCGCATATGAGTAATGCGTGCATTTTTTTCGCATCATTTGTTTTAGGATACCGAAAGAAAGTGAAGGTAACTGAGGTAGCTTATCTTACATACATGTAGAGCTCGCTTTGATACAAAAGCTGCAAATTCCCTTGTACTTCATATTGTTTTATCAATATAGCTAATTGCTGCAAATATTCGTCTCCATGCCTAGCAATCGCGCGTTGTGCTTGCGTTGAAGAGCGGCTCATACCAATAAAGGTGTTAGATGGAATTTTCATCACCCAATTGTGTGTATGGAGAGAAATCTTTTCTGGATTTACCGCAAAACCATCACGCATTTCCTGTAAAAAATCAAAATGGCGATAATAACGGGAATAGTTAGGGCTCATCTCCTCTAATAATGTCTCATAAGCGTTGAGAAATTCGCTCTGTTTAAAATCGCGATTATTTTGAATGACCGCCATGACACCTCCAGCTCGGAGTTGGTTTGAGACGGTGCTAAGCAACAGAGGGCGATCTATCCACTGAAACGCTTGCGCTGCAACAACAAGATCAATTTTACCGATTTTGGGCAATAGGCTTTCAGCTTTGCCTTGATACCATTGCACAAAAGGAAACTTTCTTTGCCCCTGCTTAATCATATCTGCTGAGACATCGATAGCATGATATTGGTGTTCATTTCCTAGAATTTTAACAATTCCCTCTAATGCAATGCCTGTTCCAGCTCCCACATCCACGATAGACAAATGCTTTTTATTCTTAAAAGGAAGCAACATAGTGTTCAATAAGGCAAAAGGATAACGCGGACGATAGCGATCATAATCATCAGCCAATCCGTCAAATTTTTCATTTTTTGGCTGAACGCTTTGTATCATAGTACCCTCCCTTATAATTGTTGCCAAAATAATTGAGAAGCTCTTCTTTGGCTAGTAAGCATAAATTCTGCAAAAGGGCGAAATGAGTACTATCCTTTAGTATTGTCTCTCTTTCATTCGATAAAATTGATACACACATTTTTCTTTAAATGATCTCTTTTGCAATGCAATTATAATCAGGTAGAAATTTCATACATTCCAATAAAAATCCGTCCCAATTCTAGTGCGATTATCGCTTCAATGTTTTGAGCGAGTCTTGAATTTATAGCTCACTAGATGGGAACGATCAAATTCGAATACTGGAATGAAAAAGATGAGGTCACGCATTTGTACGCTATTAGAAAACTCAAGTCAAAAATTTTCAAAAATGTGAGATGCTAAATATATGGAATTTGTCTCTATGTGTTTATAGTGAGGAAGATTATAGCATTTATAGAAGCATCCCTAGCGAAGGGTGAATTCTGAAATTTATAAAGCGCTTTATCAAAGTTGATATTTTCTCATGCCATTTTGGGAGCAATAGTCGGTATTGACCAATATATGGTAATATCAGGATTGCCTATACTCCCTATAAAGTTGGGGGTATGCTTAATATCTTCGTTTTTCGTGCAGAAAGAGTTCTATGTTATATTGAAATGCTTATGACTGTGGTTTAATAAAATAAGCATATTTCATATACAAGGTATAAAAAGAGTATATGAGTATAAATAGTAATGAGGTGAAGTGTTATAAACTGGCTTATAAACATCAATGCAAGATAAATTTAATTTATCTTCATAGGAGCGGGGGGCTGGTATTTTCAGTAAAGTGGCGTCTCTTATCTCTTGTTGAATCAAAAGGCTTCATTGAATATAAAGTTTAAAAATATGTCTCTCGTTGCAAATAATGTTCAAAAATTTCAGTCTCTTACACTAAAGGAACTTGATATTCTTGATGCCTCTCTCTGGTAACGAGTGATGAATTTAAACATATCTAAAGAGATTTTGCGTATCAAATGACTTAAAGAATGGATGGTTTAATAGATAAAATGTATCTTAATAAAGATGTTTATAATTCCATGTGGTCTCTAAAAAAATATTCTGGCTCTTTTATTGCTTTATGTGGATTTGATGGGAGTAGAAAAACAACTCAAACAAAAAAAATTCTCGCCATTACTCACAAGAAAGACATATAATACAAACTTTTCAGCCTAGTAATTGGTATAGAAATAAACCAGAGGTTAGAGATTATTTAGATAATGGAAAACAAATTGATCCATTGCTTTTAGGGCTTTAGCCGCGACAGATAGACGCAAACATACGCTTGAAATTATCGAGCCCTCTTTAACGTCATCAAAAAATTTATTAATCAGCGATCGATATGTTTATTCTAGTCTTGCTTATTTTTATGCGCGAGATCTTTCTCTTGAAACTGTGGTGAAATTAAATCAATCTATTCCAAGACCTCATATCACATTTTACCTTCATTTACCGCCTGCTGTGATTATAGAACGGTTGCAAAAAAGGGATGGTTTAATCTTAAAATACGAAGAAAAACTCTCATTTATTGAAAAAGTTTGTGAAGTATATCAACTTTTGTCAGAAATGGATGAGCGATTTATTGTAATTGATGGAACTAATTCTGTTTCTTCAATCCATAATCAAATACGGCACTATATAGATAAGGTTTGTTTTGGCCAATGCATAAATGTAATATAAAAACCTATCTGCGGTATATTCTTCTTATATTATTGGCTTAAAGCTTATATAGGAAATTCTAAAGATGTCATAATAATTGATATGTGCTGGAAAAATATTTCCTTGAATATTTGAAGCTTTTTACTGAAAAATTATCTATCATTAAATCGCAAAATACTTTTTTGAAAGATTTTTGGCAAGAGGGATACAGTGTTAGAAAAATGATCTATATTTATCATGATGATAATATCTTCATTCTTTACATTAAATGTAGCGCTATAAGCACGATCAGGTATGGATATACTCAAACATATTTGCATACAGAGAGTAAACGAAAGATGAAGGCAATAACGTCTCTTTTTTTGGGGGGAATTTGATATCCTCTTGCCTTTCATAGATGCGTGAGAGATGAAATGGCAAAGGTTCGTTCAGAGTAGAAGCTATAGTTTTTCCTTGATATCTATAAAATGACACCAGTTTTAGCTCGGTAAGATTTCGCAAATCTTTGATTTGTGGCTGCTATCCTTTGGTACGAGCAGAGCAATTATTTCAACACGACTATTTTGTGTTTACGGTGTAAATATTCAATGAGAGCAGTGATGTTTATGAATCTTTGTTATTGTAAAATGATCTAACCTTATATCTAAGGTGCTTTATTTTCATAGAAAAGTGAGTCACATTATGACAAAATGAACATTTTAAAAGCATCCAAGCGAAGAGTTTTTAATTTAACTGGCTAAAATATAAAATTGTAAAAAAAGCATATCTTTTAAAAGGGATTTCAATATAGAGCAAATAATATTGATATGAAGGGAGCGAATTTATGTTCGCGGCAAATTTGAAAGAACGCGCTGCTTTATTGGAAAGTAGGACTTTTCTCTATTTTACGTTGAGCGGCTTATTTGCTACATTTGGTAATGGGCTAAATTATATCGCTTTGTCATGGCTTGCCTACCATCAGACAAGTTCAATTCGTGGTGTAGCGCTTCTCATGTTTTTTCTCTGGATGCCGAGCATTATTTTTGCACCTGTTTTTGGCGTATTGGCGGATAAATACAATCGTAAAATGCAGATTATGATTTCAAATCTTGTCAGGGGGATGATACTCGTGGCTTGGGTAATATTTGGGAAATTGGGTATAGAAATTGAATTGATGGTCTTGTCTACCTGCTTAGGTATTTTTGTCTCTTTTTATATGCCATCAGCTGTACCTTTAATCCAAAGTATTGTTCCAAAAGAACAGCTTGTTAATGCAAATGCGACAATCGATATGGTTTATGAACTTGGCACCATCGTGGGTATGGGGGTAAGTGGATTTATACTCACCTATGCAGGAACAAAAGGAACGCTTCTCATAGGTGGTATATTCTTTATTATTGCTGGTTTATTTAACTTGGCAATGAAAGTACCTGAAATGCGAAAATATGAAAATCAAAATAAACTCAATTGGTGGAAAAGTTATATAGCGTCATTTCATTATTTTAAGCAGAATCCGGCTCTTTTTATGCCTTATGTAAGCCAGATGATTATTATGACTCTTTTGATGACCATTCCTGTTATTCTGGTTCCTTATACGCAAGAGATTTTAAAAGCAGATAACAAGATCTTTGCAATATTGGAAGCGCTTTATTCTGCGGGTGCATTTATCGGTGCGCTTTTTTCGCCACTTCTTTGTAAAGCTTTCTCTATAAGGAAAACATTGGCACTTTTATTAGCTATTATGGCTATCGGTCTTATTATTCTGTCTGTTAATACACAGACACACATTGTTTTTCCTGTTTATTTCATGATTGGATTTGGACTTTCAAGTTGGGCTCTTTCGATTTCTTTATCGCAACTCTCTTGTGATCCCAAATATCAAGGAAGATTACAAGCAAGTTTTAATGGTCTTTCTGGCTGCTTTATTCTTGGAGTTTATCTCTTTATGGCAAGTGATACCAACAGCATCTCATCTCAGTCGATATACTTTTTTCAAGGTATGATTGCTGTTATTGGTACGCTCATCACCCTATTTTACAAGAATGGAAAACAATAAATTGTATTTAAGTATTATTCACAAACAGTTGCGAGAGCTTTCATATTTTGCTTTTAAAGGGGAAGTGAATGCTAAGGAAGCTAACGAATAAAGCATAAATTTTATCGATGCTTTAAATGCAAGTTGTGTTGATGCATTACCAAGAAAGCATCAAGAGTTCTTTTTGATTAAGTTCATTATGCGATGGTTTTCTAACACAGCGTTTTAAAATTTTGAAAAGTTTTTATGTTTGAGCAAGCAGCATCATCATACTATTTGCCAGCTCCCAATGTTACGATATTCTTTAGCGCCTGAGAGCATTTATGAGAGGTATTTTTTCTTTCTTTGTTTTATCTACACGGCACTCCCGCTTGTGGCATGCAAACAAATGGTTTTAATGGGTTCAAGAGCTCTAGATTTGAATGGAGAGAATTTTAGGATATGCGGGGTTATTATTCAATAGGGATAGTGATTATCTTTATAAATCAATGTAATAAAAATAATAGAGAGCAGAACAATCCGCTTCTCTCATACCTGCTATATTTTTTTAATTGCGTTCTTCAAAATCCATATGAATAATTGTGTCCGTCTCATCAATTGTTTCATCTTCATTAGAATGAATATTTTTGCGACGGTGCAAGGTTTGTATAATTTCTTTTTTCAAAAGTGCATCTGCTTCGCTTAAACGATGAATACTCAGTTCCAATTCAAGAGATAAAGCCAAATCCACGCACAATTTAAGCTCTTCTCCAATATCAAAACCGCGTTGATAGTCGTCATAAAGACCAACAAGTGTATCGGACAATTCTTTATCGCCTAAAGAGGCCATGCCTACTCCTCCACGTTGCGGCTTTTCCATGTGGCTTTGATATTTTAGGTCTCACCTCACTGTCATCACCAAGAATTGCCATGTATACCAACGTGATCATTTTGTCAATTTTCTGCAAAGGAGCAGTTTTTAAAACGCTATTTGTGAGAAACGTTATTGCGTTAATACTATGAATTTTCCAATCATGAAGAGATCTCGCAATATGATGATAGAGTTTGCAGAATTTAAGCTGTATTTCTAAACAGCTTTTAATTTGCATGTAAGAGAGGATATTTTTACGATGAACAAAGCGCTTTAAGATTTTATCCTTGCCAATAAAAGCCAAATCAGTGCCATTGTTAATAAGCAAGTGTGGGTTATAAATGTTTAGTCTTTGCAGAAGAGTTGATATGCACATTTTTTGTAGAACATCACTTATCTTATCCATTTTGTATTGACTTTTAGACATTGATAAACCTTTTATCTTATGTTGTAATTTAAAAATGATGGGAATACGTTTGATATGTAGATCCTTGCAAAGAGGTTTAAGGCAGGAAGGTGAGAAAAATCGTATTAAGCTGTTTTTCGGCTGAAGGAGTGTGACTGCGATTTTTGAAAGAGTGATCGAGAAAATTGGCTTAGCGGGCAAACTGATAAAGTGAGTAATGGCGCGTTTGGCTTTTTCATTGGGCTGTGTCCAAATGCTTTTGACACTGGAAAATAGTTTGTAAGAGGTTTTTGTACTTTTTCCAAGGTCATATGACAACGGGGCAGTTTAACAAAATACCACGGCGATCGCATTTTTTGTGTGATTGTCATAAATTTCGCTCCTGCTTAAATAGATGGTAAAGCATCCATTTTTGTGGGGTTTATTTAAATAACCGCCGACCTTAACGGGCAGTGATAGGAGATATAAATCAATATAATTATTTAGTCAACAATTATATTGATTTTGGAGTAATTTTTTGGCACGTCCTGAAAAAGAACCTAAAACCGAATTGGCAAGACGTTTTCGTGAAGTGCGGCGCGCACTTGGTTTTACCGAGCGTAAACAATTTGCTGAACATCTTGGGGTAACTGCTGGTTCTATAGGAACTTATGAGACGGGCATCAGTGAACCTACCGCCTCTGCTCTCTCTAAATACAAAGAAATTTGCGGTGTTTCATTAGATTGGTTGATAACTGGTACAGGTGAAATGTTCGCAGACATAGCCAAGGCAAAAGCTGCTGGTTTTAAACCGCAAGCGATTCCTGTAGGGCTGATGAAAAAGCTTGGGCATTTAGCTGATACAACCTATCATGATGCAAAAATAATACTTTCTCCTGAAGATGTGGCGGAATTAGCAGCAGAGCTTTATGGAAGATTGCAAGAGCTTATTCAAAACATCTATGATATGGAAGAAGTTGAAGCCACTTTGCCTTTGTTAAAACTTCATTTAAAACGCCAAATCGAAGCTGAAAAGGCACAGCAAACAACGACAAAAGAGACAGATGAATGATCTCAAAAGAAAAATCTTTTTTGCTATAAAAATATTCTCTCAAAAACAGTGCCTTGAATGGTAAATATCTCTAAGACATATTTTTCGTTGAATTTTTTTCTATAGGATACAAAGCTTCAGATAATACAGAAAATTCATTTTATTGGCTTTTGATCATTTTGGATACAGAAAAAGATTTGCACAACGTGCATATTTATTTCCAAATATACTGTAGAGATCTTTGTCAAGAAACAAATGAACGAATGATATTCAAAGGCAAAAGAGAGCAATTATAAAGGCTTGACCTGCGAATAGTTTGGTTTTTCAGTCTTTTATTATTTTGGTAAAGTTTTTGTATTTACTTTCATAAAGAAAAAGCAAGTTTTCAAAACATAACATTTGATAAGAAGAGAACGCTGTAAGTGTCTTATCTTTGAGAAGTCAGAAAATTCACTAAAATATGTATTTTAGATAATAGGATATCTAAACATACCGATATCCGAGTGATATATTTTGAGAATGTTCAAAGAATATCAGCAATTGTCTTTGTGATAACATCTTGGATTTAGCAATATGCATTTTTCTATAATGTCTGTTTAGGAAATCAAAAATCTATAAGCTATTCATTTTCAGAAAATATTTTGTATTTTTGTACAAAAAACAGAGAGAGCATGGTTTATTTGTAAAAAATGTTTTGAAAGTTTGTTTTAGATGCTCATTCTTAAGAGACATTTATGAAAAAAACTCTGCTTTACGAAGATAAAATCGCTCAGAAAAGTGAAGACTGATATTATAGAGCAATAAATGGAAAAGTTTTTTCGAACACGCCTCTTCTAGGATAGAGTATCTCGTAGAAAAAATGCGTTGATGAGTATGATCATTATTTATCACATGATGTTATAAGTTAACAAAAATAAATTTATGTTTATAAGAACAGTTATTATAAAGAACTCTTTTTGTATTTAATGAGAAGAATTTTGCAAATTATTGAAAAATTATTTTTCATACTCTTGCCATTCTGTTTATGCGCTTTATTTGAAAGGTAGAGTTGCTCTTTAAGAAGCTATTTTTATTATGAGCTAAATCGCGATATGTTTGGATGGAAATGATGTAATATTCTCAAAGTTTGTGTTTTTATTTATTTTTAGCTTGAATCCCTCTAGCTAAAAGGGTTGGGGACTTTTCTAGATTCAATGTTTTACTGAGACTTTAGGATGAAGCCGTAAGAAACGCCGGCATCAGGAGGGGACAGCTTTACCTTTTTATTCGTTTTTAGGTGCGCAAGCAGGGTTTTGCCGTGGGAGTTTTTGCGCGTTGTAATGATATTGAGCTCTGTTGGAGGGGTTTTTTTTATGAACAAATATTCAAAATCAAATTTGCTTAAAGCGGTCTCATTAGGAACCGCCATGGCTGCACTTTTATCAAGTGTCTCTCCCGTTTTCGCTGCGGGTGTTTCTACAACAGGGGCAGTTGTTCGTAATTCGAGTGGTATTGATGTTCCCTATCCATTTGGCAGTCATGGGAGTATCGTCTTTGCTGGTGATGATGACTACTGTGGTGTGGATAATGTTGTTGGACGTGGGGGGACGCAACAGCAGGGAATTGCTAATAAAATATCTGCAGAACAAGAGTTTGAAAATTTTATTTATGACCAAGCAACAGACAGTGGTCGTAATCCTTATGGTACAACTACTAAAAAAGTTACTTGGGTGTCCGATGGGGTCCTTAGTGATCCCAAAGCGAGTTATATGGGAACAGCTACAAGGGGATCTCAGAATATTTTGCCTGAAGCTTATGGTGTTTATTCTTTTGTCACGGGGTGTGGAGCTTCGGCAACAGGGAACTACTCAACGGCATTTGGTGCTGGTGCAACCACAAAAGCTGGTGGAGCGCAAGCTTTTGGTGTTGCTGCGCTTGCAAGCGGTAGAGCAAGTGTTGCTATGGGAGTGAGTTCAGAAACATCAGGAGAGGCTGCAGTTGCTATTGGTGGTCTTGCAACTGCAGCTGGTAACAGAAGTATTGCTTTAGGTGCTGAAGCAAAAGCAGAAGATAATTATGCGATTGCGATAGGTTTATCTGCTGAAGCGAAAGCTTCAGGTTCCATCGCAATAGGTAGCAGGCGTTCTGACAGAACTGATCCTAATGATCCAAATAGAAAAGCCATAGCGGTTGCTAAAAATGCCATTGCTATAGGTACAGATACTTTCGCTAAAGAAGAAGATTCGGTTGCTATTGGTGCAAATGCACAGGTACTTGTTCATGATGGTGTTGCTGTGGGTGGAGGGGCTGTTTCTGATAGAGCAAAAGGGGTTAAGGGGTACGACCCTTACCTTGATGGTGATACGACAGAAACAAATAATATGGCATGGATCAGCACAACAGGTGCTTTTAGCGTTGGTGAAGTTGGTGGCACAGGTAATGGTAATCTAACACGACAAATTACTGGTGTGGCTGCTGGTAGTGCTGATACTGATGCAGTAAATGTTGCACAGTTGAAAGCTATGAGAGAAGTCATAGCAGGAGGAGGAGGTTGGAAAATTTCTGCTAACGATACAGATCCTACAAATGTTAATGCAGGCAATACCGTAGATTTTTCAGTGACAAAGAGTAACGTAGGACAAGATAACTTAAAAGTTGTAAAAAACACTGCAGATAATAAGCATAAAATCCAATTTGCCTTGAGTGATAATCTTAAGTTAACAAGTGTCACTACTGGCCAAAGCTCTATGAGTAACGATGGCTTTATTATTAATAGTGACAACGGTCCACGCATGACTATTGACGGTATTGATGCTGGCAATCAAGCTATTAAAAATGTGGCAGACGGGGAAGAAGATAACGATGCGGTGAATTTGAAACAGCTGAAAGCTATGGCAAAAGCAAATAAGACAATTTGGCAACTTGCTGTTGAAGGTGGAGATGCTACAGCTATTGGTCCAAATGGCATGGTAAATTTACAAGCAGCTGGCAACGAAAATAAAAAGAATATCAAAATAGAAAAAGATAGTGACCACAATGTCACATTTGGTTTAGCTGATAATATTACAGTAAAAAGTGTCACCGCAGGGAATACTCTTATAAGTGAAGCAGGTTTTGCTTTTGTTAATGGTAATGGTCCTCAAATCACGACTGCTGGTATTGATGCTGGTAGTAAAAAGATTACGAAAGTAGTAGAGGGGACTGATGATACCGATGCAGTGAATTTTAAGCAGCTGAAAGATTTGACAGCAGGGATAAAAACAGGCTGGAAACTTGCTGTTGAAGATGAAGAGACTACAGATGTTGGAGCAGGTAGTACAGTAAAATTTATAGCCGTTGAAGATGATGACCTTAATAAAAATATCAAGATTGTAAGAGGCACCAACAATGAAGTAAAGTTTGATTTAGCTGATAATATTAATGTAATGACTGTCACAGCAGGAGAAAGCATTATGAATGATGATGGCTTTTTTATTAATGGTGATAGTGGCCCAAGTATGACTGTGGATGGTATTAATGCTGGCTATACAAACATCACAAAAGTGTTAGAGGCGACTGAAGATGATGAAGCAGTGAATTTTGGGCAGCTGAAAAGATTTGTAGGAAAAGGGAGCGGCTGGAAGCTTTCTGTTGATGGTCAAAATGCTACAGATGTTACAGCAGGTAGCACAGTAGATTTTGTTGCCATTAAGCATAAAAATGATGATGGTAGTGAAAATGATGAGGTCACAAATATTAAAATTATAAAAGACGAAAACAATAAAGTATCCTTTGATTTAAATGATTATATTAAAGTTAATCGTGTAGAAACAGGAATAACTTCTTTAAGTAACGCAGGTTTAATGATTAAAGATGGACCAAGAGTAACAAAGGGGGGTATTGACGCGGGTGGTAAAACGATTAGCAGAGTAGCAAATGGTGTTTTAGATGAAGATGCGGTGAATCTTTCGCAGTTAAAAGAAATCACATCAGGCATCAAAACGGGCTGGAAGCTTTCTGTTGATGGTGATGATGCTACAGATATTGGGGCAGAAAGTACAGTAAAATTTGTAGCTGCTATGGATCAGGATAGTCACAAAAATATCAAAATTGTAAGAGGCAATGATAACGAAGTAAAATTTGATTTAAACGAACTTATTAAAGTTAAAAACATAAAAGTAGGTAACGAAGTTACTATAAATGATAAGGGCTTAGCGATTAGACATGGTCCAAGTATAACATATGGCGGTATTGATGCTGGAGATAGAGAGATTAGAAACGTAGCAGACGGTGTTTTATACACGGATGCGGTGAATCTTTCACAGTTACAAAAAGTAGAAGAGAAAATAAAAGAGGTAGCAGATAATAGTCTAGTTAAATGGATAGAAGACCAGAAGCTTATCACAATTGGTGCGCAAAAAGATGGCACAAAAATCAGTATTGCCAATTCTAACGGCCAAAATCGAGTTATTTCTGGTGTTGCAGATGGTAACCTGGGAAAGGCTTCAACTGATGCTATTAATGGCAGCCAGATTAATAAGATATCAGGAGATATAGCACAATTTTTGGGTGGAGATGCAGCATTTCAGGATGGTGCTTTTGTAGGTCCAAAATATCAGTTAACGACTATTGATGAAGATGGTACAATAGCTATAAAGCGATATAGTGATGTTGGTTCAGCTTTAGATGCAGTTAATAAAAATGTCTTTCATGTTGACCACACAATGATTATTGGATTTAATGATATTGCAGACTATTTTGGTGGTGGCGCTAAGTATGAGAAAGGCAAATGGCAAGCTCCTACTTTCAAGGTTTCTCGGCGTGACACGAATGGTGGTATTGTTAAGAACAATTACCAGAATGTTGCTGATGCTTTTGATGCTGTTGATACTTCTATCACAGATATCTATAGTCAGATTAACAATGTAACAGGCAATAGTCTAGTTAAATGGATAGAAGACCAGAAGCTTATCACTATTGGTGCGCAAAAAGATGGCACAAAAATCAGTATTGCCAACTCTAACGGCCAAAATCGAGTTATTTCTGGTGTTGCAGATGGTAACCTGGGAAAGGCTTCAACTGAAGCTATTAATGGCAGCCAGATTAATAAGATATCAGGAGATATAGCACAATTTTTGGGTGGAGATGCAGCATTTCAGGATGGTGCTTTTGTAGGTCCAAAATATCAGTTAACGACTATTGATGAAGATGGTACAATAGCTATAAAGCGATATAGTGATGTTGGTTCAGCTTTAGATGCAGTTAATAAAAATGTCTTTCATGTTGACCACACAATGATTATTGGATTTAATGATATTGCAGACTATTTTGGTGGTGGCGCTAAGTATGAGAAAGGCAAATGGCAAGCTCCTACTTTCAAGGTTTCTCGGCGTGACACGAATGGTGGTATTGTTAAGAACAATTACCAGAATGTTGCTGATGCTTTTGATGCTGTTGATACTTCTATCACAGATATCTATAGTCAGATTAACAATGTAACAGGCAATAGTCTAGTTAAATGGATAGAAGACCAGAAGCTTATCACTATTGGTGCGCAAAAAGATGGCACAAAAATCAGTATTGCCAACTCTAACGGCCAAAATCGAGTTATTTCTGGTGTTGCAGATGGTAACCTGGGAAAGGCTTCAACTGA
>NZ_JAQITA010000039.1 GCF_028618575.1 Bartonella sp. ML70XJBT.G | reverse complement strand
TAATGGCCGGCATTGCTTCAATAACTAAATTGAAGTCACGCATGTTGAAAACATTGTCACCAGCTGTTGTCTTGGCTGCTTTTATCAAATCAACAAATGTTTCTCTTATCGTTTCGCGCGGATGCATAAAGCCTCCTGTGGAGTAGGCATATAAAATGATTGACTAGTATTAATAATAATACTATTATTGGTTATGAGTAATAAAGTTGAAAAAATAATCAGCTTGATGAAAACATCACCAAAAAACATCAAGTTCTCAGATTTGTTGGCTGTGTGTATCTATTTTTTTGGAGAACCAAGGAACAATGGTTCAAGTCATTTTGTTTTTAAAACCCCTTGGTTAGGGGATCCTCGTGTCAATATTCAGAAAGGTTCTGGAAATAAGGCAAAATTCTATCAAGTTAAGCAGGTTTTACAAGCAATAGAAAGGATAAAACATGAAGAATAATCATTATACGTATCGTGTTTTTTGGTCACCAGAAGATGAGGAATATGTTGGTTTGTGTGCAGAATTTCCATCCCTTTCATGGTTAGATGCTCAAGCAGAGAAAGCTTTAAAAGGTATTATGGACCTCGTTTCAGAAGTTGTTGAGGATATGCAACATAATGGAGAACAAGTCCCGATACCTTTGTCACATGGCAAATATAGCGGTAAGTTTCAATTAAGAATACCACCAGAACTTCACAGACAACTTGCAATTCAAGCAGCTGAAAATGGTGTAAGTTTAAACAGATACATTTCTTCTAAACTTTGAAGCTTTTAAAGGTCAAAACATACCAAAAGAAGATTAATTTTTATGAAAACGTCTAAATTAAAACAGATACCTCTTTTCAAGACGGATAAGAAAGCAGAGAATTGTTGATACTGCCGATCTCACGGATTATGATTTAACTGGTTTTAAGCCAGTTCATTTGAATTTTTACCCAAAGAATCGACGATCAATATCCGCTTGCTTCAAGCACTTATGAAGGCTTTAAAGGAAAAAGCTAAAAATCAAGCTATACCTTACATACGCTATGTTCGGCATCTGATTGAACAAGATTTACGAAAAAGCCAGCGTAATCAGTTTATCCTTTATCATTGCTATAGGAGGTCGAGATAAAAAATGATATCGCAATACATATTGGATAAATTTTACGGGAGGAATATTTTAAAGAATATACTCTTGCAAAAGCGTTAAATGTTCCACGCACGAAGATAGAACGTATTGTTGCGGAAAATAATCCAATAACTCCTGATACGGCTCTTAGATTGGCTTCTTTTTTGATACAGCTTAACCACTTCTCCATTTTTGAAGATAGGGAAGGGAGTGTTTTTTACTTAAGCAACCTTTCTAATGGGGCTATCACAATCCGGTTCGTAAGTTCGTAACAAAGAATTCTATGCTATGCGGCAGTTTTGAAGAACCAAAATCTGTTAGAACTATTAAAATCTTAAAATATTTGGCACGTCATTCTGGAGTTTAAAAACTAAAATCTTGTCTACCCAGACTCATGATATCAATCAGAGCTGTATACTCTTTTTCGTTAATATTTTAATCATTAGAAAATTGAAACAATACCATTAACAAATCACATAAAAAGCCTATACTGCACTTTATTGTATACCTCCATGGATTTGCTCTCTTAAGCATGCTCATCTTGTGAATGGATTTTTGTTGAAGGATGTACTTTTTCTGTACAAACAGGATTTTGAATGATAATGGTAGGAGAACTCATAAAATCTTTTTTAATTTTATCCTGTTAGGCTAACAGAGGCGCGCCTAGAGCATGTTGACACACCCAATCATTATTTATGCAAATAATCAATAAATCCTTTGGTCGTATCTCTAGCATTTTCGCTTCTTTTGAGGAAGTTAATTAATGACATCATTGGTCAATTAATAGCTTTTGATATTTGGAAAACAGATTAGCAAGTTTTATCAAGAAAAACAACGCATTAAACCCACCGAAGAGCTAAAAACTCTATTACATTTCAGGGAAGTATTTTTGAATTTTATATACAATAAAGCCCATACAGCAATGACATTAAATACGATTTTTCAATTATTGTCAATAGAAAAAATTTATATTTTTATTTAAAAAAGAATATATTCTAAAATATTTCTTTACAAAAAGAAGTAACACTTTTTTGTGTCAAAATATTCCAAGTACTACATGATTACTATGAACAGTCAAAAATTACAAAGATATCTAACAAAGCATGGTTGCAGTTTCATTTCAGGCAAAGGGGACATTTAGTTGTAAGACTTGGTTCTAAAAGACGGTATTGCTGACATTTAGTGCTCAAAAAAAATTAGGAACAGGATTAATTAACAAAATTCTCAAAGAGCTTGATTTAAAATAAACCCTGAGCACAATAAAATGGAGGTGCAAATGAAATATGCACTTAAGTTTATTAAAGATGATAATGATACCTTTCTTGTCACTGCTAAAGGCTTTCGAGAATTTATAACTTTGGTGAAGATGAAAAAAAGCTTTAGAAAATGCTAAAAACACATTTTTAATAGTCATTATGGGGGCAAGATCGTGAATCTGTACCGTTTGGCATTTATGATATTGTCTATCCTTTTGTCGAAGTATCTTTATTGCTAACTTTGAAAATTGCAAGATACAATGCTATGATCAAAAAGAACTTACGTAAGGCAGCTCATACGCATCTTTTAAAGCTATATCCGATACGAATTGATAGATTGTTCGACTTAAATCGTGAAACAAAATGAGAGGACTTAGAATCTACTCTCTATTTTCGGGAAAGCAGTTAAAATTGATATTAACGATACCGCTTGAACTTGTGTACTCATAAATCACTAAACAATTATTATTGAAGGAAAGAGAAATGACAGGCCCAGAAATATTAGATGTTGTATATATAATATTAATGGCAGTTATATCTATCATAACTGTAGCGTTTTGTTGTCCCTATGCCTTTTGATTTTCATTAATAGTTTGTGAATCACAGGCAGTTACAAGCTTTTGCAAAAAATCTAGAGTGAGAATCTTCTCCATATTGATTAGCTAATATCAAGCTTATGATGGGCTGTTGTTACAAAAAAGCAGATCTTGTTAAGCCTCTTTCTTGTGCACAATTATCAATTTCATGTAAAAGACCTCGTTCAATTAATATATTTATATGTCAAACTTCTTCATCATTTTCAATAAAAGGGGACCTATATTAAAAAACTCTTTCTGACAAAGCTTTTTTGACAGTTTTTTGTTATATCATTTCTTCAAATTTCAAAGAAACAGATACTGTATCCATATTATTCACAATAAAGTTTTAAAACTTTGGTTGTATTTATGATTAAGATTGTTTTCCCTATGAGCAGCAGAGAATAGACTTTCAAAATCAGGAAATTGAACACAAAAAGCAGAATCTTCATCTTTATGAAAAAGAGCAAAAAATCTTTTCACTCTTCTTCTCCTTTTTGTAATCAACCGCTTATTGTGTTATAAAACGTGCTATACCAATTGGAAGCTTTTTAGGATGGAACAATAACAATCTTACCATCTTTTTTAAATTTATGGTGTTAACCTTTTACTTGGATAAGTTCAAAGCCGTCGCGTTTTCATTTTATAATTATCTTTCGGCTGTTTTATTCCATTACCTAATTTCATAATATGTATATATTTACACACTATACGCTTTTTTATTTTAGTTACTGTTTTTAGTAATTAAAATATTTCCGAAGAGCATTAAGAATAATACGTAATGAAGGTACAAGGTATGGCAATTCTTGATCTTCTATAACAATGTATTGTAATGCAGCATAAAAATTATGCTGTCTATAAAAGTGTTGCGTTTCTTTTATTGCCTCTTGCATGTCAAAAAATTGTTTTGTTGCAAATTGAATCCATTTTTCTCGAGCTTCTTCATCAGAAGATGATGGCATTTTATCATAAATTGCACTAGGCAACGCCTTTGCACATAAATAATCATTTCTAACTTGTAGATATTTTTGTGTAGTATTATATTGTTCTTGAGTGATGCCTAGAGCATCTTGTTTATATCCAAATAAACAAAGCCGTCCGATATAAGTCCCAGAAAGTGGATTTTTTGCCTCTTCTATGGTCAAGCCAAAGCGTTTGGCACGCATTTCAATTGCTAATTTATCAATGGGGTCATGGGGCATTTTTGCCCGTGAGATACGACCATTGGGTTCTCTGATACATCCCTTAATTCGTGGGCGTCCACGTTTTGCATGTTTTTTTCTTTTTGTCATATTTTTCAATCAAAATGGCGTGCTGTCATGAAGAGATGCACTGTGATGTTTAGCACTTAAGGCGATAGTATAATTTTTTGTCGTAACGGGTGAAGGGGGGACAGATTGAACTTTTTTTCTAATTTTTTGTGAGTGTTTTTGTCTGTACAGCCTTCAGAAGTGGCCATATGAAAATTAACCACTTTGGCACTAGAATTCATTATTTTTATCTCAGGATCATCGTCTAAATAGCCAATGAGCATCACTTTATTCAGCATGTTTTTCGTTACCTTAAATTTGCACTTTATACGGACAAAATCTTATCATAATTTCATTATTTTTACAATTATTTCAAAATTATATTGTTGTTTATTAACATATAACATTATGTTTTAAAGTGCTCTGTGATAAATAATCTATTGACAATAGTGTATGGTGTATCGTGTCAAGTATCAAAAGATAGATGTATGGCAATTATTAGTTTCAACCATAAAGGGTTGAAGTTATTCTTCGAAAGAGGAATTGTTAAAGGAATACAACCTGCACATGCTAAAAAGTTAGCAAATATTTTGGTGATTTTAGATACGATATCCGCTCCTGAACAAATGACTATTAAATCATATCGTCTCCACGAGCTTACAGGCGATTTAAAGGGGTATTGGTCTATGCATGTCAATGCAAATTGGCGTGTTACTTTTGGTTTCATTGGAACAGACATTGAACTGGTTGATATCAAGACCATCATTGATTTTTGAGGTGTTATTATGATGTACAATCCTCCACACCCTAGTGGCATTTTGAGAGAAGAATTGCTGGATGAGTTAGGCTTAACAGTAACAGAAGCTGCAAATCATCTGGGCGTTGCACGTTTAACTTTATCACGCGTTTTAAACTGTCATGCAGCGATCAGTATTAACCTTGCTTTACGCTTAGAAAAGGTTGGTTTAAATAATGCGGAATTTTGGCTTAAATTGCAACAAAAGCATGATCTATGGCAAGCGCGTCATAACAGCCCAATCCCCCATATTTCATCTTTAAAGAAAGGTGAGCATCTTTAAGAAATGAAAAATGAGCTTGGATCTCTCTTGTTTAAAATATATCAAGCAATTTTCGGTATTTTCTAGTTCTTTAAGGAAGATCACCTCATAAACGATTATATCAAACTTTTTTATTCGATTTATTGTTGAGTATCGAACCTTTTTGTACAATATTTGCTTCATTAAGATTTAAGGGGAGGATGAATTGAAATGAGAAGCACTGCTCAGAGAGTTACGTAAAGAAGCTAGGAAAAGAGGTGTTCATTATGGTAAAACTCCTGACGTAGGGAAATGGTCACATTATTTGGTAACTTTTGGAGATAAGCTAACCGTTGTAAAGTCTGATGAGCTAACTCCAATTTACGTGAAAATAATAAAAAATAATTGGGGGTATGAGTTATTTTCTCAAAGGTTTTTCATTTTTCGTTTCAAAATTATTTCGACCATGGTGAAGAGATCTAAGCATGAATATACTTATCAAGCAAAGTTTGAAATTGATCCGTATGGTGGTTTTGTTGTGACTTTTCCAGATGTACCAGAAGCAATAACAGCTGGAGAAAATAGAGCAGAGGTATTAGAGAATGCGGTTGAAGCTTTAGGGCTAGCATTACGTAGCTATCCGATGCGTGGTTTGCCTCTCCCTATACCACAGCAGTATAAAGATCTTGTAGAGGTTACTATGGATGCGTGGAATGCCCTTAAGTTCGCAGTGGTAGAAGCTTTTAATGAAGCAAATATTACCAAAATAGAATTAGCTCATCGTTTAGGTAAGAAAGAAACAGAAGTAAGACGCACCCTTAATTTAAACTATCCAACTAAGTCTCAAACACTAGAACAAGCGCTGATTGTTCTTGGAAAGAAAGTTGTTATTACTATCAAAGATACAAATTAACTTTACCATCCATTTAAAAGCAGAAAAGGGAAAGTCATATTCTAAAAATCCAAGCAGCTTTCACTGTAGAGTTTTCTAAATCGCTTGTTGCTTTTGCAATTAAAACTTCGTAGCTTTTAT
>NZ_JAQITA010000038.1 GCF_028618575.1 Bartonella sp. ML70XJBT.G | reverse complement strand
ATGCATCCGCGCGAAACGATAAGAGAAACATTTGTTGATTTGATAAAAGCAGCCAAGACAACAGCTGGTGACAATGTTTTCAACATGCGTGACTTCAATTTAGTTATTGAAGCAATGCCGGCCATTAATATCTCAACGCAAAACGAAACCATCGAAGATGGGGATGATTTTGGCTTAAGGCGGCGCGTTTTAACCGTTGATGTCGAATGCTATGCGACATCTAAAGATGGAGCTAGCTTCGTGGACCAATTAGCATGGGAAGTTGAAGAGATTTTCTATGCCAACCCCAATCTTAACAACACCATTGAGACATGCCGCTTACAAAATATTGCTTTTGCCTTTGGCGATAATGGCGCCCTAGCACTCCATAATGCAATTTTAACCTTTGAAGTCACTTATGTGACCAATATCCCCTCCCCTCATGAAGAAAATGCAACCGCAGGAATTATTGAACCTCTTGTCGGTTTTAACCCCGAAACCGGTATGGGAAATGAAAAGAAATACACAAAAATTGAGGCTGCCTCATGTTAGAGCGACGCGATAAAGAGATCACCGATTTAAAAAGACGGGTGGCCAATATGGTGATGGTTGGGAAAATTAGCCATGTTGACCATAAAAATGCACGCTATCGGGTAAAAAGCGGCAATCTTGTCAGTGACTGGATTCCAGATACACAAGCCCGCGCCGGTAAAACCTGTTCTTATGAAGGGCGTGACGTTGGAGAGCAAGTCATTGTCGTCTCTTCCTCAGGCGATTTATCACAAGGGGTGATACTTGGCTCACTCCACACCGATGCAAATCAAGTCGCCGATAAAGGCAATATTCATAAAACACTTTATCCTGATGGCACCACCGTTGAATATGACGATAAACAAAACAGCTATACCCTTAATCTCACATCAGGAGGAAAGTTTAGTCTCACGATTTCTGATGGCGTGTCGATAAAAGGCGATGGCAAGAAATTAGAACTGCAGGCACAAGAAGGCATCAAAATTGTTTCAAAAGGTGACTTGAACTTAAACGCAGAAAAAGCCATTGCTCTGAAAGCAGGTGGTGGGATTTCACTCCATTGTGATGATGGCATTGCTCTTCATTCTAGTGACTTAAAGCATAACGGCACCAACATTGGAAACAGCCACGTTCACGGAGGTGTTACCCCTGGTGGTTCTATGACGGGAGGTCCAAATTGAACAGTGGAATGGACCGCACAACAGGAAAGCTGCTCTCTGGTATCGATCATTTGCACCAATCAATTCTTGATATTTTAACAACACGCATTGGCACACGGGTAATGCGGCGTGATTATGGTTCACGTGTTGCGGAGTTGATTGATGCACCGATGAATAACGCCTTTGCCATTGCTCTTTATGCTGCCGTTGCTGAAGCTTTAGACAAATGGGAACCACGTTTTAAACTGAAAAAAATTGATTTTGAAAGAGGTGATGATGGAAAAGTGTCCTTGTCCTTTGACGGTATTTATTTGCCATCAGGCAAGCCTATTACCATGGAAGGAGTGCTAATACAATGAAGAACCTTGCTAATCCCGAAATCATCTCAGAACTTTCCTTTGAAGAAATCCGCGCAGCAAATATTGAACATTTAAAAGAACTTTTGCCCAGTTATATTTTTTTAGAAAGTGATCCCGCTTTAAAAATCATTGAGGCTTTTAGCTATCGAGAACTGCTTTTAAGACAACGCATTAATGAGGCGGCACGCAACAATATTCTTGATTTTGCAAAAGATGAAGCTCTTGATGCTTTAGGAAATTGGCATGGTGTTCAACGAATGGATGGTGAGAGTGATGACAGATACCGTGAACGCATAAGGCTTCATACTCGTAGTGGCAAAGGCAGTGGAACAGAGCCTTATTACAAATTTATTGCTTTATCCGCAGATAGTCGCGTAAAAGATGCCATTATTTACCGGAAGGGGAAAAACCCAACCATTCATGTTGCCATTTTTGGCAATAATGAAGAAGAAACCGCAAGCCAAGACTTGCTAGACAAAGTCTCAAAAGCCCTTCACGATAAGAACGTCATCATGACTAATGATACCATCCTTGTACATGCGGCTGTTGCTAAAGTTGTGGACTTAAAAGCAGATGTTTGGCTGTTACCAGAAACAGCACTCACGGTTTTAACCCAAATGGAAGCACATTTACGTACCGTTTGGAAACAAGAACAAGCACTTGGGCGCGAATTAAGCCTTTCGTGGTGGATTTCAAAACTGATGATTCCTGGTGTGCAAAAAGTCATTGCCGTTGAACCTACAACGGATAATGCCGTTTCCGATGAGGAAGTATTATCCATTGGCAAGATCACCTTAAACTTTAAAGGGCGTGCACGCTAATGCTTTCCTCCCTCCTCCCCACACATGCAACGGAATTTGAAAAACACCTTGCTGATGTCTGTGATTTTCATCAAGATGTTGATGCTTCTGTTTTGGGGATTTCACGCTCTAAACTGATCACACGCCCTCCTCGCTTCTTACCGTGGCTGATTGAAGAATATGGGCTTGGCGAACTCACACCTTATGTACCAAATCTCTATGATTTGATTGATCAGGGGATTGAATGGCAGCGAATACGTGGCTCTGTAGCTGCCGTCGATAGGGGTCTTCAATGGTTAGAGCTTTCAGCACACTTTACACCCGCGTGGACAGAGCGTGCATGGTGGAATTCCTTTCAACTTGAATTTGACCGGTTGCCTGAACAGAACTCTCTCGAGGCAATTGAAGCCATTGTAAATCTTTCTAAAAGCTTGCGCTCTGATTTTCGTCGTGGTGTTTATGGTTATGATGTTCAAGCTGCTGAATCCAACATGTCACAGCTCAACAATGTACTGTTGGACCACGAAAGTGGTACATATCTCAAAACAAGCAAGACGTTATTTTCTTTCGGACAAGATATAGAGATCACGCACACTCTTAGCAAAGAAGAAGGAAAAGTAATTGGCAATTGGATTGATGAAATTGACGAAGAATTAAATTGGAAAGAGATCTGCTATCCATGGGAGATGGCCAATTTCCCTTGGTGTTCTGTCAAAAAACATGAACGCGATATATTGATGGCAGAGTGGTTCCAAAACCGCACACTTTATTTGGCTTTAAGAGATGCCGATAACGCTCTGATTGGCATACGCCGCTGTACCAATGTCCAACCCGTAGAACAAGATTTAGAGGGCATCTATAGCCATTCAGGGAACAGATTTAAGCCCTCTCAAACAGGATCAATACTCTATTTTGCTGCCCGTACAGATTTTCACGATGTGGTGGAAAACAAGCAAGCAGCCTCTGTTAACATTCTCGTTCACGCTACCCCCGCAGCACAAACATCCCCTGGCAAACTTTGGCTTGAAGATGGTGAACTGCGTGGTGGTGTTGAGATACTCAAAACACCTATCAACATCTCTTTGCGCACAGATGTCCGCACACAATTCAAAATTTTATTGAGGTTCTAACATGAAACATGAAAGTGGCTTACCCTTTGCAATCGATAGATCTGTTGGCAAAGATGAACAACAAAGCGTTGTGTTTTATGGACAGCGTCCTTTTCTTCAAGGCGCTGAACTCAACGAGGTTCAAACCATCATAAGGGGACGACATAACCGCCTTGGTCGCCTTGTTGCCAAAGAAGGAGATCGTGTTGAACGAGCAGATGCCTTTGTCAATAAAGATAAGCAAACCGTCACGTTGACAGAGGGTAAAATTTTTGTCGCTGGCGATATCTTTCCTGTCTCAAATGCCGTCTTGGAGAATATTTCCATGACTGGGCGCCTAGAAATCGGTGTGAAACTGCAAAAAAGCTGGGTGACATATGAAGATGATCCAGAGCTCTTAGGGCAAGTTCCAGGCACCTTGGCAGAAGGAGAGCCTGGTGCCGCACGTGAGGTGGCAAAACTTGTCTGGGCTCTCAAAAATGATGGGCAGCAAGGCACATTCTTTCCGGTTTATATTTTACAAGATGGTGTTCTCATTGATCAAAAATCCCCCTCTCTGCTTGAACCAGCCATGCAAGCTATTGCGACATACGACCGCGCCCATGGGCATTATATCGTGAATGGTTGCCGTGTCACAGCTTTGGGACAAGAGGGACAAAAGCAAGTGTTCAGTATCCAAGAAGGAGAAGCCAATATCAATGGTTTTAAACGCAAACGCTTAGCTGCTTTGCGCCATGAAGAGATGGAAGACTTTTCGACAAGCGCGGTTCCTAGTGAAACCCATATTTTTGCACCCAAAAACCAAGAAAAAAGCTTTACCTTTAAAACCTATTACGCTCCCATTGCTGCTGTTCATTCCATTTTGCTAACAAAAGAAAAAACCGTTCGTATCACACGCGGAGCTGTAGCTTCAGGGCGTGATGGCGTTCCCGATAAAAGTATCACAGCTTTTATCAAAATTGTCCAAGGTGGAAAAGAATTTAAAGAAGGTAGAGATTTTAAAAAAACCGGAGATACCATTGATTGGGCACCTATGGGCGATGAACCGTTACCGGGAAGCGGCTATATGGTGACTTACCGTTACCGAGCAAGCGTGCAAGCTGATAAAGTGACAGCGCAAGAAATCACTGTCTCAGGGGGGGCTGAGGATGGTGATATTATTGTCAGTTACACTTACAAATTGCCCCGCATTGACCGTATTGGTCTCAATACAAAAGGCGATGTTGTCTATATCAAAGGTGTTTCCTCAGACCACCCCATGGGGCCAAGTGTCCCTGATGATGTGCTCTCTCTTGCTACTATTACCAACAATTGGCTTGAAACACCCCTTGTGGTCAATGATGGCACGCGTGTTGCCCCTTATGATGAAATGTGGCACTATTTTCGACGGGTGCTCTCTCTTGACCGCTTGATGCAATTAGAGCGCATTAAAAGCAATGTTGACTCTAAAGAGCCGGTTGCCAAAAAAGGCATGTTTGTCGATCCTTTTCTGGATGACAGTTATAGAGATGAAGGTTTTGAACAAACAGGGGCTGTATGCGATGGCATTTTACAGCTTGCCATTGACCCAACATTTTATACAACCTCTTTACAATCTCCTGTCACTCTTGATTGGGTAAATGAAGTTATCATTGCCCAAGAATTGACAACGGCTTGCGAAAAAATCAACCCCTATCAAAATTTTGCACCCCTCCCTGGTACAGTTACTCTCAACCCCGTAGCAGATTTTTGGCACGAACAACGTACCGATTGGCTCTCGAGTGTGACCAGCGTAAGGACTTATCGCTGGAACGGTTGGTGGACTGTCCGTGATACAGAAGTACATGATGATTTGGTGCGTACCGCTAGGGAGCAAACCAGTTTTTTAAGACAAATTACCCTTCACTTTAAAATTGAAGGCTTTGGTAGCGGCGAAATCTTGGACAGCCTTAGCTTTGATGGTGTCAATGTCTTGCCAACAAGCCGCCTTGTTGCCAATAGCAAAGGCACCCTTGAAGGGAGTTTCAAGATTCCCCCAAACATTCCCGCCGGTACAAAAAATGTTGTGGCACGAGGAAAAGGCGGAACAATAGCAACAGGGCTTTTTACCGGTCAAGGTATCATTGATGTGAAAGTGATGCGACGCACCACCACAGTGAAAATCTGGACACAAGTCGACCCGCAAGCGCAAGTCTTTACCCCCGATGAAACACGACAAATCACTGGGATTGATTTCCATCTTTGTAAAATTGGCAATCAAGCCCATGATCTGGTGATTGATTTGGTCACTACCGAAAACGGTTATCCCACCGCCGATATTCAAGCCCAAACCTCCTATTCCATGAAGGGCGCAAAGCTAGGTTGGGCAGAGGCACGCTACGATGTTCCTTTACTTGTCCCCGATGATCGTCTCACCGCCTTTGTCATTAAAACCGATGATGGGGATCATTCCGTCTCACTCGCCAAACTTGGAGATTTTGATAAAGAGCGCCAAAGATATGTTTCAAGCCACCCCTATGTGACGGGTCCTCGCTTTTCCTCTGTCAATGCACAGAGTTGGACAGCGCACCAAGATGAGGCATTAGCATTTCGGGTGCTCGCAGCCCGCTATAAACAAACAGAAAAAACGGTGGATTTAGGTACCTTTGATCTTGTGGATTGCTCTGATTTACAAATCCGTGCAGCCGTTGAATTGCCTTCAAGCGATTGTTCTGTCATCTTTGAAATTGAAAGAAATAACGGTACAGTTTACCAATTGCTGCCCTTTCAATTGCTGAGTCTTACCGAATATATCAATGAAAAAGTCAAGCTTCGCGCTATTCTTAAAGGTACAGAAAAACTCTCACCTGTCTTATTTGCCCCTGTGCAATTGATTGCAGGAAAAATCCATCAAACAGCAACCTATATCACAAGAGCTTTTGCCTTTGGGGAAAAGGCAAGGTTGACCAGCTATATCAAAACATTCTTGCCGGGCGGTTCTTCATTCACCCTCGAGATGCAACTGGATGATAGTGCTTTTGTTCCTCTCACATTAGACAAAACAGAACAACTCGCTGAACCGCTTTGGACAGAGCGAAAATTTGTGAGCAGCGACAAAACAGCACGACAAGCACGCCTTAAACTCACCCTTACCGGTGGACCGGCGGCGCGGTCCATGGTGCGTGATTTTGGCGCCGGCATATTGTGA
>NZ_JAQITA010000036.1 GCF_028618575.1 Bartonella sp. ML70XJBT.G | reverse complement strand
CATAGGCTTTAAATTCACCAAAATATTTCGTAATCGCTGCTGTCAACGAAGTCTTCCCATGATCAACGTGACCAATCGTTCCTATATTAACATGCGGTTTCGTGCGTTCAAATTTGCTCTTTGCCATCGCTCTTAATCTCTTGTTCTGTTCTCTTGTTCTACTGCACCTAAAAACAGTCCTATAGAAGTGAAGTAAACCGGATTACCATCTCAGCCCAACCATTACAACTCTTGGAACAAATAATCCAACCCACCTATGATGGGAGGATCTTTCCATCATACTTTAAGCCCAATCTTTAGCACCTCTATGGAGCGGGTAGCGGGAATCGAACCCGCGTATTCAGCTTGGAAGGCTGCTGCTCTACCATTGAGCTATACCCGCATAACCTATGTACTAACTCTCCTTCGATGAATGGTGGAGGGGGTTGGATTCGAACCAACGTAGCATACGCAACGGATTTACAGTCCGCCCCCTTTAACCACTCGGGCACCCCTCCATTCCATCAACAAAGTTGCGCGATAAGGCATCACGACAACCCAAATTTGACACCATTCAATTCAAACTGGTTGTGGGGCGGTTATGACGATTACGAGCGTCTCTGTCAACAGAATAAATACAATTCTATACAAATTTCCTGCTAATAATTTTAAAAATTACAGTTTTTATCTATCTATTTTTCCTCCTAAAACGCTATAAGGAAGTTATGAAACAAAAAATATCGAAAAATTCCCATTATGCTCGTTTGCGTCGCCAATATCGTGATGCAAAGGGCTTTTCTTCTCGATCTACCCCACGCCCCAAAAGAGAAGCAGCTCCCTTGCAACTAGGAATAATTCGTCTTTATGGTATCCATGCTGTTCAGTCCGCTTTAAAAAACCCAAAAAGAATTTTTTGTTCTCTCTATGCTACAGCTAACGCCTTAAAACGATTAAATATCCCCGAATCACACTTGCCTTGTCCTGTTACATTATGCCCTCCCAAACAACTCGATGCCCTCGTGGGAAGTGATGCAGTCCATCAAGGCGTTGTTTTAGAAACTATGCCCCTCCAACCATGCCGTTTGTCTGAATTAACAAACACCGATCTTGTTATTGTTATGGATCAAATTACCGATCCCCATAATGTCGGAGCTATTATGCGCTCTGCAGTTGCCTTTAAAGCTGGTGCACTTATCACGACTTATCGCCACTCACCTCAAGAAAGTGGCGTGCTTGCTAAAGCCGCATCTGGTGCTTTAGAGCTTATTCATTATATCACCGTACGAAATCTCGCTGAAACGATTCAAGAACTCCATCATGCAGGATTTACTAGCTTTGGTCTTGATTCTGAAGGTGATCATCCTCTCGAAACTGCCTTAACTGGAAAAAAAATTGCTCTTATTTTAGGTGCAGAGGGAAAAGGTTTGCGCAAAAAAACACGTGAGACTGTCTGCGCGTTAACACGCCTTGATATGCCTGGGAATATTAAATCATTGAATGTTTCAAACGCTGCAACAATAGCGCTTTATGCAGCTCATAAATACCTTAGATCGTAGTTTTCAATCTTTTCCACGAAGTATCAAAAAAACCAATCAACAAAAAACCTGAAAAAAAACCGCCAACATGCGCTTCCCATGCAATTTGAACACCATCTTCTTCAAATAGAATAGAAGAAATGCCTATAATCAAATCAACACTTAACCATATACTTATAAAAATAACTACCCTTTTTGAACACAAAGCTTTTTTTATAGATAATAAAGGGCTTAAAAATCTTTCATTCTGCACACTACCTCTCAAAGAGTTTCGAAAAAAATCGTAACGTGCAAAAGCCCCCATCATTCCACACACTGCACCCGATGCACCGACCAGCGATATCTCACTCTCTTGGTGAAATACAAAATAAGTCAATACGGCTATAATCGCTGTTAATATCCAAAATATTAAAAAACGTAAACCACCCAAATGCCTTACTAAAGGAGTGCCAAAAACCAAAAGCCAAGTCATATTCATCGCAAGATGTTGAAAACTACCATGCATGAATGAATAACTCATCATCGTATGACAAAATGCTAACGGTTCAGCCTTAAAGAACACTGGTGTAAATGCAAAAAACTCAAGGCTTTCAATATAGAGTGAGCGAGAAAAAAAATACTGAGGAACAACGTAGATACAAAAACAAAATGCAATCAAAACAACTATAATAAATGGGACATTCAATAATGGTTCTTTCGGCTGTTTTGGAAAAAATGATATATTGTTATATTGCTGATTACTATCTCTCATTGTATAAAAGCTCATACTCTCTGGTAAATTGATCATCCTTTGTACAAGATAAATGTATTCATTTTGATCATAAAGTCGTTTTAAAGATAACTTTAGTTTTCTACTGCACCTAACCTCGCGATATTGCTGTATAAAAATGCTTGTCTCTTTTACAAGATATTTTGAAAAAATGAATATTGAAAATATTATCCTAAAAATCTCTGTACTATGCTTAACCTAAATGGAAATCATTTTTATTATTTATCTGTTTAACATATGATTCAATCAAAATAAAAAGGCTCTATTTCCATAGAAAATCCCATACATTCATGTATGTTTTCTGTGAAGAAAAATAATGCTTTATAGTTTAACTATTTGACAAGGCACATTTTACAAAAAACTGTCATAGTTACAAAATAGGTAGTCTGCCTTTTAAACACATCCCCCATCTTTGAGAATCTAACTATTCTCGTCTTTAAAATTACATTTAATTGCTCAAATAAGATTATAAAACAAATAAGCTCTTCAATATATCATATATACAAAAGATCATTGAATGGACAGATTTTGGGAACTCTGTTTACAATCTTTCAACCAGACATCATAGATAGGGTGCTCGACAGCATTCAAGCCTGGACTATCTGCAAACATCCATCCCGTAAAAATACGCCGTACCTTTTTATCTAAGGTGATCTCATTAACCTCAACAAAACCAGTTGTACGAGTAGGCTCGTCTTTGGAGCTTGTATAACACGCCCGCGGTGTTACTTGTAAAGCACCGTATTGATAAACTTCACCAAGAGAAACTTCAAAACGTACTGTCTGTCCAGTAATTTTATCAAGACCAGCAAAAACAGCAACACCATTGCTCACACGTTCTGCCTGTACTTGACAAATCGTGGAAAAGATCACAACAAGACCCATGAAAAAACAAAAAAAAGAACGCCTCAATCCCAATCGTAAAAAAAATCTCATCACATCAAATCAATCACATCTCAAAAATTCTCTTCATAAAATAGTGCAAATAAGAAAAATACATACGCACCAAAACATTTTATTTTTTAGGCGACCACGCATCATAATCTTCATACACACATGGATGCTCACCACTGTAAGGAATAGCGCCCTTTGGACGATAAGCTTCACTTGTCCCTGTCATATTAGCAACATGAGACCTCTCCCACTCATATGGGCGGTAATTCTCCTGTGTGGGTGGATACTCACAACGATGATGGATCCAACCATGCCACCCTGGTGGAATGGTAGACGCTTCAGAATAATCTTTATAAATGACCCAACGGCGCGGATAACCATCTTTATGCATTCCTCCCTCATAATAAACATTTCCAAACTGATCTTCCCCTATCCGCTTGCCTTTGCACCATGTAAAAAAGCGTGTATTTATGGTATTGCCATTCCACCATGTAAAGATTTGCTTCAAAAAAATAGCCATCTTCTCGTCCATTTTTAATATATTTATGGGATTAGCTTATCATGACGCTTAAAATTACAAGATAACCCCATTCAATAGGTGAATGCACGTCCTTAACTGTCAAAATACCACATTTAAAGGGTCTCTTCTAGCCTCATAAAACCTAATCTATGCCAAGTTTCATTTTAATCAACTCATTAACAGTTTGAGGATTTGCCTTTCCACCAGTTGTTTTCATAACTTGTCCAACAAACCAACCAGCTAAGGCAGGTTTTTGTTTTGCTTGCACAACCTTATCAGCATTATTAGCAATAATTTCATCTACAGCTTTTTCTATAGCCTTTGTATCTGTTACCTGCTTCATATTGCGTTCTTCCACAATCTGACGCGGATCTCCACCTTCATGCCAAATAATTTCAAAGAGATCTTTAGCAATTTTTCCAGAAATCATTCCTTCTTTAATAAGATCAATAATGCCTCCCAGTTGATCTGGTGATATTGGTGTCTCATCAATCACACGATTATGTTTATTTAAGGCGCCCAAAAGATCATTAATCACCCAATTTGCAACGGTTTTTCCATCACGCCCATGAACTACTTTTTCAAAATAATCAGCAATAGCCTTTTCTGCAACAAGAATAGAAGCGTCATATGCTGTTAATCCCATCTCCTTGACAAAACGTGCTTTTATGTCATCAGGCAATTCAGGCAACTCGGCTGCCAAAGAATCCACAAAGTCTTGATCAAATTCTAACGGCAAAAGATCAGGATCAGGAAAATAACGATAGTCATGCGCTTCTTCCTTTGAACGCATAGATCGCGTCTCACCTTTCGTTGCATCAAAAAGTCGCGTTTCTTGATCTATGACACCACCATCTTCTAAAATAGCAATTTGACGACGTGCTTCATACTCAATCGCTTGGCCAATAAAGCGAATAGAATTCACATTCTTGATTTCACAGCGCGTCCCAAAATTTTCACCAGGACGACGAACAGATACATTAACATCTGCACGCATAGACCCTTCATCCATATTACCATCACACGTTCCTAAATAACGAACAATCGTGCGCAATTTTGTCATATAGGCCTTGGCCTCATCAGCTGAGCGCATATCTGGTTTAGAGACAATCTCCATAAGAGCAACACCAGCACGGTTAAGATCTACAAAAGACATCGTTGGATGCTGATCATGCATCGACTTTCCTGCATCTTGTTCAAGGTGCAAGCGTTCAATCCCAATCTCAACATCTTCAAACTGACCATGCGAATCTGGGCCAACAGATATGACAATCTTCCCCTCACCTACAATCGGATAACGAAATTGAGAAATTTGATATCCTTGTGGTAAATCTGGATAAAAGTAATTTTTACGATCAAAAACAGATTTCAAATTAATATGCGCCCTTAATCCCAAACCTGTTCGAACGGCTTGACGAACACATTCCTGATTGAGAACAGGCAACATACCAGGCATAGCAGCATCAATAAGTGATACATGATTGTTTGGCTCTGCACCAAATTTGGTTGATGCTCCTGAAAAAAGTTTTGAATCTGAAATAATTTGCGCATGAACCTCCATGCCAATGATAACTTCCCAATTACCCGTAACTCCAGAAATAAAACGTTTCGAATCAGGGGTGCGCGTATCAACGATGCTCATTGCTCATCCACTATCAATTTTTTCCAAATATACCTGATGGCTAATCTAAAACCATATCAAGTGCAAGTCTAGAATAGAAATCTTATAAAAAAGCCCGATCTTATCGGGCTTGTTCTGTTCGTAAAATATTAGCTCTTTTTAGGTGCCTTTTTCTTGGCTGGAGCTTTCTCTGCAGCTTTTTCTTTTGCCGTAGTTTTTTTCTTTGTCGGCTTTTTTTCGGTTAAATCTAACTCGTCATATTCCTTCATCAGCTCTTCAACTGTTACTTCTTTATCTATGACTTTTATCCTTGCCAGCAAATGATCAATGACTTTTTCTTCAAAAATTGGGGCGCGTAGATTTGCAACAGCTTCCGGAGTATTACGGAAAAAATCCATAATTTCTTTTTCTTGTCCAGGATACTGACGAACTTGGTCAAAAACTGCCGCTTTTAATTCATCTTCACTTACATTAACACCAACATTCATACCAATTTCAGAAAGCACCAAACCAAGACGAACACGACGCTGTGCAAGCGCACGATATTCCTCCCTTGCTTTCTCTTCTGTAACACCTTCATCTTCGAAACTGCGTCCAGCCTTTTTTAAATCGTCATTAACTTGAGCCCATATATTATTAAATTCAATTTCTAAAAGTCCTTCAGGAATCGCAAAATCATAATCAGCATCTAAAGCATCAAGAATCTGACGCTTAATTTTTTGACGTGTCATTGAACCGTATTGACTTTCAATCTGCCCACGAACAACTTCACGCAGACGCTCTAAAGATTCCAAACCAACCTTTTGTGCTGCTTCATCATCAATTTTCAACTCATCCGCTTGAGAAACTGCTTTAACGGTGACATCAAATTCCGCTTCCTTACCAGCTAGATGCACCGCACTGTAGTTTTCAGGAAATTTCACAGAAATTGTTTTCGTATCGCTTGCTTTTACACCAACCAATTGTTCTTCAAAACCAGGAATAAATTGCATTGCCCCCAGAATCAATTGTGCATCATTACCTGCTCCACCTTCAAATGGAACGCCCTCGAGCTTACCAACATAATCTATTGTAACACGATCACCTTCTTCAGCAATACCATCTTTTGGCGAATAATTCCGTGTAGAAGAAAGAACACGTTTTACTTGATCATCAATCTCTTGTTCAGGAATAGCTGCAATTTCACGAGTAATTTCAATATGTGCAAAGTCCTTAATTTCAAACTTTGGCAAAACTTCATATTTTAAACTAAAAACAAAATCAGCTGTACCATCGAGAATTTTTTCGTCTTCATCTATATCAATTTGTGGCTGCATCGCCGAACGTTCACCACGATCAGCTAAAATAGAACGAGGCACATCACTCACAATCTCATTGAGAATTTCCGCCATAAAAGACTTACCATACATCTTCCGTAAGTATCCAGCAGGTACCTTACCGGGACGAAAACCATTAAGCTTGATCTTACCCTTGGTATGATCCAACCGTTCATTTAATTTTTCTTCTAAATCTCTCGCCGGAACCACGATCTTAATTTCGCGCTTCAGTCCTTCATTAAGCGTCTCGGTAACCTGCATTCAACAACCTTTATTCTTCTTAAGGAGAGGGATAAACCCACTCTGATACAACCACATTCTAACACTTGAGTGTTAAATTACCATAAAGCGGAATTCCAGACACACAGGTATCCCTTGTGCTCAAAAATCCCTTTGGTGCGGATGGAGAGAGCCATTTAATAATAATTCCTTACTATTTTTCAATAAGTTAATAAAATTATTAAAAAATAAAACCACCTTTTAAACCACCTAGCATATAGAATCCACAGCGCTATCAAATAACATCATCATCTATATATTGCAATTACGAATCAGCACTTCTTTTCGAGGTATTTTTTATGAGAACTTTAGAATAAAAAATCTTACGATATTTCTCTTTTCCTAAATGAAGAGGAAAACTAGTATCATCTGCTTTTACAAAGAAATAAAAATCATCAAAATTACCACAACTACAGTATTTCGTGATGTAGCAATCATCAAAATCATCCTTAAGTAAGCAAGAAGACAAATAGTAATTGATCAAAGAAATACGCTGTGCAACCGCATCATCATCTGAAAAATCAATAACATCCTTCTGAAAACTAATATCATGATTTTGGGCTTTCTTTTTTCTACTATAATGATAACTGCCTAGAAGAAGATCATTTAAAATTTCTTGCCATTGAAGATTCGTTCCTGATGTTAAGAGGCTATCCTGTGCTAAGCTTGTATCACCATTATGATGAGTTTTTAAAAATCTAATTCTATTAGGAATATCAAACATAAATCTTCTCTAACTCTTCGTGAGCCATTTTTTCACGTGTGAGAGACTATTTTCTAGCGCCTCCATAAAACGAGCTAAATCGATTACAAACATGAAGACAATAAGGGCAATCCACTTCATAAAGCGTGACATCATCTTTATGCCTTGGTACGTCTCTATCATCTCATGAAGGAGCTGTTGTTCCGTTTCTGTCAGTTGTTTTGTGTTATTTGTTTTCTTGGACATCTTTCCAACCACATACCTGCGCTCCC
>NZ_JAQITA010000035.1 GCF_028618575.1 Bartonella sp. ML70XJBT.G | reverse complement strand
TGTCCCCATGGATTTCGCTCTAGTTTACGTGATTGGCTTGCTGAAACAACCGATGTCCCCTATGAGATCGCTGAAACCATTTTAAGTCATACGGTAGGAGGACAAGTAGAGCGCTCCTATCGTCGTACTGACTATTTAGAACAGCGCCGTGTCTATATGGATAAATGGGCGGCTTATGTCACAGGTCAATCTTAAGATATGGGGTGCAATACCCCATGATCTGTGGATAACTTTATCTCTCTCTTCTCTCATTCTCTCTCAATGAGACTCATAAATTATCACATCAGAGAAACTATTATAAAACACTGTTTTTTATAGACTAAATACCTTTCCAGTGATTCAAAAATATGGTTAATAAATACTTATGATTTGTTCCCATTTTTTACTCTGAAAGGAAATTATTATGACAGAAAACGATATTCTTTTAACAGACCGCGAAAGTGCAAAATTGCTTCATATGAGTGTTTCAACATTCCGCCGTCATGTGACCAATGGCTCTTTACCAAAGCCTTTAAAATTTGGTTTTTTATCGCGTTGGTTACAATCGGATCTTTTGAATGCCATAGAGCAAGCCAAACAACAACGTTATAACGACGTCGCATAAATGAAAACCTTGTCACGTAAGGACGGACAAGGCTTTCCATTTTCATCCAAAGAATGAATAGCAAAATCCGTTCTGTAACGCAACATTATAGAATTAGTAAGTGTATTCCTTGTTGTCATATTGCTCCACAAACAATGCTAAAATGGAAATGGAAGCAACACCCCCCCATAGACATGCGAACACATGCTGTGGGGATTGTACTTTCCATCAACAGCAAGATTTAAGGATAGCATTCATATTGTTCTGGATGCTTTTTACAAAACGGGCTGTTTAAGCGTCTCTTGACACTTCTCTGTGGGATCACAGCGCCTGGACGACAAATCGGCAAGTTTTCGGCTTTATGATTCTCACACCAAGTTCCTCCTCCTGCTTTATCACGAAAACCAGCTTGAACCATACAAGCATAAGTTGTTGCCTTTTCATTATAGCTCCGCTTTCTGTTTTCTGGATCGACATCATAAGGGGTTGGCATGCCACATTCTAAGAGGGCTTTTCCTATCTCTGTAAAGTCTGCACCAGGCTTCTCCCATGCCCCTATAGAAGATGTGGGAGTTTTATTAAACTGACATCCAGTGATACTCAACAGAGTTATAGCACCTAATAACTTTAGAGTTTGTTTCATTTTTTATTCCTTGATTTACTTAAAGGTCTTTGTTCTCGATGAGATGTGCCATACTGCTTTTGGCACATATCACTCGCGTTTCCAAGACAAGTATGGACACTGTTGGGGTCTGTGAACATTTTCCATGCTTCTTTCCAAGCGTTACTGCCAGCAGGTATTGTCTCGTAAGTATAATCATTGCCGCCAATCACTCTGCTGACAAAGTCATATTTATGCCCATCAAAGCCAACAGTGGTTTGTTTGCCATCACTCACATAACTTATAAGACCGGCTGCAGACAAAACATTAAAGGCGGGTCCATAGAAATTGATATCCGTGTTTTCATTCGCTATACCATGCACACCTTGTTGTTTGAAAGAATTCAGCATATTCCCCAATGTCATGGTCCCACGACTATGGCCATAAAGTTCTAACCCTGTAAGCCCATAATTATACATCAGATCTTTTGCTTCTTGTGTGGAATTGGTCAATCCCCAAAAGTTATTTTCCAGAAACTTCTGATAACCTGCTACCAGAAGTTCTGAGATGGCAGAATCTGCTTCTGGGAACACAACAAAATAAAGCGGTACATTTTTATCCTTGGCATGTTGCTCTGCATAAACAGCGGCTTCCTCTGGTGGTGTAAAGATGCCATTGAGGGACACATGCACCTTGCCATCAGCCCCTTCCTGCAAATGCTGCTTTTCTTCTTCCGTTAAATAATGAAACTTAGGAATTGGTTGTCCACGGGCGTCTTTGATATACTGTCCATTTTCGTCTTTTTTATAGATTATGTTGCCCTATTCATCACGGTCAACCACAGCGAGAGGATGTTCTTTAATAAACATGGTTTTATAGGACTCATCGCTGTGAGCAAGCAAAACAGCAACGTCAAACTGACGCGGCATAAAAAAACCTTGTCACATAAGGATGGACAAGGCTTTCTCAAACTCATCAACTTGGATGATAACAAAAACCGTCCTGTATCGCAACCTGGTTATAGGATTACTAAGTACATTCTACGCCATATTGCTTTACATACAATATTGAGATGTTAGATTGAGAAAACAATCCCGTCATTTCAAGCGAAGGCAAGAATGGCGGATTGTTGATTATCACAAACAGCAAAACTTAAGGCTCGCATTCATATTGTTCTGGATGCTTTTTACAAAAAGGGCTGTTTAAGCGTCTCTTGACACTTCTCTGTGGGATGACAGCGCCAGGACGACAAATCGGAAGGTTTTCTTCTTTAAAAGTATAACACCAGTTCCCTCTCCCTTTATAATGGAATCCTGATTGAACCATGCAAGCATGAACTGTTGCCTGTGCATTGATACTCTGCTCTTTGCTTTCTGGATCCTCATCATAAGGGGTCGGCATGCCACATTCTAAGAGGGCTTTTCCTACCTCGGTAAAGTCTGCTCCGGGCTTCTCCCACATATATATGTATCCAGGAGAAGGCTTAAAAAAATTACATCCAGCTATAATAAACAAAACAAGCACACTCCATAATTTTAAGATGTATTTCATTTCTTGCTCCATGGTTGAATTGAATTAATTTGTATACGATGAGATGAACCATAGAACGATGTACACACATCACTCGCATGACCATAACAAGCGTGGACAGTAGGATAAGTCGTAAATATTCTCCATGCCTCGTTCCCAGGACTACTCCCTGAAGGGATCTTATCAAAAGTAGCAGGATTTCCACCAAACTTTACACCAACAAAGTCATATGCGTGGTTTTCCAAGCCGACAGAGGTTTGCTTGCCATCACTTAAATAATCGAGCGTATTTGCCATCGATTGAGCATTATAAGCAGGACCAAAAAGATTGATACTCGTGTTGCCTGCTATGTTGTGAATGCCACGCTTTTCAAAGTCATACATCCCGTTGCCTACTGTCAAGCTACCGCGGCTGTGCGCATCAATATGCAATCCATCATTGCCATAGAGAGACATCGCATTCTGAAATTTCTTGGTCGAATTGGTTAATCCAAAAAAAAGTTTACCTTCCAGAATCTTCTGAAAAACCGCTATCATGGGCTCCACCTCCCAGTCTTTAGCTTTGGGAAAGTATGTAAAATAAAGGGGATCATGCTCATTATCAGCAAACTGAACAGCATAACGCGCGTCATCATCAGATGTGTTAAAAATGCCATTGTAAAACATATGAACAGCGCCATCAGAGCCTTTTTGTAAATGCTTCTCTTGCTCTGGTGTTAATGAAATGAAAGGAACAATCCCGCACAGGCAAGAGGACGCATGGCTGTGGGGATTGTTGATCATTACCAACAGCACTTAAGGTTGGCATTCAGGTTGTACTGGGCTTCTTTTACAAAACGGGCTGTTTAAGCGCTTCTCAACACTTCGCTTCGGAATAACAGCACCAAGACGACATATGGGAAGATTTTCTTCTCTAAATGTATAACACCAGTTCCCTCTCCCTTTATGGCGAAATCCTGATTGAACCATGCAGGCATAAATTGTTGCATCCTCATTAACACTAAGCTTTCTATTTTCTGAATCAGCATCAATAAGGCTCGGCATTCCACATTCTAAGAGGGCTTTTCCTACCTCAGTAGAATCTGCACCTGCCTTCTCCCACATACTCACGTACTCTGGAGGACTGCTGTCAATTTTTGATATGTCACATCCTGTCACACTTAATAGGACTATACCACTCAATAATTTTAAAATTTGTCTCATTTTTTATTCCATAAATGATCTAAAGTCGAATAAATTGAATGAATTTGTTTAGTAGGAGATGTTCCATAATTAGTTTTACACTCTTTACTTGCATCACCATAACAATTATGGGGACTAGGATCATAACCGCCTAACGCCCTCCCTCCCTCTATCAATGGAGAGGTTGCTGTAGTCAATAAACTGTTTCCTACAAACAGCGTCATATATAAAGGATTTTTTATACCTTTCTCCAAAAGTGAAACATCTAGACTTAAAGGTACTTTATAAAAAGTAGGTGCATTGTAACCAAACAACGTACTAATAGGGTCAGATGCATGGCTTTGTAAGTAAACATGATCATTTTTGCCATCGCTTACGACATATAATGCATTCGCTATCGATTGAGCATGATCCGCTGGTCCATAAAGATAAATATCTGTTTTTTCTGCTATACCGTGGATGCCGTGCTTTTCAAAGTCACGCAGTCCATTGCCTACTGTTAAGCTACCACGGCTATGCGCACTCACAATCGCTTCCTCATTGCCATAACGAGTGATAAAATCTTGGAACTTCTTACTCGAATTGCTCCATCCCCCAAAGTACTCATAAATTGCTACCCCGAACTCTACTAGCTTATCTTTAGCTTTGGGAAAGTATGTAAAATAAAGGGGATCATGCTCATTATCAGCAAACTGAACAGCATAACGCGCGTCATCATCAGATGTGTTAAAAATGCCATTGTAAAACATATGAACAGCGCCATCAGAGCCTTTTTGTAAATGCTTCTCTTGCTCTGGTGTTAATGAAATGAAAGGAACAATCCCGCACAGGCAAGAGGACACATGGCTGTGGGGATTGTTTCCATCACAAGCAAGACTTAAGGTTGGCATTCATCCGCATTTTTATACCTTTTACAATAAGGGCTGTTTAAGCGCTTCTCAACACTGCGCTTGGGAATAACAGCACCTGGACGACAAATGGGGAGGTTTTCTTCTTTAAATGTATAACACCACCCACCCACATGTTCATCTTTATAGCGGAATCCTGATTGAATCATACAAGCATAAGTTGTTGCTCTTGCATTGTTGCTTCTCTCTCTATTTTCTCTATCAGGATCGATAAGGCTCGGCATGCCACATTCTAAAAGGGCTTTTCCTATCTCAGTAAAGTCTGCACCAGGCTTCTCCCACATACTCACGTATGCTGGAGAAGGTTTGTCAATATTTGATATGTCACATCCAGCAATACTTAACAGAATAAACCCACTCAATAATTTAAACAATCTCTTCATTTTTTTCTCCATAAATAACCTAAACCTAAATTATCTAAAATCGCATGAGGTGCATAAATTTTTACATTATGAAGTGTTCCATAAGCATTTTTACACGCATCACTCGCATCACCATAGCACTTATGGGTGGTAGTAGGGTTATGGCCACGTAGCGCACTCCCTTGCTCTTTTATTGCAATTGCTGGTGGAAATAATACATAGGGGAGCTTCAAGGGCACCTTATAAGCTGTCGGTAGATTATGACCAATTCCTGTACCAATGGGATCAAAGAAATGGTTTTGTAAATAAATATGATCTTTTTTACCATCACTCACATAATAGTGTGCATTCGCTATCGATAGTGAGTTATCAGCTGGTCCATAAAGATAGATATCTGTTTTCTCGGCAAGACCGTGGATGCCACGTTCTTCAAAGTCACGCAGTCCATTGCCTACTGTTAAGCTACCACGGCTATGCGCACTCACAATCGCTTCCTCATTGCCATAACGAGTGATAAAATCTTGGAACTTCTTACTCGAATTGCTCCATCCCCCAAAATACTCATAAATCGCTATCCCTATCTCTACTAACTTGTCTTTAGCTTCGGGGTGATAGGTAAAATAAAGGTGACCATTGTTATTAACAGCCATTTGGACAGCATTACCCGCTGCTTCATCGGGGGAATTAAAAATGCCATTGTAGAACATATAAACAGCGCCATCAGAGCCTTTTTGTAAATGATTTTCCTCCTCTGACTTTAAAAAGTGGTACAGAGCAATATTTTTTCCATCGCTGTCTTTTATAGGTTTTCCATTTTCATCGGTTAAATAGAGGACATTGCCATTTGCATCATGCGCAACCTCTCCTATGGGATGTTCTTTGACATCTGTAATTTGATGAATTTTATCAAGGTAACCAAATCCTTCATCGGATAAATCATTGATCATGTCTAAGCGATTATGCACGGCTGCCTCAAGCGGTGTGGCGTCTATCGGTGCTACAGCCTGGTGGGCTGCTGCAGTGTTGCGGTTGAGAGAGCCAATGATTTGTCCAGCATCTTGCCCCATCGCCCTCTGATTGCCTTCACCCGTTAGGATGATGGTGCCATCACTGATAGCGGATTTGGTTTCCCCTTCTGCATTATCTTTGGCTTTACCATGGTTTAAAACATTTTTGACAATGTTTTTTACCGTGTCATTCCCAGAAAGACTAAGCCCTTGGCTGCTGGCTTGCGCATGAGCGCTGTTGGTGATGTCACTGGTGCTAATGCTTGCTGTGGTCAGGCTGTTTTTGTCTGCCGGCGCACTGCTGGCAATAAGCCCCCCTGTGAGCGTGGTTGCCCCTGCAACAGTGATATCAAAGCCGCCATCACCCGCTTTGATACCTGATTGCTCCACAACACTGTGATAATCGCTAGAGGATTTATCCTTTTGGAAAGAGGCGCTCATGGAACCTCCTCCTCCCGTTGCTCCAGCACCAAAGCCAACAGAAACAGAATTTTGCTTGCTAGAGCTTTGCCCCGTATCACTGCGGCTGTTTACGGTGAGATCACCACCAACACCCATCTCTACACGGTTTGCAGAAAATACCGCACCATTCAATGTAGTATCCCCTCCACTGCTGGTATGAACTGTTCCGGTACCCACAACATGGCTGTTCTTGTGGTGTACCTCCTCACTGGAGCCTTCCCCTTGACTAAAAGCAGCACTACCCGTTGCCCCTGCGCCACCCGTGCCATAACCGGTGCCAACACTCATGGAAGCACTTTCACTGCTGTTTTGTGTGCTTTGCGTGTTTTTTGCACTTTCAAAGATGATATTTTGTCCTGCGCTCAAGGTAATATTCCCGCTCTGTGTATCATTTTCCAGCGCATAAATCGGGTTTGTGCCAGCGATTATATCCGCTCCAACACCATGGATATTTCCTTTGTGCGCGTTCATGTTGATAGAACGCCCAGCTTCTATGGTATCTGTTACCGCATTGGAGCCTTGAGAAGTGGCTTCTGCCTTCTCTGTCTTAAAGCCCACGCTCACACTGCCAGATGCACCAGCCATATTGGCAAGAACATCCTTGGTGGAGCCCCCCAACCCTCCTAATGAACTGCTCAATCCTTTGGTTATGTTCCCTCTTTCCCCCGTGTTGCCACCCAACCAATCAACAAAATTCCTGCCTGTATTAAAGAGGTGATTGATTTTGAGGCCGGTTAGTATAGCGTTACCAACTTTACCGTTTCCATCTTTATTATTCATGCGATCTGCTGAATCTTTTAGCCCTTGTACCGTGCCAAGAACACCAATATCGACAGTGGTCGTCACACCGGCAAAAAACTTTTCATGTTTTTCTTGTGTATTAGCGGTATTATAGCTTTCCGATAGTGTGATATTATTGCCAGCATCAATATTGACATCACGATTTGCCGAAACATTTGTCGCTTGTAAATTTACATCATTGCCGGCATTAATCTGCACATCATTGCCTGCGTGGAAATTGGACGGTGTATTGGTCTTTTCCCATTGATCGCCCGTATCTTTAGCGCCCGCAACCCCAACACCAATAGAGGCACCACTGTTATTCTTTTCAAACTGAAAGCCAAAGCCTGTGCGTTCTTCCTTTGAGTTTGCGCTATGACTATTGTGACCAGGTGAAACGTTCACATCATGGGCTGCCGAAAGCTTAATATCTTCGCTCGCTATAAAGTTAGAACCCACCACGTTCACATCTTCTTTTGTAGCGGTGATAGTGATATTTTTTCCATTGAACGAAGAGCCTTGATGTTCAAAGCTTTCCTCATTTTCTGTCTTGGATTCACTTCCATATATCGACACAAAGCCCTTGCCTGAACCAACACCAAAACCGGTTTCATGGGTTTCTGAATGGCTCTTATGAT
>NZ_JAQITA010000034.1 GCF_028618575.1 Bartonella sp. ML70XJBT.G | reverse complement strand
TAAAAGCCCTTGAAGAACAGACTGAAACGCTCTCTGATAATCTTGAGAATGCCCTAAAGGGAGCAAAAAACACTGCCCAAAAAGCGACGCAAACAGCATCAAACATGGGCTGGTGGGGCTTTTTAGGAAGCTTAATTGGCGCTATAATTTCCAGTATCTTTGGCTATTATGGCTACAGAAGCCGTAAGGATTCTTTCAAGCTTTAAAAACCTCCCCATAAAACAAACACCTAAAAAAGCTGTACATTCTGTGCAGCTTTTTTACAATTACTTGAAATGTTTCTTGTATAATAATGACAACCTATACATTACTTGACCATATCCAAACAAAGTCTTTCAAAGTTCAAACTTGAAAACAGAATATATGAATGATGAGAATATATTGTACTCATCTCCCCTACAAATCAAAAAACTCAAAAAGAACAGTCTATCTTTTTAATAAGGATATATAGCAATCTTCATTACATGAAGTGTCTCTCTTCAAAAGGATAAGAAATATATTCAATCAACATAACATTTGACAAAAAATAAAATCCATACTAGGAGAAAATAAGTGGTAATTTTTTTATTTTGGTTATCATTGTTTTTTTATCAACTATAAGGGGGGAAATATATGAATATTTCACTTAATGAAGTAAAAGATGTTGTTGAATTGACTGCTGACGAAGTTGTGCCAACTATAATGCTTGATAAGTATGCACAGCGTAACGATACTCAAATTTGTCAAAATGAGCTTGATGTGAATGGTTCGTTAGAAGTTTAATAATGTATTGTTGATACAGATCTATTTACATATCTAACTTTAAAATTAAGTATATTTAAGTGCATGCTTGAATTATTTTCAGAGGGCTTTTCTCAAAAAATTTGGGCTAAGCAAGCAGCTGAGTTGTCGATTTCATACATCCCTTTCAATGAAAGGGATGTATTGTATGCTTTAAGACAATACGCTCGACATCCTCATCAACTCTTAGCTCTTAATCCTAAATCCGAAGTCGTAACAGTAGTGAATGGATTGCGGAGTCCACACCCTCTTCCAAATTTTCTTGTTTTAGATACGGATAGGACTATAGAAGAATATACTGCCCGCGTTGATCAATATGCTAAAGGGCAAGAATGGGCGGTCATGTATTATGGGTTATACGCTGCAACTCCTATACTATGGGACGCGGCAAAACAATTTGCAGATCAATTAGCACATTCTTTAGGTTTTAGACCTGGTGGACGTGTAGATATTGACTGCTTCATTGGCCAATATTCTTCTACCCATGTTGGGATCCATATAGATCACGCTCATAATTTTGGTTTTACTCTACAGGATGGTAAAACAATGTTTGCATGGCCCAACACACGAAAAGACCTTCAAGGGCTCAAATATCCTGAATATGAGGAACATAAATCAACAGCAATTGCGCTGCAAAATCGTACAGATCGTGTTGCTTACTTCCCTCATGATGCCTTCCATGTCGCTGAAACGGGAGAAAAGGTTGCTGTAAATATCAATGTCGCTTTTTGGGAAACAGCGCACGATGCACAACACCATAGAAATTATGTCACGCATTTACTCTATCTCGATGATCGAACACGGCATGATATCCGCACATCAGGAAGAGCAAGTTTAAACCCTGATAATGCTTTTCAATACTTCGCACTAAACTCTGCCATCGCAAACGGTACCTTAAAACGCCATATGCTGGTTTCTCAATTAATTTGCGATACAAGTTCACGTTTATGCGTCGGTCGCCCCCTTGTTGACGTCTCCGAAATTGAAAATGAAATCACTCTTCGCCCACCTACAACCCTGCAATGGGTGCCCTTAACTGAAACAAAAGAACTGCTCATCGCAGCAAACGGACATTGTGCAAGCTTTGAATATAGCTCTCATCTAGAGCATTTCCTTTCTCAACTTTCATCAGGAAAAAAACTAGATCTAGTAAAATTGAATGATACCCCATATAAATATGCACAGCAGGAAATTTTAAAAGCCGTAAAAGCCTTGGCATCTTGGGGAGCATTGTGACAAAGAAAAAATCCATAATTTTGCCCAAAACAGGGCTTTTCCTCGTTTTAGGCTTGAGCAGCTTTGCTGATGAAACCACTCAAGTCACACTTATTCTAAACTTAGCAAAAAACACATCCTCCATTTCAATGCTTCTGTTAGCAGGATTTATCGGAGCAATTTGTGCGGGACCTATTGCTCCGCATCTTTTGCATCACTTCAAACCTGCACGAACAGTGCCCATTATTTTATTATTTCAAGCAATATTCGTAGCTATAGCTGCAATCGCCAACCAGTTTTGGCTTTATATTGCCCTTTCTTTTGCACTGGGTTGTGCTGGTTCACTCTTTTGGTCTGCTATGCTTGTTACTGTGCCTGAATTGGTCAACAATGATCACCAACTAGATCGCATCAACCGCATTCTCCAAACAGTTCGTAATCTTGGCTATATTGCCGGACCACTGTTAGGGGGCGTGTTATATGGAATATCAAACGGGCAAAAAGGGCTCTTTGCACTTTCCATCATGGTTCTCTGTGCAGCCTTGATCACCATATACTGTTTTAAAAGTTTGAAAATACATACGCAAACAACAAACACAACACAACAAAGCAAAAAAGGGCTAGACTTAAGAGGCCTCTTGCGTAAAAAAAATGTGGTCTATGCTCTTTCTCCCCTCATCATCACCATCATCCTTACCTCCACTCTAAGCGTATTGCTGATTGTTCGTATGCGCACTGAACTAAACTTACGCGGAGAAGTCTATGGAATGATTGCAAGCATGTCGAGCCTCGGACTCGTGGTTGGTCCTCTCTGTTTCTCTAGCCTTTTCCACCGCCTTGGTAATGCAGCGGGAGCATCACTAGCTGCCGCAACCATTGGCTTTGGAATTTTTTGTTTATCCCTAACACAACTCATATGGTTGATGATGTTATCCTCTTTCATCCGTGGAGGTGCTAACGGCGTGCAAAATGCTCTGATGGCAAGTTTTATGATGAAAGCCATCCAGAAAGAACAACGAAACAGTCAAATGCCCGCCTATATTTTCATCATACAAACAGCCGTGTGCATTGGTTTTATCAGTGCAGGTTTTGTAAAAGTGCACCACACCCAATACACACTCCTTATCATCAGCATCGCCACCATGATCACAGGCATCTTAGGCTTTATCGTAAACCGCGCTCTACAAAAAAAGGAAGGGGATCATGCTTAAAAGACTTTGCCACCTATTCTCTCAAGCAAATCATACTAAAAAAGACATGACAATCACCACCCAATCAAATTGCAATCACCCCTCAATAAAATCATTATCTCTCCTATACCCCCTACCAACCAATGAAACTTTGATAAACCACTCTGTATGAAGCAGCAACTAACAACCCTCCCCAAAACTTGATATTTTAAAGTAAAAAAAACGATAACATCATGCAACAAGACCCTATAGGCTTAAACTTTTACAATGGAACAGGCGGTTATGTATGGCAACTTGCAGACACCATGCAACATGACTTGAATGAAAACATCCACACGCTTGAATTGCAAAAACCAACGCCGCCCATAGCCATCAATTCTTTCGCTGTCTACCCGCGTAAATTAGCCCCCCTAACACATGTTCAATGGGCAAAAGATATACAAATCATAAAAAATAAACCGGCACTCATTGGCAAACGCCAAATACAACCTATCACCGTTGTTTCCACCAAAAGCAGAGCTTTTGGTGGGTTTGATTTGCTGACATTCGCAGCACTTTATGATGGCTGTTCTGTTCAATCCTTGAAAGAAATCAAACTCAACGGTTGCCTTTTTGACGCAGAAAATCTTTTGATATCCTTGTTGCGACACGGTCTTATTCAAACAGACCAACAGGACTTTTCGCCAGATCATGCAACAGCTCTTGTACGAGAACCAACATGTCGTCTTGTCAATTCTCCTCTTGGGTCCCTTGCCATTAATCAGCTCAACGGGCGCACAATCCGGCTAAACGAAAAAACAAAACCTCTCTTGCAAAAAGCCACAACAGAGATACATCTTCAACGCCCCCTAGAACAAACAGCAACATTTTTTATCAAAGCCGGAATGCTGCGCTTGGTAAAAGGATAGGATCAAAAGATGCCCCTGATAAGACCTGGTATGGGAACAGAAAACAGTATTGAACTTCTTTACACGCTCATTCAAATGGCTAGACCACGTACCATCCTTGAAATCGGTGCGGGAGATAGCACATGCTTGATTGCTAAAGCACTGCAAAAAGCAAAAGAAGCATGGCAACAGGATAAAGAACTCTTAAGATCTACCACTTGGGAAGAACGTACAGCTTTACTTGACCCTTCAGGAGTCCTTGAGAATTATCAACCACGATTGATCACCATTGATGATTTTTCAGCAGAAGGTCAGTCCGCCGAACAAGCATGGCAAAAACTGCTCCAAGACGAGCGTATTGAAAAAGACATGGTAACATTTATCCATGAGAATTTCTTTTCTCTTGATGATGAAACGCTCCAATCTTGGGGACCAATAGATTTTGCTTGGATTGATGCTGGAACGCCCGCAGATGATGTGCGATTTGTTACCACGCTTTGGAAACACATCACCGCTGGTGGTTATCTCTGTTTGCATGAACCAACCATGACCACAACGGTTGCCCTCAATGGTGAACAACGCGTTCGCCGTGTCAGAACCCCTTTGTGGGAGGAAATTCTCTACCGCCTTGATGGATCCTATGAGGCTTTAACCCTCCCCGAAAACCACAAATATCGCCAAAGTGGTCTAGGGATTATTCGCAAACGCTCCCCTACCGAACAAATTGTACGCGCACAATCGCTCCAAGCAGAACTCATAGAAATCAATGAACTGCCCATTCGCAATGATCTTTTGCCCATGGGAAAAGAAGCACTTCACAAACGCAGTAAAGCCAATTCACTGATCTCTGCCATGACCTCACCAACATTGCGGGCTGTTTACGCTGCCATTATCCTTGGTGCAAAAAATCTTTCTGATATCCTCAAAACTGTCGATTGTGATGCCAAAACCATTCACAAATCCATCAATCGTCTTTTGAATCTTGATCTTATTCAAAATACAACAGAAGGATTTCAAGCCGAAGGAACACTTTGGAAAACACTAGAAGATAAAAATGTGCGGAAGAGGGAAAATTTAAACGACCGCCATTTAGAAACAGAAGAAATGCTACAAAAAATTGCCCAAGCCTTTCAAAGAGAAAAAATCTATAGCGAAACGGAAGTCTCTAACATATGCAACCTCTTTACGGTAGATTTTGCTAGATTACGACGCACCCTCGTTGAGAGGGGTTTTTTACAACGCTCTGGGGGCAAATATCAACGCGTGTATTAAACAAAGAAGGCAGAGAATTAAAAGACGGGTCATGAACTCAATCATTTTTCTTCTACACTTCAAGAGAATGGATCCGTTCACGAAAAAATCTCATTTCATGAAAAAACTTATAAAATCATTCATATGTTGACAATCTATAGCAACCAGTGCAACCTCTTCGTAAGAGATTGAGTGGGGAGGAGCAAGAGTGCGTAATGTCAATAAGAGGACAGTGTTGTTGCTAAGTCAAGAGAATTTTTTATGTCATGTTCGTATCTAGGATGAGAACATCCTCCAGAAGTGATGCCCTAAAATCTTCCATAGAGAGATTTGGTGCGCAATATGCAGCCGCGCGAACATGTGCAAAATGTATATTGTTTGATGAACTTGCATTAAAATTAAACACCATTTTTCTCGATTTCCATTCTGTCATATTTCATTCCTATCAAGAAAGTTTTTTGTGTGAAATCCCGTAAGCCTCAAAAGAACAGTACTATGGGAAATGCAGCACGTAGCGGCAAAAAGACCATTCTGATAAAAGCGGCTTTTATAGCCGCATATGGCAAGAAAAAATTCTATCCTGAAATGCTCGGTATTTTTAAAAACATCGTAGAAAAAACAAAAAACAATATTCTTGCAGTGGACTGGCTGGTGAATCAAGAAGGATACTATTTCAACGAAATGTGCACAGTGGAAACAGGGCTGACAAAACTTCCTCAAGAGATACAACAAAATGTATTTGACCATTTAACAGCACTTCTATGGAAATTCCATGGGCAAAAATAAAATTACTTTTTTCATCTATAGCGCAGTTTTTCTTTCTGAATTTTCCTTTTTCTTTGTACTCCCTCTGCTTGGAAACTCTTCTCTCGTAACTGCTGCAAATGTTGCTTTTTATCTGGCTGATTCGGTAATCCTTGAAAGCATTCTCATGGTAACCACAACGGGTTTATTAGAAAGATTTTCGCGTAAACTCTTAATGGCTACCGCCTTTATTTTAAGGAGTACCGCTTTTGTGTGCATTATGTTATCGCTCACAGCTTCTGCATGGTTGATCTTTTTTATCTTAATGGCTTTTTCGAAAGCAATTTCAAAGCCCTTTTTGAGAGAAATTTTATCAGAACATCTCAATGGAAGTGCTCTTAAACGTGCATTAACTGTCTATTCTTTTTTCAAAACGCTGCGGTTGTTATCGCCCCTCTTGTTGCAACAAGTGCCATAAAATATAACGCCTCAGCTTTTCTCATGGCTTTTTTTGGTACTCATTGGTTTATATTTTTGTTTTCTATCTCTCAAAATTATTTATCATTACCCTCATAAAAAATCACCCTTTGAAAAAAGGAAAAAAACTCTTCTTTCTTTTTTTAAAACAATAATACATGATCGTTCTATTGCTTATTTGCTGATCACGGCTTTGCTTTTTGCATTCCTCATGGGAATTTTCATCACCACTACAACACTTCTCAGTAAATTTGATAGCAATCTCGCTCCTTATAGTGGTATTTTCTTTTCAATTGTTGGTATTAGCATTTGTATCTGGCAGGGGGTAATCAATAAACATCTTACCCTTTCCGATAAAGCAACTTTTTATCTGCTCTGCTTTATGGGAGGTTTCTCCTCATTTTTCCTCATGGGTGGTATCTTTACCTCTGTGACTGCTTTAATTGCATACAGTATCTATGAATCTGTCATGGTTCCAGAGATATACTATCAAGCAGGGAAAACAACCACATCCCTCTCTTCTAGTGTTCTTTTTAGTTATATTCTTGTTGTTTCAAATATTGGCCAAGCTATAGGATCATGGACAAGTGGATGGATCATCAGCCATTTCAACAATCATATCGCTGTGCTTTTTGGCATGATTGTTGGTATCTCCGCCTTTGCCTCTTGCCTGTGCCTCATGCAGACTAAAAAATAGGGACCTTCAATGTCACATATAATTTTTGCTACTGGGGGCACAACAAGAGTGCCTAAAACACTTCGCATAAATGACTCAATTATAAGTTTGTAACACACTCTGCAGCAAAGAAGCTCAAAACTGTTTTTAAAAATTGTCCTGTAAGCTCCGTAGCAAATTGCCTCACAGCTGGAGGATTATGGAGTGGATTTTATTTGCACATGACGTTTGTAGACTGCTCAAAGTAACATATTATCCATTTGCCTCTATGGTTGATCTTGAGACTTTAAGTTCCGCTATCTTAGATTTTCTCTCTCATCCATAACACTTTTATCAAAATAAAAACGTATTTTTGGTCAGTTTTATTGAATAAAAAAGTGCCTTAGTGAGATTAAAGTCTTTAGTACAATATGATATGCTTTTTTAGAAAAAGTTACACTTTTGGCAAGCTCCTTAAGCTCTAAAATTTAACACCTCTGATAACAGCGGTGTTTTAATCTTAAATTCCCTATTCACCCTATTGTGTTTTTACATGGAAAGACTTTCGAGCTTTTAGCGTAGCTTTGCGTGCTTCTTTTCCGACGCAAGAATGATTGTCAACGTTATTGATTTGGAAAAAGGACTTGTTGAATGCCTAGGCACGTATAATTTCTCGACGCATTTGGTTTTTCTAGCATGGTAGTCGAATATACTCCTAGCGCCCATATGTTTGCTTATGCTGTCATAGCGTTTAAGTTTGATGTAGTATGAAGGGGAATATGTGAGCATTCAATATTATGGAAGTTTTTTTTGAGACTTGTCTACAACTGCAAGATTTTCCTTCATTTTAGCTCCAAGTGTTTTTATAGTTTTTTGTGCAATTATTCTAGTATCATTGGTCTTAAGCAGGCAAGAAGCAACTTTTCTTTTATGTCTTGTGGACTTAAGCATGACAAATTGTGCAATTTCTTATTTTTTAAAATATTTGAGCATCAGTTTTGCTTTATTGCGTCTCTCCTTGCTTTGAA
>NZ_JAQITA010000033.1 GCF_028618575.1 Bartonella sp. ML70XJBT.G | reverse complement strand
ATCTCTCTCATGATGGCAATTGCTGGGTATATGATGATGCTTGTGCCTATGGTCATGCCCGTGTTTATGAAAATGCAAAAATACGTCATTATTCTCAAATCTGTGGTCAAGTCTATGGGGATTGTGAGGTCTATGGGAGGGCTTTCATCTCTCAATATGCAAATATTTATGACAATGCTTGTGTCTATGGCAATGCCCATGTTTATGGGAATGTGTATGGCAATGCCCATGTGAGTGGGGGCGCCTTTGTTCATGCTGATGCCCATATTTATGACCATGCCCATGTTTCTTATGATGCTGTGGTTTTTAGTTATGCAAGGATTTATGGGCGTTCCAAGGTTTCTGGCTTTGCTCGCATTCATAGCCATGCAAAAATTTATAATTATGCGGTTGTTAATGGGCGTGCCAAAATTTATGGCAAGGTCTATGGCAATGCTAGTGTTGGTGGCTCTTCTGAGGTCTATGGCTCTGTGTATGGCAATGCTAAGGTAACTGATTATATAAGGTGTGGGGTAAGGTCTATGGCAATGCCAAATTAAACAAGCAAAGCAAAGTAAAGTTGGTACCAAAAAATTGCGAAGTTTATGAAAATGATCATGTTGTAAAGATTGTTGATAAAACAGAATAAAGAGCGGCGTGGGGGGCGCCTTCTTACAGCTATAAACGCATCATAAAAGAGAGAATTCAAATAAGAAAGCCGTATCAAGTAATATGACGCGGCTTTCTCATCACGTTTCTAATGATCTAATAATCATCCACAATGGAGTGATAAATGCATATATACAAAACGTATCATATTGCAAGCGTTCTATTGTTTTTATGAAAACTTATCAAAAGGATCATAAATGATGGGTATGATCTTAATCACTCATTTGAATAAGAGAGGTTCTAAACGCTTTTGATTTTTATAAACCTATCAATAAAACGCTCTCATATTTAAAGGGAGTCATTTGAAATAAAGCACATGATCAAAATGCCTCTTTAAAACGTTTTAAAATACTAAGCTCAAAATAGAGCTGAGTGAATTCAAATAACTGACATTCTAAAATCAAAACGCTTGGTAGCTTTATCAGTACAATCAAAAGCAAAGGCGTATTAAGGGAATATCTGTCATAAAACCGTTTTTATATTTATGCGCATTGGTTTTTAAAGCAGCCTTTCATAAGACAAATAAACAAACGTTTTTATAGAATTTAAGGGTTTCAAGATTTGCTCTGCTGTAAAATCTAGATCTTTGTTTTTCGTAAATGAAACGTTCTTAAGAGCAAATGATAACTAAGTTTATAGCTGTTATAAAACATCAGTTTCAAATGTTTAAACGTTTCCTTAAAGAGGTTCTTATAAGCGTATTTTTACTTTTCATTAAAACCTAATTTCTTTAAAAATTAGCCGGCTCAAATTTGAGCTGGTTATCTTTAAAATAGAGATTCTTTAAACAGGGTAACTTTTGACTCAAAATTTAGAAAAATTTTATGTCTTATGACATTATAATGGTTTTGAATTTTGCTTGCTTGTCTTTGTTTCAATAGGTGCTCCAAATTTGGATTGACCCCATTTGGTTTGTATTTTTAAACTATAGTCTTTAAAACGTTTTTTATTACCATGTCTAAGGTATATAGTATTCTACTTCTACGGCATTATTCGCCTCCATTTTTTTGTGGAAGCGAAGAGAGTTCCATCATTTAAAACTCACTATACACCATATTCATTAAAAGATTTTCGCATCATAAGACATAACGTTTTGAATTTCATAACTGTTGTGATGATATGTTTGTATAATGACTGCCTATCATTTTCTAAATTTTTAGTAAGCGCTTTAAAAGCGATTTTGTCTTTTTATACACCCTTAATGAATTACACTTATAAGCTTATAAAAATTTTAAACGATTATTTTCCTTTTAAGGATTCGCTCAAAAAAGAGCAAAACTCATACCATTCTCTAAACGTATACAATTTATGTTATTAAAAATTTCAAACGACTAAATTTTAAAACAATGCGATTTTTAAGTGATAAAAACGTATCATAAAATTTATGAACTATTATGAATGGTAGCTGCTTTTCATTTCATATGAACGTTTACATGCGTTATAATATTTACATCATGATTTGCTTTTTATGGTCTATTCATACATGGCAATCTTCTATAAAAAATGGTCAAATGAATCATGCATAAAAGTGTGGATTCTGATGGGGGTGCATATAAAATTATTTAAATAACATATTGATTTATTTATATTTTTATGTCATATGTGGTGCCGGGCGCTGAAAACACGGCCATAAGTCCGTCGTTACACTTTCCCCGCAAGGGTATTGTATAGTGTAACCACACCCGATAGGGTCATTATATACTTGTTGCATATAATGAGTCAAAGCCTTCAATGTACGGAAAAAGACTGTATCGGCAATCTATCCGCTTATGGTTTTAAGGTGTTTTCAGGCACCTGATTCGACAATAGACATATTATTGCCATCTTGTCAAGAGGTGACTTCACATTTTTTAAAATAATTATAGATTGTATAGTGTGTATATGAGTACACATTAATTTTGTTATTTATCAATATGTTATGTGTCCAATGTACAGTCAATTTGAAAATTCTGTCGCTAGCGATAGTTTGCGCTAGCCTGCCCCGCAACGAAGCCAACCCGTTGGGAAGTACCTTTTGCATTGATTTTATTGATTTTTTTATGGAAATAACAAAGTGCAAATGATAATTTGTTTTTAAAATTGTCATAAGAACATGTAATGCATAAACCAATAAGGATATGTAATATAGAGATATAGCTTGGGAACATGATCTAGCCTCTTTTATTGGCAGCGTATTCTTGACGAGCAAGTTGTCTCTGTATGTTTTTGGTTAGTCTTTCACTGGCATATTGTGCGATAGCATTTGCAATTTCTGGCTTGGACATAACTTTAGCAATTGATGGCCCTTCTTGTTTTGCAATGGGGAATTGGTCTCCGTCGGCTCTTTGAAACACATTCCCCCCCATTTTTAAATCAACACGCTTTGGAAAACGCCCCCCTTTAATAAAACCATGACGTAAGATTTCTTGCTTTCCAAACATTGTGTAAGTCACACCGCATTTTGTCTCTTTTGCTTTAAAAAATTTAAGAGGCAAGGGTATTCCAGAACCAATGATATCTGTTTCAAGAAACTTAGCTGTAGCCTTTCCTTTAATATAAACGCCTTTTTTAACGCGCTTTGATTGGGCTGATGAGATGTCGGCAACTTGTTTCTCAGTAAAGCGCTCTACTTGTTTTGCTGCGGTGTTGATAGCATTACGCAAAGCCCAATTAAGGCGTGGTGCTTGAAGATTGGTAAAGGTATCTTTTACCTGTTGAAGATACCACTTTTGATGGATGATTAATTTCAATTTTTAAGCTTTTTAGCAGGAGGTGTTGATGGCTTGGAAACTTTAGGTGTTTCGGTCTGTTGAAGTGAAGTTTCTTCTGCTCCTAGTTTAGAAGATGCTTGTACCACTTCTTTTTCTATTGGCTTAATTGGTTCAATTATCTTTTCAGATTTAGTTGTTGTTTTACTTTCCACAAAAGGTTTTGCGGCATTGGCGCGTTTGAGTCGGGCGTAGACTTGATTGGAAACCTCCACAAATGGATTATTTAAAGTTGACGTTTCAAAACGAATAGTGCTTTTATTGTCGCCAACAACACACATTGGTTTGGTGATGATTACTTTCATCTTTGCTCCTTTTGAGGCAATTAATTAATGACATCGTTGGTCAATAAATGTCATTTAATGGCTTTTGACATTTGCACAATAGATTAGCCCATTATTATCAATAAAAACAGCATGTTAAACCATTTTTAGAGCTTAATACTTTATCAAATTTTAGGGAATATTTTTGAATTTTAGACACAATACGACTAGTGCCGTGCTGCTACTAAATACGATTTTTCACGTATTGTCAATAGAAAAATCACGATATTGTATATTTTTAATTTTTTTGATCAAAACTTAGTATTTTAAAAGCCAATCTTTATTTTTATACAAAAAAACATTTATGTTGTATTTAAACATTATAGATGTTATATTATATTTATGAACAGTCAAGAATTAAAAAGATATCTTACAAAACATGGTTGCAGTTTTACTTCAGGGAAAGGCGGCCATTTGCTTGTAAAACGTGGTTCTAAAAAATCCGTTTTACCTATGCATGGTACGCGGAAAGAATTAGGAACAGGATTAGTTCAAAAGATTCTTAAAGATCTTGACCTAAAATAAGCCTGAATATGGAGGTGTAAATGAAATATGCAATTAAATTTATCAAAGATGACAATGATACTCTTCTTGTTGTTTCCAAAGACTTTCAAGAATTTATTACCTATGGTAACGACGAAAAAGAGGCTTTGGAGCACGCTAAAAATGCCCTTTTAACAGTTATTATGGGACGTTTCCAAGATCGAGAAGTTGTCCCTTTCGGAGCTCGTGATGCTGCCTATCCTTTTGTTGAAGTATCTTCATTGGTGACTTTAAAAATTGCAATACATAACGCTATGATTGAAAAAAACTTACGCAAAGCTGATCTTACGCGTCTTTTAAAACTCAATCCAATACAAATTGACCGATTGTTGGATTTAAACCACGCAACAAAATTAGATTCTTTAGAATCCACTCTTATTACTCTTGGAAAAGAGGTTACTATTAGTATCCAAAATGCCGCTTGAAACTTATTGGTTTTGCGTAAAATGTTTATGGAGCGCATTAAGAGCAACATACAGCGAACTAACAAGATATGATAGTGATTGATCTTCGATAACAAGATATTGTAATGCGGCATGAAGATTATATTGATGGTAAAAACATTGCGCTTCTTTGATAACCCCTTTCATTTCTTTATAACAATGAGTTGCTCTTTCAATCCACCGTTGTTGTGCCTCTTCATTTGATGAAGGAGTAAAATCATCATAAATTGCATTAGGCAAACCTTTTGCACAGAGGTAATTATTTCTCACTTCAAGATATTTTTGTGCTGCATCGTACTGATCTTGATTGAGATTTCCTTGTAAGTAAAGCTGTCCGATATAAGTACCGGAAAGCGGATTTTTTGCCTCTTCTATGGTCAAACAGAAGCGTTTGGCACGCATTTCAATTGCCAATTTATCGATAGGATCACGAGGCATTTTTGTCCGTGAGATATGCCCATTGGGTTCTCTGATACATCCTTCAATGCGTGGACGACCACGTTTTGCTCGTTTTTTTCTTTTTGTCATATTTTTTCAATCAGAATGGCATGCTGTCATTAAAAGATGCGCTATAATCGGCACCAGAGGCGATAGCATAATTTTGAGAAGTCACGGGTGAGGGGGGAGATTGCTCTTTCTTTGCATCAAGTAGGTGCAATTCGCCTTTATATTGTGATAAGACAATCTCTGTTGTGAAGCGGTCAATACCGTTTTTATCTTGCCATTTACGGGTTTGTAATTTGCCTTCTACGTAAACTTTTGAACCTTTGTTTAAGTATTGAAGAGCAATTTTTGCCAAATGTGGATTAAAAACCACTACGGAATGCCATTCTATTTTCTCTACTTTTTGGTGTGTGTTTTTATCTGTATAGCTCTCAGAAGTAGCCAACCTAAAATTGACTATTTCGGCACCAGAATTCATTGTTTTGCTTTCGGGATCAGCTCCAAGATAGCCAATTAAGATCACTTTATTCAACATGTTTGTAAGTTCCATTTGATTTGCATTTTATACACATAAAATCTTATCATAAGTTAATTATTTTTTCAATTATTTCAGTTAATTAATAACACTTTTTTAAAGTATTACATTATAATGTTGCTTGATAAATTATTTAAGCAAAAAGCCATGTCTTACAAATGGTATAGCTTTTTCGTTTTGCCTTCGGTTTTTCAATAAGTATCATCTAAATTAGCAAAGTCTGTATCAAACTTTTTTGTTCGATTTATTGTTGACTGTCGAACCTTTTTGTGCGATATTAGTTTTATTACAAAGTGGGAGAGGCTAAATGAAACGAGAAGCGCTGCTTAGAGAGTTACGTAAAGAAGCCAGAAAAAGAGGTATTCATTACAGTGAGGCTCCAGATGCAGGCAAAGGATCGCATTATTTGGTAACTTTTGGAGATAAGACGACCGTTATAAAATCTGGTGAATTAACCCCACTCTATGTGAAAATAATCAAAAAACAGTTAGGGGTATGAAGTTTTCTAAATGTTTTTATACCTTTCTTAGAGACATTTTGATAATAGCAAGGAGATTTAGATATGGAATATACTTATCAAGCAAAACTGGAATCTGATCCAGATGGTGGTTTTGTGGTAACTTTTCCAGATGTACCAGAAGCAATAACAGCTGGAGAAAATAGAGCAGAGGCATTAGAGAATGCTGTTGAAGCGTTAGGATTGGCATTACGCAGCTATCCTATGCGTGGTTTGCCTCTCCCTACACCACAGCAGTATAAAGATCTTGTAGAGGTAACGGTGGATGCGTGGAATGCTCTTAAGCTCGCAGTGGTAGAAGCTTTTAATGAAGCTCATATTACCAAAACAGAATTAGCCAATCGTTTGGGTAAGAAAGAAACTGAAGCAAGACGCATTCTTGATCTAAATTATCCAACGAAACTTCAAACACTAGAGCAGGCACTGACTGTTCTTGGAAAGAAAGTTGTTATTACTATCAAAGATATAAATTAACTTTACCATCCATTTAAAAGCAGAAAAGGGAAAGTCATATTCTAAAAATCCAAGCAGCTTTCACTGTAGAGTTTTCTAAATCGCTTGTTGCTTTTGCAATTAAAACTTCGTAGCTTTTATCCCTATCTAAATGATTCTAAGCAGTGCACGCTATTTTTAATATGATCCACCTTCTCATAATCACTAAGATAACTTGAGTAACACCGACAAGAGATAAGACTATAAACATTATAATTGTGTTAATTGTATGAATACCATTAGCTTCCTTTCTTATAAATATAAGATAGATACCGACTCAGAATTAGTTAATACAAATTGTAATAATGAATTTTTAAAAGAAGGAAAATACCATCCTACACTTGATAATCAATGTGCTACCTTAATAATCGAAAAGTTTTCTATGAACTTGAATACCTATTATTGGATTTATGTTTTAATGGGAGAAGAAAGCCCATACAATCCTGAAGTGATTGATTCCAAAAACGGCTTTCAGAAAATTCCTAACCCACGTCCTAAAGAATATGTTGAACAGAATCAGCAATATTTTGGAATTTTAATCCCTAAAGAGTTCACACTTTTTTCTTCAAATCAAAAGTTAAACAAGTTTTTGCAGTTACACTACAAAGAATCTTCTTCTAACAAAGTGCTTGATATTTCACCAGCTCTTGTTGATAAGCAAAACTTCGAAAAAAAATTGCGTTCAATTAAAGAAATAAAACTGAAATATACACCACCAAGACAATCAGACTTTTTTGGAATACCATCAGAAGAAGACTTGCTAAAGATAGCTGAAAGTTCTCTTGGTAGCTTTCCGACTGAAGGTTTTACTGGAATAGAACTCAGCTTAGATATAAAATTTAAAGAAAAAAATAGTTTAAAGAATTTTTTTCATAATTTTATAAACAAAGATAAAACAAATCCCGTATTGAAAAAAATAAGTTTCGTTGGAAATACATATAATAATTTTAATATAATATTTAATACTAAAACTTTTCAACATAAAGTTAATATTAAAGCAGATAAAAATGTTAATGGTATGTATAGTGAAGATACTGTGAAAAATGAGTTAAAGTATAAAATCAAAAATTTTACTGTGGATTTTTAGTAGAAGACTGTAGTGCATAAATGGACATATTTATCAAACTGCGTGTACGCAACATAAGAAACAATACACAGACTAAAAAGTAGTACCAAAGTATAATATTTAAATAACAAAGAGCAATATCTGAGTACAAAAGTGCGATATCCAATGAAAAAGAAAAATTGTGCTCTACGTACTTAGAAATGACAGGCAAAGAAACAGTTTCTTTATAACTATTTGGGAAAATTAAAACAATAAGCGCTAAAATTATTATCTTTAAGAGTCTGTGCATATACTGTCGTAAATCACCTGTTAGTCTCTCCCAACCTGTTGTATCACCATGCTTATATTTGGGATTGTAATGCAACTCGGAAGGAATGTTAGAATTGCATAAAATCGCAAAAAGAGTTGTTACTATTATCAAAGAAACAGACGCAAATGTCAAAATACCCTGAATAAAGTCAAGATTTTTTCTTATTCCTGAAAAGCATAAAAATATAAAAATGATTGTGCCAAACAAGGCTTTTAGCTGCTTACCTGTAAACATATTCATTCCCTGTGGAAAAATTATGATCTGAATTTTTAAAATTATTTTCTCATATAAGATACAAATGACCTTTTAGTTTTTTATCATTTGCTTTTCTTTTAAGAGCAAGGTCTTCTATTATATTCAGTTGTTTTTAATATTTTAGTTAACCTCGCCTATGATTTATCTATAATTGATGACAGCTTTGAACACTGAGCTCTATAACCCTACATCTTCGCTTGTATTTTGATATCAAAGCTACTTTTCAAAAAAGCCCATAGTACTGGCAATTCTTTCGTAAAGATTAAAGAAACGCTCTCCTCTTTGAAAAATATGTGAAAAAGCTTAATAACTGTCGCAATATTTTTTGCACTAATGCTAGCTATGTATGTTTTTAAAAAATATTTAAATTCGCGTATCCTAAAATCCTTAATTTGTATTAAGGATTTATTTACTAAGTTTGATACTACACAACCATTCTTGCTTCCAAGAATACATTATACATTAAAAAAACTTTTTAATCACTCTTTAAAATGCCTATCTAATCAAAAAATGATCAGCACTTTTCACTATTTTGCTGTCTAATCAATGTGTTTTATTATTCCTCCTATTCCACTTAAAGCCTTTTCAAGTTCTTGCTTTTGAACAAGTGTAAGCGGTTTTGAATGCTCTCTCTCTGCTTGTTCTTTCAAAAGCTT
>NZ_JAQITA010000032.1:7798-9495 GCF_028618575.1 Bartonella sp. ML70XJBT.G | reverse complement strand
GCGGTGTTTGGGGATTGCTGAAATCAATAAAGTGCTCAAAGCGGTGACCAAGCTTTATATGAAGCGCGGCTATATTGCGGTGCGGGCTTATTTGCCTGAGCAAGATTTAAGCGGCGGTCATCTTAAGGTTGTTGTTGTTGAAGGTGTGATGGAAGATATCACTCTTGATGGGCATAAAGTTGAGAGGAGACTTCAAGGAGAAATCATCACGGCTTTTCCAAACCTTATTGGAAAACCGACCAATCTGCGCCAGATAGAGCAAGGGCTTGATCAATCAATCGGCTTTTCTCACGCCAAGCTACCATTAATCTTGGTGCGGGGAGCAATTCGGGTGGTTCGATACTCGATGTTCATATTGAAAAACAGAAATCTTGGCTTATCACGCTTTCCAGCGATAATCTTGGCGCTAAAGCAACAGGGCTTTACCAAACGCGTGTTAGCCTTTCTTTTGATGATTTGTTAGGGATCAATGATCAATGGTCGTTTAGCTATCAGCGCTCCATGGATGGTGGACCGTATCATTTTTTTCACAAGCGTCCCAATAGTGATACTCTAACGGGTTCCTTTTCCATTCCCTATGGCTATTGGACAACAGGTTTTGATGGGACGTGGAGCCAATATCATTCGAGTGTTAAGGGAATATTTTCTGATATTATGACATCGGGCAAGTCTTTATCGCTTACACCGTGGATTTCACGGGTTATTGATCGTGATCAAGAGGGAAAGACCTGGCTTACGGGACGGTTGACATGGAAATATTCTGATAATTTTATTATGGGTAGTCGAGTTGATGTTTCCAGCCGTAAACTAGCTATTGCAACATTAGAGCTTGATCATTCGCGCAAGTGGCTTGGAGGAGAATTAAGCGCGCATATAGGGTTTCATAAAGGGTTGGCAATTCTTGGGGCTTATGACGATAAAGAGCAAGAGAATGCAACAAAAAATTCACCCAAAGGGCAATTTTCCAAATTGTCTTTTTCCCTAAGTTACGTGCGTCCTTTTTCGCTCAATCAGCATAATTTTCGCTATAACACACTGTTTTCAGGACAATTATCACCCGACACATTGTTTAGTTCAGAGCAACTATCGCTTGGAGGTTCCTCTTCTGTGCGTGGTGTGCGTGAGGCGATTTATTACGGCAATAATGGGGCGTTTTGGCGCAATGAATTATCGCTGTTGTTGCCAGGTTTTTCTTCGAGCATGGGGCGTAAATTTATGAGCCAATTTGCACCGTATATGGCGCTTGATCTGGGGGCAGTGGCCAATGATTTAAGCAAAAACAGTTTTGGCGGTAGTTTGGTAGGAGCAACTCTTGGTTTCCATTCAACTGGAGATATTACGGATGTTGATGTGTCATATTCGAATATTTTAATCCAATCGTCCCCAATAGAGCAGGGGAATGCGACAGGGTTGTTTCAAGTGCGGGCATTATTGAGATTTTAAAGAGGCATAAAAATATAGCCTCGTTTTTGACACCCCTTGGGGTGTTTTTTTAAGAGATAAAGAATTTTATGAGGAGCTGAAGATGCGGGGATTGAAAAATAAAAAGCACAAATTGGGATATGGATACAAGCTAGGGCAGCGCGTTCTTGGTGTTTTGCAGCGAGGGGCTCATAAGGGTATTTCTCTTGTTTTAAGTTTTAGTTTAGCTTTTCAACCTTTGTTAGTACAAGCACAGGCAATTGGTGCACAAAGCT
>NZ_JAQITA010000032.1:0-7788 GCF_028618575.1 Bartonella sp. ML70XJBT.G | reverse complement strand
CAGAGGGGGTTGGCTCACTTTTCCGTCCCACTGTGGGGAAAGCCGGCAATGATGTGCCGCTGATTGATATTGTTCGCCCCAATGGACAGGGTCTTTCTCACAATAAATATGACAGTTTTAATGTTGATAGCCATGGCGTGATTTTGAACAATTCGACCAAGGAGGTTTCGCGTTCACAGCTTGGGGGATTGGTGCCAGGCAACGGCAATTTGCGTTATGGTGGTGCAGCAAAGGTTATTCTCAATGAAGTGGTGAGTGCCAATCGCTCGCGTCTTGAAGGCATGAGCGAAGTACACGGGCAAATGGCGGATGTTATTATCGCCAACCCCAATGGGATTACCTGTAACGGTTGTGGCTTTATGAATACACCACGGGTGACTTTATCGACCGGACAACCGATTATTGGAGCGGATGGCGCTTTGAGTGGGTTGCGTGTTGAGGGTGGAGATATCACCATAGGTTCTCGTGGGGCTGATGGGAGTGCATTAGATATTTTTGATCTTGTTTCGCGCAAGATCAGTATCGGGGGTCCCATACAGGTCAAAGGGGATTTGGCTGTTATCGCTGGTCACAATCATTTTGATTATCACAAGCGGGAAGCAACTTCTCTTGGTTCTGATGGCAAAGAGCCAGAATTGGCGATTGATTCCAGTGAGTTTGGTGGAATGTATGCGGGGCAGATCCGTGTGATTGCCAATGATAAAGGCGCCGGCGTTAAGATGCGAGGAGACATGGTTGCCAATGCAGGCGCCATGAGATTGACAAGTGATGGCAAGCTGGTGATTGCCAAAGCACGTGCCAAAGGAGTGATGAAGGCTCACTCCCACCACGATAGTGTGCATGTGAAAGATCTGCTTTTTTCAGAAGAAGCAATTGAACTGAAGGCTTTGAAGCATGTTGAACTGACTGAGCAAGCTCGCGTTGCGGCAAGCGGTGCTGTTGATGTGCACGCCGATGTGATCAAGCTCCAGTCTCATGCTCTTCTAGCAAGCGGTATTGGGAGTGATGGTCAACAGTCAGCGAAGGGTTCTTTGCATTTACAGGCAGGAAAGCTTGATGCGGGGAATGGGCGGATAGCCGCCGGTGATCTTTTAGAGATCCAAGCAGCAACAATTGATCTAAGCCGCATGCAAGACAATGATCAAACAGGGGTTTCTTCCCTTGGCGATCTGACCATTGAAACCAATCAAATCAGCGCTTTAAACAACCATATTGGTGCCAAGGGGAATATTGTACTGAAAGCTGAAGATGCGCTCACTATAGGCGCTGGACATTATAGCGCCGGCGGCTCTCTTTTGGTGGAAGCAGCAGAGCTTACATCACGCGCGCGCTTAGTGGCAGAGCAAAAAATTGACCTTTATGCGCATCACGGTGCCCTGATCCAAGAAGGCACTGTCTGGTCCAATGGGGAGATAACGCTGGATGCCCATGGTGCCCTCAATCACACGGGTGATATTGTCAGTATGCAGCAGGTTGCATTGACAGCGGGTGGTATGCTCACAACCGGTCAAGAGAGTACGATTTTAAGTTATGATGTGGTTTTAAGTGCTGATGCTTTAACCCAAGCAGGGACTGTGGAAGCCCAAGAGGGAGCATTAACCCTTCAAGTGCGTGATGGGATCGCAAATAGCGGCACAATGCGCGGTGAGAGCGTTAATGCTCATGTTGGTGGATTTACCAATCAAGGGACGTTTATTGCAACCGATGATTTGCATTTGATGGTAAGTGCACAAGAAGGCGTCGATCCGCAACAAGCCTTTCTGAAGAATACATCCGAAGGGGTCCTCCAAAGTGGAGGTGCTTTTGTTTTGTCTGCAGGGCAATTAGACAATGCCGGTGTGCTTGGCTCTAGTGGTGATGGGGTTGCTCTCAATGTGAGCGGTGATTTGAGCAATAGCGGGCTGATCTACGCCCAAAAATCCATGGAGGTATCCAGTGATGGTGATTTAACCAACACACAGGGCAGAATAATTGCTGAAGAGGCTCTCACCATTCATGGGCTGAAAGAGACACGTGCTGGTTATGTAAACAATGAAGCAGGTCTTCTCAGTGCTTTTGCTGGTGAGATGAGCATTGCAGCCACGTCTTTTGTCAATAAAGGCGCTGCAACAACAAATTCAGTCCAACAAAACGCGACACATGATGAGGGTGGGCATGTTTTAGCGCGGGATGGTTTGCACATTGATGTGGGCAATTTTGAGAATGTTGATGGTCTCATCTCTACGCAAGGGGCAGTCAATATTGTTGCTGATAGTGTGATTCAAGCAGGGCACATAGAGATTGAGCGTGGTGACCTTCAACTCACAAGCCATGGTGATTTAAGCAATAGCGGCACGATAGAAAGCAATGATACCATTGCTTTGCATGCGCAAACAAATCTCAATCAAACAGGGCGCATTGTTTCTAAAAAGCGGATAGAGCTTTCCAGTGATGGCATATTGACAATGGGTGAGACAAGTGAGGTTGGCGCCTATGATGTAACGTTGAAGGCAGGCACACTCACCCAGGATGGGCTTGTGGAAGCGCAAGGCGGAGTACTTACTCTCAACAGCCATGATGTTTTAAGCAATCAAGGCATCATGGTGGGGGGTGTTGTTGATGCACAGCTTGGTTTTTTGACAAATTCAGGTCAATTTTTATCTCAAGGGGCTTTTACACTTGTCGCAGCAAATCATGATCCACTATTGGGGCAAACGGTTCTTGTTTTAAATGCTGAAGGTGGGGTTCTCAAAAGTGGTGGCGCTTTTGTTTTGACGACAGATGCGTTGAACAATGCTGGTATCCTTGGTTCTGGTGGTGATGCGGTTGCGCTCGATGTGAGCGGGGATATGAGCAATAGCGGGCTGATTTATGCCAAGAAATCCGCAACGCTCTCCTTAGACGGGGATTTTATCAATCAGTTTGGCGATGTCATTGCTGAAGACAATCTCATCATCCGTGGCTTAAAGAGAGAGCGGGCTGGTCATGTGATCAACAGTTCGGGTCTTTTAGAAGCTGTTTCAGGCGATATGCGTTTTGATGTCTCAGCACTCACCAACATACGTGAAGGTGGGGTTGAGGTGAGCGATAAAGTGGTCTCTCACCGGTTCGTTGAGGGAAGATGGGAAAAAATTCCAGGTGGTGATAAACACACAAGGATCAAGAAAAATATTGATACTACGATTATTCGTCAGCAGGCACATTTTAAGCATAATGCTGCACAGATTTTGGCAGGACGTCATCTGACAGTGAATGCTGGCGATATCCGCAATAGCTATAGCTTAATTGCTGCTAATGGCAACATTGTAATGCGGGGCGATACGCTGCTTAATGAGGGGCGTGATTTAATCGAAACAACCAAGATTGTAACTAAAACACGCTATAGACATAAAGACTGTAATCTTTTGTCCAATCCAGGGTGTGTGGCACACGGTGCAGACGAATGGGATGGACCTACTTTTGTTGAAACACCCACGCGCACCTATGATGCAGTTTATGGCACGATTGAAGCGGGGGGAACGCTTGATGCCAAGCTGACGGGCTATATTGACAATCATGCGGTGCGTGAAGGGGTGGAGCAAGTTGGCTTAAGCTCTGGTGATAAAGGTTTGGCTGGTGTTAAAAACACCGATTTTGACGGTTCCAAACCACTGATTAGTGATGATCGATTGGACGGTATTATCAATGGTTTGAAAGGGCACAAAGGGCTTTTTGCACCGAGCACAAAAACACCCGCACCAGAATCCATACAGGTGCCAACGCAAGATGGGCTTAGCTCTGTCAAGACAGAGCTGGCTGGCAGCCAATCACCGGATGTGCCGTTTTTAGTTGAGACGCGACAGGACTTTATCAACCCAAGTAAATTTTTAGGATCGGACTATTACTTAAAAAAGATTGGCAATTATAAGCCTGAGAACGTGTTTAAAAGATTAGGCGATGCTTATTTTGAATATCGTCTGGTGGGTGAGCAAATCTTTGAGCTGACAGGCAATCGCACTCTTCTTGATGTTGAAGATCCCAATGCTCAAATGCAAAGGCTTTATGACAATGCTGTGGAGCAGCAAGGTCCTTTGGGGTTAGTGCTAGGCAAGCCCTTAACGCCTCAGCAGATTGCTGGGATCAAAAAGGATATGATCTGGCTTGAGACCCACCTTGTCGACGGACAAGAGGTCTTAGTGCCCCACGTTTATTTGGCGCCAACCTCCTCTTCAGAACAAGGGATAAAAAACGCACAAGGATTGCAAGGAAACCTTGCCAGTGCACGTTTGAAAGGGAATGGGGTCACCTTGAATGCGGACCGTCTTACCAATAGCGGTGCTGTGGTAAGTGATGATGCACTGCACGTTTCGACCACGCAAACTTTGTTTAATGATGGTGGTTTTTTAGATGCCAGAGGTGCTGTAGAACTCACCAGTAACGGTCTTTTAGCCAATTCTTCCGGTGTTATTCATGGTGATACGGTTACCATGACGGGTGATACGATTGTCAATAGCACCGCTAAAATCCGTGACACGAATGCATATGGTTTTGTTGATCGAGCTGGGCAGAAGGGACAAATTCTCTCTGATCATGAATTAAACATTCAATCCCTTGGTGATCTTGGCTCAGAGGGGGGGGAATTCACCAGCGGCGGTCCGATGACGGTGATTGTCGGTGGTTCTGCTACGTTTGGTTCATTAGTGCTAGAGAGTGACCATAAGGAAACATTGGAAAAAGGGCATTATAACGCCCAAAGCAGTGAGCATCGTTTGACAGAAGTCAACAGTGATGGAGATTTGACCATTGTCACAGGTGGTGAACTTAACCTTGAGGGAAAGTTTAAAGCCAAGGGCAATGGTGATTTCACCAGTGGTGGCGCTCTCAACGCGATTTCAGAGCAAGACTTTAACAGTTTTGATTTGGATGTTAGGGGTAAAGAAGGCGACAAATCGAAGCAAAAGAATAAGTTTCGTGAACAATCAACGGAAGTTACTACAAACAAAACCACGATAGAAACAGAGGGCAACCTCTCCATGCATGCGCAAAATGGGGATCTCACGCTTGGTGCGGCAGGGCTATCAAGTGGTGGTCAGACGCATTTGGCATCAGATAAGGGGAAGATCAAGTTTCTAACCAACAAGGATCAAGATTTTAAGGATGTTTATCAGCGCAATGAAAACCTTGTGTGGTGGAGTGAGAGCGACAAAGGCTATTTGCAGGAAACTATCAAGCATGTCACCATAGATGCTAAGGGGGGCATGAAGCTTGATGCGGGCGATGGCTTTGTTGTTGAGTATGAGGCAACGGGTGATTTAGATAAATCCCTTGAGCAATTGTCTCGTTCCCCAGGCATGGCATGGATTAAGCAACTGCGTGATGATCCAGCATTATCCAAGCAAGTTGATTGGCAAGCCGTTAAGGCTGAATTTAAAGACTGGGATTATAAAGCCCAAGGGCTGACAGAAGCCGGTGCAGCTATCGTGGCCTTAGCTGTCACGGCGGTTACGGGCGGAGCAGCCTCTGGCGCTGCCAGTGCCATTACTGGTGCTTTGGGGCTTGGCTCGAGCACCGCCATGAATGCAGCGATACAGGCAGGCATACAGGCGCTGATCAACAAAAGTGCTGTGGCTCTTGTCAATAATCGCGGCAATATTGCCGGCGCACTTCATGAGCTTGGCTCTTCAAAGAATGTTCTTGGCATTGTCTCCTCAATGTTAACGGCGGGCTTAACCAGCCAACTAACGGAAATGGCAGGTGTTGGACAATCTTTGCCAAAAACCGCTCCTTTTGTCGATCGTATCGCCCGTGAAGCAGAAAAGAACCTGATCAAAGCCGCCATTGGCACAGGCGTGCAAACGGCTCTTGAAGGCGGTTCTTTAGATAAGAACTTTTTTAACAATCTTCGCATCGCTCTGTCTGATACGGTTGGCAAATCGTTGGCAGAAGAAATCGGTACCGCTAAGGCTGAAGGCAAAATAGATACGGTGACACAGATCGTTGCCCATGCTGGTCTTGGCTGCTTAAAAGGGGCTGTTGCGAGCGGTGCTTGCTCTGCTGGTGCGATTGGTGGTGCAGTGGGTGAAGCAACTGCTATGCTCCAGTTTCAATTGTGGGTGCAAGGCATTGTGAAAGAGGAATTGGGAAATCTTAATGGTCGCACCCCTACTGCGGAAGAGGAAGCGCGTATAAACGCAAAGATTGATGCGCAGTTTGCTGACTTTAGAGACCATGCCATTGATGTCGCACGGGCTGCGGGGGGCGTTGCCGCTGCCCTTGCCGGTGGCGATGTTGATGCCGGCGCCGATGCCGCAGGTAATGCCGCTGCAAATAACTACCTCAGCAGTGCTCAACAAGCCCAGATGAATAAAGAATTAAAGGAGTGTCCTGACCTTTTATGTGAAGCAGAAGTGTCTGCGAAGTGGTCTGCGATTAGTACAGGGCAAGGTATAAGCTTTGGGGCTGGTATAGTAGCTGGTGTACCGGCCGAAATATACGATACGCTTGATGGTTTTTTGCAACTAGCCAAACATCCCGAAGAGACTTTGAAAGCGCTCAAAGATTTTTTCAGCAGTGGTGAGATTTTGGCGACAATTGGTCGGACCCTTGGACAGTCCTATGTAGATCGCATTAATAAAATGGAGGAGGAATATGAGCGAGCCGGTGCCGGTGGATCCTTTAAAGCTGGACTTGAATTTGGAAAATTATTGACTGAAACAGCATCTCTAATGACAGGAGTTGCTGGAGCAGCCAAAGGAGCCATAAAGCTTAGCGAAAAGGCTGTGATCAAGTTCATTGCTAGGAAAGATTTTGCCCAATTTGCTTCCAAGAAAAATCTTTCCAAACTTGCAGCTCAGGGAGATCTTGAAAAATTTGCAGCGAAAAAAGAACTAACCAAAGAAGCTGCTAAAGAAAAAAAACATTGGTTAAAAAAGAAACCTATTAAATTTACCGATAGCAAATTTGGTCAGACCAACAAAGTCTATTGGAGAGAAGATTTGTTTGATCCTAACAAAAGGGTTAAATGGACTGAAAACAAAAAAGAAGTGTGGGGCACCAATGTTGAGAGAATGGAAACAGGAAGAGCACCTATAGGACATGATGGTGAGTCTGTAGAGTTGCACCATCTCTCGCAAACACATGAGGGGGCCATAGCAGAAACTAGTAAGGAATTTCATCAAAAATATACTTCCGTGATTCATAATAATCCAAAAACACATCAATCGCTTATAGAGAGAAAAAAGTTTGATAAGTGGAGAGAAGAATATTGGAAGGAACGTGCTAAAGGGTATAGAGAACAAAAAAATAGTCATTTAGGAGGAATAATCGATATGAGATGGGGTATTATAGGTCTAGATTTTAACAGATGGGGACAGGAGCATCAGCAATAATGCCCTACGGTTGATGAAAAGAGAAAAAAAAGAGACTTATAAAATAATTAATGGAGAATAATTGATGAAGACCTATACCTTAGATGATGTTGTAGTATTAGTTGATAAATATAATGATATTATCAATTTTCGGACTGAAGAAAATGCGGCTGATGATCTACGGATTGAAAAGGAGGAGAAGGCTCTCGGTTTACAATTTACATCGTCTTATAAGAGCTTTTTAAAAAAATATGTAGGAGGAGAAATTGGTGGTGAAGAAATCTTTAGCCTTTATAAGGAGTGTGGAGCAGATATCCCTGGTGGTGATATTGTTTACCGAAACTTAAATGCTAGAAAACGTGGTTTTGAAACATCAGAACAGCTTGTCGTTAGCAGAACAGATTTTGGTGAAACTTTTTATTTTGATTATACACAGTTTCGGGATGGTGAGTGTCCACTCTAT
>NZ_JAQITA010000031.1 GCF_028618575.1 Bartonella sp. ML70XJBT.G | reverse complement strand
TTTTGCGCCAAGAGAGCTTTTTAAGGCTTTTTCTAGTTATTGTTGTGTTGTTTGGCATGTTTCATGGCGCAACGGTTTATGCCCATTCTCCGGCTGTTTTACCTCCCCGTTCGCCAACAGATAATTTTTCTCGCGGCTATTCTGAGCAACAAAGATTAGAGAGAATTGAGAATTTACGGGCATTAACGCCTAAAAGAATAATGACGCCTTCAGAAGAAAACCATAGTCCATTTTTAGGTGGTGGATACTGCTTTTCTATTCATCATATTGTTGTTGATGGGGTCCGGCATATAAAGAAGAGCTCGATAGCAGCGGTAACAGATGCTTATGTTGGAAGATGTATAGGTCTTGGGGATATTCAGCTCTTGATCAAGCAATTAACCAAGGTTTATTTAGATAAAGGCTATGTAACGGCGCGTTTTTATATTCCTGATCAAGATATCAAAAACAGCAAGATATTAAAGTTTGTTGTCGTTGAGGGGAAGCTTTCGGATATTTATTACAATGGTTTTCCGGCTTCTGCTTACAATCATGTTGTGTGGAGTGCTTTTCCGGGGCTTAAAGGCCATATTCTCAATATGCGGGATATTGAACAGGGGCTTGATCAAATCAACAGGCTGATTTCAGGGCATGCTAAAAGTGAACTCCTACCAGGGCGTGAAGATGGCAGCACCATTGTGAATATTAGCAATCAGCCTGGTAAAGCTTTCAAGGTTAGTGTTTCTCATGATAATTTAGGACAATCCTCAACGGGTTATACACGTTATCATGCGGGCTTAAAGCTAGAAAATATTTTAGGGATGAATGATGCGTGGGATTTTGGTTATCAACGCAGCCAAACAGATTATTGGGGTGGGAGCAAGCAAGAGGGCCACAGCAATAACATTTCTGTTGGTGTGAGTATTCCTTATGGCTATTGGACCTTTGGTTTGAATGGCACTGTTTATAATTACCAAAGCATTATCCATGGCAATTTTACAGATATTGAGACGACGGGGGATTCCAGTGAGTTACACGCCAGTACCAGTAGGGTTCTTCACCGTGATGGTCTTTCGCTGACAACGCTCAATGTGGGTCTTTCTTATAAAAGAACCAACAATTACCTTCTTGGCAATAAGATAGAGGTGGGAAGCCGTCAATATAGCGTAGCCAATTTTGGCATTTCGCATTCTCGTCAGATGTTAGGGGGGACTTGGACTTTTGATGCCAGTTATTTGCAAGGATTAGGCTTGTTTCATTCTGTAAAAAAACATGAACCAGGAGCAGGTGATGCGGAGCCTCAATTTGCAAAGTTTACTGGTACGATCAGTGTTATGACGCCCTTTAAGGTGGGTGAGTGGAATTTCCTCTTAAGCAATCTTTTGAGTGGGCAATATTCCCCAGATAATTTATTGGGCGCAGAGCAGATTTCGTTGGGGGGATCTTCCAATGTTCGTGGGACACGCGAGGGTTTGATTTTTGGCAATAACGGTTTTTTTATCCGTAATGATTTGTTGTTGCGCACCATTCCGTGGAGAAACCACGGGGTTTTTCAAAAGACTTTGGGCGAGCTTCGCCCCTATGTTGGTTTGGACTATGGTCGTGTTTTTGCACAACCTTTGTATGGTTTTACCAATGAACAGCTTGCTGGTTGGACAGCAGGCGTAAAACTTGCAGGGGGCGTGGTTTCTCTTGATGCGAGTTATTCCAATATTTTCTGGAGTACGGTTAAGCATAAGAAGTCAGGCACATTTTTTATGACATTAACAATGGATCTTTAAACATCTAGTAAAATTGATCGAGCGATGGGGAGTACAAGCATGGGATATAAGAAGAGAGAGCAAAGAGCCCCTTTATTAGAGGTTCTCGTTTCCAGTACGATGCTCAAAAAGGTTTTATTTGGGGGAATTGGTTTTTCTTGTTTTTTAGCACCTTCAATGTTGCATGCACAAATTGCTGTTGATCCAGGAGCTAGTAGCGCCCATCGTCCTGATATTGTAGCAGCGCCCAATGGGGTTCCCTCCATTGATATTGTCACGCCAAACAGCAGTGGTTTATCACACAATAAATATTACGATTTTAATATTGGTCATTCTGGTGTTATTTGGAACAATCATGCGAGTGAAGTAGGGCAATCGCAATTGGGGGGCATTATGCCGGGCAATCCGCATTTGCGTGTTACGGGTTCTGCGAAGGTCATTTTAAATGAAGTGACCAGTGGTAATAGAAGTGCCTTAAATGGTCCAGGAGAAGTTTTTGGGCGCCCAGCCGATGTGATTATAGCCAATCCCAATGGGATAAGCTGTGATGGTTGTGGATTTATCAATACACCCCATGCGACATTCACCACAGGTGTTCCAGAAATTGATGTCTCTGGCTCTTTGAAGGGTTTTGTGGTGAAGGGTGGAGATATCACTTTTGCTGGAAAGGGAGCGAATTTTTTCTCTGGCCAAGGGGCTGTTGATATCGTTGATATTGTTTCTCGCACGGTGCATTTAGAAGGTCCTGTTGCGGGAAAGGATATTAGTGTGACAGCAGGAACGGGCAGTTATGACTATGCTTCTCGCCAGATGAAGGAGCTAACCGATATTACTGGTAAACCGGAATATGCCATAGATGGGTCTGCTTTGGGGGCTCTCCAGGGGGATCAGATTAAACTTGTGGCAACAGAAAAAGGTGTTGGGGTGCGCATGCGTCATGATATGGCGGCCAATGCAGGACAGTTACATCTTTCGGCGGATGGGAAAATTTCGTTGCAGAATGTTTTTGGCCATGGAGGTGTTGTTCTTAAATCCAAAAGCCAGAGTGTGTTAGCCAAACAGATTGGCTCCAAAAAGCATATTGAGATTGCAGCATACAAGGATGTGACGTTAGAGGCAGTTGGAGCTGATGGTCATGTCACAGCAGAAGCGCAAGATGGTTTTTTAACCATTGCAGGGCAAGCAACCTCTGGGGACAATATGAGGCTGTCTTCACGCCGTGATATGAAAGTCTCAGGGTTAGGTTCTGGGGCTGATATAGCACTTGAGGCTGGTGGTGGGCTTAATATTGCTGGCACTGTTTTGGCTGGGGGCAATTTAAAGGGGCATGCCGGTGGTGATATCAGGGCACATCTTTTAGCTGGTGGGGTTGATATGGCAGCGACCCAAGCAGCAGAGAGCCTTGTTTTGAGCAACCAAGGGGTTGTTGATCTCCAAAGTAGGGAGGGCATTATTGATGCCGAAAGCATTTATGGAGGCGGAGATGTTAAATTGGATTTTCAGGGGGGGCTTTCAGTTTCTCAAACCCTTGTTTCGCATCAAAATATAGCCATCCATGCCAATCCCAATGTTGGGATTTACTTTAACCAACTTGCCTCTTACGGAAGGGCAGACATTAGTGGTGGGTCGGTTGATTTTTCTTCTCTGATGACGGGTGGAGATGCTGTTTTCAATGTAGGCAGCCTTGATGCAGGCACAGTGATGACAGGTTTAGATTTTGTTGGCTCTCAGGTAAGTCCTTGGAACCCTTCTGGTGATCTTGTTTTTTATGATAAAGGTTCCCTTTCGATCACAGCACAAAGAGGGATAAAGGTTGGACATATTATCAGTGGTGAAAATATTGAACTTTTTGCTGGCAACGACATTTATTATGATCAGATCATAGGGTACGGCAGAGCAACATTAACATCCGTTTCAGGTGGGATCAGTGTTGAGAATGTGTTGTCTGCCATGGGGGATGTGAGGTTGAGAGCACCAACACTGGATTTAAGCAATAATCGTTCTCATATTTACACGCCTCAAACGCTGTATTTAATTGCGGATCATATTGATGTTTCGGGAAGCGAATTGACCTATGGTGGGTTAGATTTTAACAGCACCCATGCCCTTGATATTCATCATGCACGACTACACGCCATTACCGATGAAGGGGGAAGTGGAGACATTCTGTTTGTTGCGCCAGGGGTTATGGTTGATGAGGCAACATCGGTTTTAGCAGCACGCGATTTTACCATCAATACAGGGGAGCTTAAGAATAGCGGTCAATTGGCAGCGGGTCAGAATTTAGTCTTTAGTATAACAGGGGATGCGACCAACAACAAAACCGGTTTAATCTATGTGGGGGGAAGTGGTGCTCTTCAAGTTGATGGGACTTTTCTGAATGATTTTGGTGCTATTATGGCAGAAGGTGATTTATCTTTCACCAATGGAGAGGGCACAGGAAAAAGCCTTTCCCTTGTTAACAAAGCAGGCTTAATTCAAGTTGGGGGAAACTTATTGATCCAAACCAAAACTTTGCAAAACGAGGCCGACAGCACGCCTGTCATCACGGAAAAAACGGAAGAAGTCACTATCGCATTCCAAAAACCAGAGGGGGCTGATTCTCTTGAAAATAGTTTTTTTCCTGGTGACGGAGGTTTTTTATATTATTCTGCAAAAGGTGATTTTTGGGGCGCTATACATACTCATGAAGAAGAATCTTGGGGTATGTTTGATATAATAAAGCTTTGGCCTGACAAAGAGGGAACCTATGGCAAGATAACTTTGAAAGATAAAACAATCTACAAGGCATTTACTTGGGGCTTTGCAAAAAATCATGCTGGGCTGGATCTAGATGGTTCCGTATTTATCATAAAAGGGTATCAATGGAATAATGAATCACACATGAGCGAGGAGACTGTCACGCAGAGTTTTTCGCATAAACCGGCGGTTCAAGGGATGATTCAATCTCACGGCAATCTCATTATTAACGCTGATGATATTGAGAATAATTACAGCATTATAGAGGCAGGGGGCAATGCGGATATCCAAGCTAAGACGCTGACCAATGTAGGGATGACCGCTTATAAAAATACCTTTATGCATTGTCATGCCAATACAGATGCTTATTGTTATGCTTATAACGCTGATGGTAGCCGTAATGTTAGTCTTGATATAGCCAATAACGGTAGTCGCCAAACTGGCTCAGAAGTAACTGATACGGTTTCTGGTCTTGTCCAGGCAGGAGGCACGTTGAATCTGGTGGTTGGTCAACTCAACAACACAGCTGTTGAAGGGTCTATTACGGGGGAATCCCATTTTGAAGCCAAAGCGGTTGGGGGTAATCCACTGGAGGCGCTGAGCGGTTTGACTGGGGCTGGTGCACTCTTTACACCAAAAGTGGATTTCAATGATGCAGGGGAACTTTCTGAGGGGCTCCCTTTACCAAAACCCCAATCGGGGGGTGTTGGGGGCACGCTGCCCAACCAGAATTTCATTTATGAAACGCGGGCAGAATTCCTCGATGTGGGCAAGTTTTATGGTTCAGCCTATTATTTGAACAGAATTGGTTATAATCCTGACAGAGAGATTTTTTTCTTAGGCGATGCATATTTTGAAAAGCAGCTGATTGAAAAACAAATGCGTGATCTTGTAGGGCAAGGTTTGGGCAAAGGATCGTTTATTTCGGGAAAAGATTCGATCGAGCAAGTCAAAAGCCTGCTGGATAGTGGGGCAGAATATGCCAAAGCACACAATCTTCCCTTTGGTGAGGCACTCACACCAGAACAATTGGCTTCACTAGAAGCGCCAATGGTGATTTATGTACACCAACAGGTCAAGGGCATGGATGTTTATGCACCGGTGCTGTACATCCCAGAAAAAGACAGAGCCTCCTTTGTTTCTGCTGGGGCTTTGATGATGGGTGATGATGTCAATATCACCAGTAAAGATCTGGTGAATTCAGGGCGAATAAGCGCTACCCATAATTTATCTGTGCACAGTGATGATATTTTGGGTAAAGGAGGGCATTTTGCCGCCGGAAATGATGCTGTTTTAGTTGCACAGAACAATATTCGTTTGGATGCAGGGCGCACAATGGTTGACGGTGTGGAGACTGTTTTAAACACCGAGGCGCTTTCTGCTGGTGGTAATGCAACGGTGATTGCTAAGCAAGATATCACCGCCTCAGGGGTGGGGATCACCACCGGAGGTGATCTTGCCATGGCTACAGAAGAAGGCAACTTGACGATCGGTTCAGCAGAAACCCATTACCATGATGAACAGGGTGATGCCTCCATGCATCATAAATCAGAAGTCAACTCTGGTGGCTCGACGACACTTCTCTCTGGAAAAGATTTGAATATCTTAGGCTCTGAAGTTCAAGCACAGGATAATCTTTTCTTACAAGCAAAAGACAATGTGTCGATTGATGCCACACGCAACAGTGCAGATCGCTCCACGGATCATGAAACCTTCCATGTTGCTGTACACAATGGCTCTCATTTAAGTTCTGGAAAAGATACTACGGTTATCTCTGGAAAAGATATCCATGTTGCTGCTTCCGATATAGATGCGAAGGGCAATGTTGGACTTGGCGCCCAAGGGGATATCACAATAGAGACCAAATCCGATGAGATAAATACTCATTTTCGGGATGGAAATCTTAAAATGGACATGCAAGCCTCTGTTGCTGTTGGCTCTTCGATCAATGCTGGGGGAGATATCACCGCTATTGCGGGGCAGGATGGCAAAGCGCATGATCTCACCATTACGGGCAGTTCCATTGCGGCTGAGGGCAAGGTAGGGCTGAAAGCAAGCCAAGATATTCTTATCAACAATGCGGAAAATAGCTTACACAGTGAGATGTTGAGCCACACAGAATATGGCGGTCTTTTTGGGGGACGCTCATCCTATCATAAAACTTTTGGAGCTACCCAAGTGGTAGGTGCACTCATATCTGGGGGTACAGGTGTTGCTCTTGAATCGGGAAATGACACGACAATCACAGGATCGGTGCTTACAGCCGGCAAGATAGGGGAAACACCTGATCAGAAACAAGCGGATATTTCTATTCACTCTGGGGGGAATATTCTCATTAAAGGTGCGCAAGAGAAGTATAATCAGCAAGCACAATCCTCAGAAAGTGGTTTTTTGAGTAGCAAATCTTCTGATAATGCTGAATCGCATACCACAACGGTTTCTTCCATTCTTGGGGCGACGGGCAATATTGATTTGCAAGCAAAAAAAGATGCCACGATTACGGCTTCTCATATGATTGCAGATCAAGACATCACTGTTGCGGCAGAAAATGTAACGATTAATGGCATGACAGACCATCATAAGAGCCATTCAGAAACCCATGAAACCGGTTTTGGTGTTGGTTCAGGCAAGGGCTTTGTGTCGATATATGGAAGTGAATCCAAGACAGAAAATGAGGAAAGCTTTGAACATCAAGGCTCTTCGTTCAATGGAAAAAATATCACTATCACCGCTACAAAAGAAGATGTGAACGTGGTGGGTTCTAACTTTATAGCGAGCGAAGATATTAAGCTTTCGGCAGCCCATGATGTGAACGTTTCACCTGGTCACAATAGTCATAGCGCAAACTCAAAGGAAGAACGCACAGGCTTTGGCTTTCAGTTTGAAAAGAATAACAGTGGTGCCTCTATTGGTGTTGGGGTTGCGGGCGCTAAAGATACGGGCGATCAATGGGAAAAGACCAATACACCGTCCAATTTCCACGCAGGCAATGATGTGCAGATTAATGCCGGCAATGATGTAAATTTACAAGCGACAAATGTTTCGGCAAATCGTGATGTCAATATTGATGCTGGCAATAATATCACACTATCGGAAAGCTATAATACCGCTAATACACAAGAAAAACATGAAAAGTTTTTTGCCGGTGTGACGACCACTGTCGATATTGGTGTTCTTGGCACGGTACAAGGGCTAAAAGATTCAGCAGATCGCATGAATAATAAAGATGGAAACGGTAAAGTTGGTAACGCTATACTAACCGGCCTCAAAATCAATCACCTCTTTAATACAGGCAGGAATTTTGTTGATTGGTTGGGTGGCAACACGGGGGAAAGAGGGAACATAACCAAAGGATTGAGCAGTTCATTAGGAGGGTTGGGGGGCTCCACCAAGGATGTTCTTGCCAATATGGCTGGTGCATCTGGCAGTGTGAGCGTGGGCTTTAAGACAGAGAAGGCAGAAGCCACTTCTCAAGGCTCCAATGCGGTAACAGATACCATAGAAGCTGGGCGTTCTATCAACATGAACGCGCACAAAGGAAATATCCATGGTGTTGGAGCGGATATAATCGCTGGCACAAACCCGATTTATGCGCTGGAAAATGATACACAGAGCGGGAATATTACCTTGAGCGCAGGACAAAATATCATCTTTGAAAGTGCAAAAAACACGCAAAGCACACAAAACAGCAGTGAAAGTGCTTCCATGAGTGTTGGCACCGGTTATGGCACGGGTGGCGCAGGGGCAACGGGTAGTGCTGCTTTTAGTCAAGGGGAAGGCTCCAGTGAGGAGGTACACCACAAGAACAGCCATGTTGTGGGTACCGGAACAGTTCATACCAGCAGTGGAGGGGATACTACATTGAATGGTGCGGTATTTTCTGCAAACCGTGTAGAGATGGGTGTTGGTGGTGATCTCACCGTAAACAGCCGCAGTGATACGGGGCAAAGCTCTAGCAAGCAAAATTCTGTTTCTGTTGGCTTTGGTGCTGGAGCAACGGGAGGAGGAGGTTCCATGAGCGCCTCTTTCCAAAAGGATAAATCCTCTAGCGATTATCACAGTGTTGTGGAGCAATCAGGTATCAAAGCGGGTGATGGCGGCTTTGATATCACTGTTGCAGGGGCAACCACGCTCACAGGGGGGCTTATTGCCAGCAGTGCGCCGGCAGACAAAAACAGCCTGACCACAGCAAGCATTAGCACCAGTGACATCACCAACAGCGCTCATGCGCAAGCCAGCAGCCAAGGGCTTAGTCTTTCTGGGAATGACACGGTAAAAAACATTGTCAAAAATGTTTTAAACCATGGTAAAGCCAAAGATAATGCAGAAGGGGAAACCAAATCCGCTATCAGTGATGGCACCATCATCCTAACGGGTGAAGGCAATCAGAGGGCGATGGGGCAAGATGCTGGACAAATCATTGGCTCTCTCAACCGCAACACTGCAGCAGCCCACCAGGCTGTAGCACCGATAGACGCCACACCGCTTGAGGCAGCCGTGCATAATCGCTTAGACATGATCAATGATTTATCCGATGAAGGATTTGGTTACCTTGATAAAATTCATCAAATTACAGATGTCAAAGAACATCCCATAGGAGAGGTTGCGCATGATGCAAATGGCAATGTCCTCTATTTAACCGATGAAAATGGAAAACCTATAAAAGACAGCGATGGAAAAAATATTGCTCTGTACCACTTTTTAAAGTCAGAGGAGGAAAATCATTTACAAAAAGGCTCTGATGGCGCTGTTTATATGTTCTACAATGGCATTTTTAATTCCCCCGATGAAGCAGCGGGTAATGCTGTCCAAATGGCTGTTAATAACAATGGTCACCTTTATTTTACCTATCACCCCGAAGCTAAAGACAAGTTAGTAGAGATAGGGATAGCGATTTATGAGTATTTTGGGGGATGGAGCAATTCGAGTAAGAAGTTCCAAGATTTTATCACTCGTTATGGCAATGAGGAAGCGATTGTGAGTGCGCATAGCCGTGGTAGCTTAACAGTAGGCAATGGACTGCGTGACTTTGAAGAACGTGGCATCCACGGTCTTGCCGAGAAAACAGATATCTATCTTTATGGACCAGCTGATAACTCACTATCGATAGCGAATGCACACTATTATGTGAGTGATGGTAAAAAAGATCATATTTATTTACAAAACCATTTCTTTGATCCCATTGGTACAGGAATTGGTCATAATCTACCGACAGCTTATAAGGTGCCCTTGAAGCTCCCCTATGTATTATTTCCACCAGCAATTGCAATAAAAGAGCAAGGGAGTGCGCTACGTGGCCATAACCCTACTACCACCCATAAGTGCTATGGTGATGCGAGTGATGCGTGTAAAAATGCTTATGGAACACTTCATAATGTAAAAATTTATGCACCTCATGCGATTTTAGATAATTTAGGTTTAGGTTATTTATGGAGAAAAAAATGAAGAGATTGTTTAAATTATTGAGTGGGTTTATTCTGTTAAGTATTGCTGGATGTGACATATCAAATATTGACAAACCTTCTCCAGCATACGTGAGTATGTGGGAGAAGCCTGGTGCAGACTTTACTGAGATAGGAAAAGCCCTTTTAGAATGTGGCATGCCGAGCCTTATCGATCCTGATAGAGAAAATAGAGAGAGAAGCAACAATGCAAGAGCAACAACTTATGCTTGTATGATTCAATCAGGATTCCGCTATAAAGATGAACATGTGGGTGGGTGGTGTTATACATTTAAAGAAGAAAACCTCCCCATTTGTCGTCCAGGTGCTGTTATTCCCAAGCGCAGTGTTGAGAAGCGCTTAAACAGCCCTTATTGTAAAAGGTATAAAAATGCGGATGAATGCCAACCTTAAGTCTTGCTTGTGATGGAAACAATCCCCACAGCCATGTGTCCTCTTGCCTGTGCGGGATTGTTCCTTTCATTTCATTAACACCAGAGCAAGAGAAGCATTTA
>NZ_JAQITA010000030.1 GCF_028618575.1 Bartonella sp. ML70XJBT.G | reverse complement strand
AATAGAATTTCCAACACCTGCAAAGGCATCCGCAACACTATTATAAGTAGTTTCTTCAACTCCACTATTATCCTTTTTAACGGTCTTAACTTTGAAGATTGGAGCTACCCATGTGCCATTCTCATAACCAGCATTACCGCCTAAAGTCTTCGCAACACTGCTCCCTAGAGCATGAAGCTGGTTACCCGTGACAGCATCACTTGAGGCTGCAGTAATATCTCCATTGGCAAGAGACGTAATCTTGCTATTCGTTTTTTCTGTTCCATGCTGAGCTACAAAAGCATTATCTTCATTGCTCCATAGCAAAGCATCGCCTTTAACTTCTTTATTAATATTGTCTAATTTTTCATTAAAATTATTAACAACATTATTCAGATGTTTATTCACATTTGTGAAGTTCGTATCAACTCCGGCAAAAGCAGAACCTACATCATTATATGTCTTTTTTCCACTTTCCTTACCATCTTCACTGAACATTTTCAGCATAAAGCTTGGAGCTGTCCACTTGCCATTTTCATATCCAGCTCCACTACCTAAATATTCTGCAACCTGCTGATTGACAGAATAAAGCTGATTGCCCGTGACAGCATCTGTAGAACCGGAAACAATATTCCCATCCAAAATATGCGTGATCTTACTTTTTGTGTTTATATCACCCTTCTTATGATCCGCTACAAACGCGTCATCATCCTTGCTCCATAATAAAGCATCATTTGTAACTTGTTGCGTAACATTACCCACTGCTTCCGCTAATTTATCTTCTACTTTCTTGATATTTGTATCAAGCTGACCTTTGTTAACTGCTTCATTATTCTTGGTCGCTTCCTTTACCCCAGAAAGTATACGATCCCCACTATCCTTGTTGGCAATATTGATTTCGCTGCCTTCTTTTTCTGCACCTATCTTGATAAGACCTGTATCATCCTGCTTGACAAGACTTTCACTAATAATATTGGTAATTTGGCTATTCACCTCATTATGAACATCTGTAATAGAATTTCCAACACCTGCAAAGGCATCCGCAACACTATTATAAGTAGTTTCTTCAACTCCACTATTATCCTTTTTAACGGTCTTAACTTTGAAGATTGGAGCTACCCATGTGCCATTCTCATAAAGAGAATTACCACCTAAAGTCTTCGCAACACTGCTCCCTAACGTATAAAGCTGGTTACCCGCTACAGCATCATTTGAAGTTGCAGTAATCTCTCCATTAGCAAGGAATTTAATTTTGCTGGTTGTTTCTGCTCCTTCTTTTCCATGCTGCGCCACAAAAGCATTGTCTTCATTGCTCCATAGCAAGGCATCGCCTTTAACTTCTTTATTAATATTGTCTAATTTTTTATTAAAATCATGAACAACGTTATTCAGATGTGTGTTCACATTTGTGAAGTTCGTATCAATGCCTGCAAAAGCAGAGCCTACATTATCATAGTCAACGGCTTGTCCTTCCGTACCATCTTCTTTGTAGCTTTTAAGCGTATAAGTCGGTAACGTCCATTTACCATTATCATAGCTCGCACTACCACCTAAAGTCTTCGCAACACTGCTTCCTAGAGCATGAAGCTGATTACCTGCTACAGCATCACTTGAGCCAGCAGTAACCTCACCATTGGCAAGAGACGTAATCTTGCTACTTGTTTTGTTATTATCTTTTCCGTGCGTTGCCACAAACGCATTAGCAGCTTTACTCCAGTTCAAAGAATCACTCTTTTCATCAGCAATTTCTTTGGTCATCTCATTCTTAATGCTCGCGATAGAATTACCAACACCAGCAAAGGCAGCCGCGACATTATCATAAGTCCAATCAGTAACTTCACCATCCTCTTTAAAGATCTTAAACTTAAAAGTTGGACCCGTTGAGTTTCCATCTCCAAAATCAGCACCACCACCAAAATACCTAGCCATATTGGTACCAATCACATGTAACTGACTGCCATTCACAGCATCGGTTGAGTTTTGTGCTAAAGATCCACTTGCAACAAACTTAATTTTGCTACTTCTTCTGTCTTTTCCTTCGCCGTGCATAGCACTAAAGGCTCGATCAGTTTCGCTCCACAACAAGGCATCGCCTTGCACTTTGTTAACCACATTATTAACCTGTTCAGTCAACTTATTCTGAACATTCAAAACAGAAGTACCAACTCCAGTCAAAGCACTAGAGACATCATTATAAACCTGATCTTTAGATCCACCATCAGTATCGAAGGTTTTGACCGTGAATTGAGGAGCTGTCCATTTACCATTCTCATAGCTCGCACTACCACCGAAAGACGTAGCAACCGCAGTACCCAGTGAATAAAGTTGGGAACCATTTACTGCCTGAGTGGACTTTGCTGAGAGCTTACCAGCAGCAAGATTAAAAATAATCCGAGCTTTCTTTTCACTATTCATAACATTTATTTTTGTTAATGGTGAGTTAATAGCAATAGTTACCGCCTTTTTTTCATCCTCATCTCCATCCTCATCTCCATCCTCATCTCCATCCCCATCTTCATCCCCGCGAACTAATCCACGAGATAAACTTCTTATAAAAGGAAAGCTGTCTATATTCTCATGCCGATCATTCCGCTGATAGAGATTATTTTGTTTTTCTCCTATAATAGGGAGAGCCTTTATCTCAATAATCTGACGATTCAAATTTGCGAAAGAACTATTAACGCTAGAAAATGCATCTACTCCATTCTTAAAACCTTCTCTCCCCGCGAATGCAATATCAAAAGCATCTTTAGTCTGAAACTTAAACTTAGATCTTAAGTTTCTGGAGGCGTCTTCTTCACCCCCCATAGATGCAAAGCCACTATCTGTATACAATTTACTGCCAACTATATAGGTTGGTGGAATAGCTTTAAGTATATTTGTACCACCACTCAAATCGTGTGATATGTTATTGAAAGTCTGAGAGTTAGCAGAAACAGGAAGAATATTTGATAAAAAGATAAATACTGAAGCTACTGAAAGCGCTTTCATAAAAAGTGATTGATAACGTGAGAAAGAATTTTTAAAATTATTCACCACTTGCACTTTTGGTGTGGTATATAATTTTTTCATAATAGATTCTCCAAGTAAGAAAACATATTGAGAACATTAAAAAGACACATTTCAGCGCTAGAGGTGATTTATAAGGGTGTATTTTTTGCTTGCTCTCTGTAAGTTTGGTTTTTTCCCAGAAGCGGATAGAAGTGATTAAAACTTCGCTAAGGTTGTGATTGATGTTGATTGATAATTTTGTTAACGAGGCTTTCCGCTTTTAAGCAAAGTGTTTTTTTTGAAAAGATTTCCTGAATTTGAGCGTGAAAAGAATGGAAAGGATGTGTTTTTACGCTCTGTTTCGATGTATGATTTACGGTTTTTAAGGTGAAAGAGCTCATTTTATGTACTTAAAAGGCAATAAGTTTTTATTGCGAAAAGATTAGATTGTTGAGAGTGTTTTTTGGTGGAATTATTACACTTCCCTTATGAGAGTGTGCAGTTTATTTTTGTCCTCTGGAACTCTCTCGTGAGGAAATTTAAAATAAGATGAAAATGAGTTTGTGATTTTTTCATGATTTCTCGCACCTCCCCTTGCGATAGATTTTTCTGTTTCTGTTTTTACCAGAATGAGTCTTAATTCAAGACCATTGTATCCTTTTATAGACTATTAAGACAAATAGCAAGAAGAAAATGAATTTAAATTATTTTACAGAATGAGTCTTTCCGATTTAAGCAATCGTGAAAGGTCTTTATCATTCAAATCATAGCTTCATTGCATAGGTTATAGACTTAATATAGAGCTTCTATTTTATAGTTTTTTTTAGGTCCCCTGTTTTGATCAAAATGAGTCTTACTTATCATTGTGATTGCTGTATAATTTATGATTGCTTCTGTTGTGTATAGAGCAAATACAATAGTAAATGGGATTTTTGATTTTTTATAACGTATCCCCCCAATGGATATTTTCTCTCAATGAAAATGTAGAACGTACACTTTTAAAATAGTGTGCGATTATGCATTCTATTCATTTATTGAGAGCATTACTCTGCATTTGTAAAATTTTTGTTAAAGTGCTTTATTTCTCACTAAGAGTATTATGAATACTTTCTCAGTATAATTATGGCTTTCTCTATAAAATATTACTTCCCTATAATATAAATTTTCACCCTTGCCTCCTCAGACAAGGGTGAAATTTTAGTTAAACTGTAGTTTTCGTATTATCTGGTGTTATTTTAATTTCAGAGTTATTCCACCCCCTACACCCCACTGACCTTCAGCACTGGTTACTGACAAGTTAGAACGAATCTTACCATCTTCAGACGTATACCCTGCACCAATAGCAAAGGCAGATTGGCCACGCCACAAACCACCACCAAATGAAAGACTTAAAGATCCTGGATCGTCGAAGTAACGCAAGTTAGACACTGCTAAACCAATCGCTGCTGCTTGCCTTGCCTCTTTACGCACACTCTTCATTTCATAATTTAATGCCTCAAACTTCATATTCGTGTAGGACTTCGCTTCGTTAACGCTCTTATTGATAAGATTACCAACTCGCTCGTCCGTATACTTTTTCGCATCTTTAAGAACAATCTTCATCTGCTCATTTGTATGATCATATACCTGACCACCATTCACCGCTTCTTTCGAACCTTTGTCAATTTTGCCATCCGCTACATTCTCTATCAAGACAGGAGCACTTTCATCTCCGCCTACTAACTTAATGCTATTGGTTTTCTTTCCGTCTTTGACATCATAGCTAACCGCAACATCCACCTTGTTTTCAACTTCTGTTACTCTGTTTTCAACTGCCTTAACTTCCTTTTCAACTTCTGTTACTTTGGCATTCGTCTGCGAAAGCTGTCCACCATTAACCGCATCTTTAGAACCTTCTGCAACTGTACCATCAGCTACATTGGTAATCTTACTTGGCGTTCCATTATGGCTAGCGTCATAGGCTCCTTCTTTTTCATTCCACGGAAAACCATTAGAGAGTCCAGGAGAGTTTACATTCTTCTCAACCTTACTAATGCGACTGTCGATCATGGACAGAGTCTCATTCATACCAGCAAAAGCAGATGCGACACTCTCATGTGGCGTCTCTGAAAGACTACCGTCTTTGAATTGGTTTACCATGAATTTAGGAGCTTGCCATTCTCCCTTTTCATTATATCCAGCACCACCGCCAAAATAAGTAGCAACTAGGTTGCTCATCGCATAAAGCTGTGCACCATTGATTGCATCGGTTGAGTTCGCAGAAATAGTACCAGCAGAAAGACCAAACAAACGCCGGCTTTCATTTTTACTATTCACAAAACTCACTTGTTTTGAGGGTGATTCAGGAGCAATAGGTGTCGTATCCGCATCCCCATCTGCCCTCTCGTTTAGAGCTATAGGTAACATTCTGGTAAGAGGTAACATTTTCTTAAAAGGAAAATCATTTGTAACAGCTTCATAGCCTTCACCAATACCGTTCTTAACCCGCTCATTCAAACCTACGAAAGTATTATTAATGCCAGCAAATGCAGCCGCGACACTCGTATACTCGTGCTCAGTCTCATTACCATACTGATCAAAGTTTTTAATTACAAAAGTAGGACCACTCCAGTTTCCCTCTTTATCAAATCCAGCTCCACCGCCAAAATAATGTGCAAATTCCTGAGTCATAAAATAAAGTTGAGCACCATTTACTGCTTCGGTCGATGTTTTTGTAAATGCTCCTCCCTTAACACCAGAGATAACTCGTGGGGCACCCATGTTGTTTGCAATATCTATTCTATTGCCACTTTTGCTTCCACCAATGGTAATCAGCCCAGTGCTATTTTGCTTAACAAGACTATCGTCTTTCACATTTTTGATCTTTTGATTAAGATTTGTAAAAGAACTACTTACACCAGAAAGTGCATCCGCAACATTTTCATAGTGCATCTCAGTCTCACTACCATTCCTACCCAAAACTGTAACTGTAAAAACAGGAGATACCCATTTTCCATCTGCATCGTATCCAGCATCATGACTAAAATAGCCTGCAACGACATTGCTCAGCGAATAAAGTTGAGATCCATTTACCGCATCTGTCGATGTTGCTGTAATCGAGCCAGCATTAACACCAGAGAGAACTCGTGGAGCATCCATGTCGTTGGCAATACTTACTCTCGTTCCACTTACTTTGCCACCAATGGTAATAAGCCCCGTATCATCTTGCTTAACCAGACTATCACCCGCCACATTGGCAACCACATTTTCAATCTTTTTATCAAGATTCGCAAAAGAAGTATTCACGCCAGTAAATGCATCTGAAACATTCTGATACTGCTTATCAGCTCCACTGCCATCTTTATCAAAAACTTTAACCGTAAATGTAGGAGCACTCCATTTGCCATCTTTATAGTCAGCACCACCACCAAAATAGCCTGCAACGACATTGTTCAGCGAATAAAGTTGAGATCCATTGATCGCATCTGTCGATGTTGCTGTAATCGAGCCAGCATTCACACCGGAAAGAGTCCGTGCCGCATTATTACTGTTTGCAAGACTTATTTTCGTTCCACTTACTTGTCCACCAATGGTAATCAGCCCTGTATTATCTTGCTTAACAAGACTATTACCCGTCACATTAGTTGCTACATTTTCAATCTTTTCATCAAGATTCATAAAAGAAGTATTCACGCCAGTAAATGCATCTGCAACATTCTGATACTGCTTGTCAGCTCCACTACCATCCTTATCAAAGACTTTAACCGTAAACGTAGGAGTACTCCATTTGCCATCTTTATAGTCAGCACCACCACCAAAAGACTTCGCTACTGCAGTGCCCAGTGAATAAAGTTGGGATCCATTGATCGCATCCGTCGATGTTGCTGTAATCGAGCCAGCATTAACACCAGTAATAAGCCGCGCTTTATGAAACTTATTTGCAATATCTATTGCAGAGCCATCTCTCTGTGCACCAATTGTAATAGTCCCTGCAGCATTTTGCTTAACAAGCATATTAGACAAAATATTTTCAAATTGCTTATCAATTTGCTTCTTCCATGCCCCCCACCCTAGAAACACAGTGTCAAAAGCATTTTTAATCTTTTTATTAAGATTCGTAAAAGAATCGTTTACGCCAACAAATGCCGCTGCGACACTATTATAATTCTTGTCAACTTCATTACCATTTTGATCAAAAGCCTTAACCATAAAAGTAGGAGCACTCCATTTGCCATCTTTATAGTCTGCACCACCACCAAAAGACTTCGCTACTGCAGAGCCCAGTGAATAAAGCTGGGATCCATTGATCGCATCCGTCGATGTGGCTGTAATCGAGCCAGCATTCACACCAGTAATAAGCCGCGCTTTATGAAACTTATTTGCAATATCTATTGCAGAGCCATCTCTCTGTGCCCCAATTGTAATAGTCCCTGCAGCATTTTGCTTAACAAGCATATTAGACAAAATATTTTCAAATTGCTGATCAACTTGATTCCTCCATTTCCCCCAACCTATAAACGCAGCATCAAAAGCATTTTTAACTTCAAGCTTAATATCATCTGCTAAGCCTTTGAATTTTCTATCTACTCCTGCAAACGCAGAACCAACATCTCTATACAATCTACCGTCAATTACATAGATTGGTGCAATGCTTTTACGTATATCTGCACCACCACCAAAATAAGTTGCGACATTACCCCAAAGATCACAAGCAGAAACAGGAGAAGCATTCGATAAAAAGACAGCCATTGAAACCAATGAAAGCGTTTTAATAAAAGAGAATCCATAAGGCGAACAAGAGTTTTTTAAATGACTCACTGCTGGTATTTTTTGTGTGGTATATATTTTTTTCATAATAACTCCTCCAAGTAATAAAAATATTAACAAGACATATTCTGGTGCTAGAAACCCCAAAAAAGATTTTTTTGATAAAAGATTAGGGTTGTCATAACGGGAAAAAGGATTATCTATAGTCTCAATGAGATTGTGATTGATTCATAATCCAGAGTGTAGAGATTGCTTTACCGACTTTAGGTTTTTTTTTGCAAAAAATCCCTCGGTTTTTTGTGTGATAAAAAATGGGGTACGGAGAGACATATTCGTGCGCTATTATTTGGATTATATCTGATAAGCAATAAAGGATGTTTATTGCAGAGAATAATTGGATTGTTTGCTGAGGATTTAGGATTTTTTTTGTGAGATTATTGCGCTTTTCTTGTAAAAATAAACGTAATATCTAACACTTTAGAGTTGTATCTCATAAAGCTTTTTTGGATAAATTTGCAATGGCTATTTGATTTTACCATAATCGCGGCCCCCCCGTTTGGCAAAGATATTTCTTAACGATTCCTTTACCTTTTATATACTATTAAGAACAATAGCAAGAAAAAAGTGAATTTAATTATTTTTTCATGGAATAATTCTAGAATTTACAGCCTTATTATTTGCTCTGTAGACGTTTATGGAAGTGTTTATACGCCATTTTATTGTAGATAATTTTATTTTAATCGATGAATTTGTAGCAACCATTACCGCTGTTGCATACGGAAATAATTAAAATAGTCAAAAATAGAATTTTTTAGCAATTTTAAAAATATATCGCTATGGATTCTGCGCGCACCTTTTTGTCAAAAAAAATACATATTGCTCTTTATATTATAGTTTACAGCTATTTTACATACTTACGTTAATCTAGATTATAGCTTACATTGCGCACCGCTCAAATAACGCTTACAGTTTACTGTTCTTCTTTTTTGATATTCCCAATATCATCATTCACTACTTAAATTTTTATACTCGTATACGATTTGCTTACTAGTATACTTTTTTGCATCTTCAAAAACAATATTCATCTGCTGTTCGATGATAATCATACAACAACGAACCAGCCCACACTACTTCTGTCAAGTTTGCATACAATACGCCACTCTTCACACCCTCTCTCTTTTTTATTTTCAGTATCGATACCAACAATTGTTATTTGTGAGAATCATCCCTTTAATCGTGCAATAGTTTCTGCCCCTGTCTTGTGAGTAGACTGGGGCTTTTTTGAAAATAATCGTCGTGAATTTTATTAATTTAGCTTTACTCTTAAGCCTGCTCCTATGCCCCAATGGCCTCCTGAACTCGCCGCTGATATATTTGACCGGATCTTCCCATTTTCAGACATATAACCCGCTCCAATCGCGAAGGCAGATTGACTGCGCCATACACCCGTCCCAATCGATAAACTTAATGAACCTGGCGTATCTTCATAACTCAAATTCGATACTGCCAAACCTATCGCCGCTGCTTGTCTTGACTCTTTGCGAACTTCCTTTAATTCATACTTTAAGCCTTCAAACTTCATATCCGTATAAGATTTTGCTTCATTAATAACATCTCCCATCTGGCTATTTATAATGTCATTGAAACGCTCATCCGTATATTTTTTCGCATCATCAAGGACTGTCTTCATCTGTTGGTTCATCTCCCAAAGTTGACTCCCATTAACAGCTTCTTTCGAATCTTTGGATAATTCACCAGCCGCTACATTGTCTATCAACACCGGATCACTTTCATTGCCACCAACTAACGTAACTTTATTCGTCTTCTTGCCATCAGCTCCTTTATCATACTTAACCGCATCATTCGTTACCGTGTTTTCAATATCTTTTACATGTTGATCAATATTCTCTACACGCTCTTCAACCGCTTCAACTTTCTTATTTGTCTCCCAAAGTTGACTTCCGTTAACGGCTTCTTTCGAATCTTCTGATACCTCACCATCTGCTACATGCGTAATCTTACTATCCTTATTATTATGACGAGCGTCATAAGCTTTTTCTGTCTCGTTCCAATTTAAACTACTCGATGAGATATCCTTAGAAACATTATTAAGACGCTCGTTGATACTTTTCATGCTATCATTCATACCTTCAAACGCACCTGCAACATCATGATAGCCAGTTTTGTCATTACTACTTCCATCATTCTTGAATTGCGAAACATAAAATGTCGGCTCTTTCCATGCCCCATTCTGATAGCCTGCGCCACCACCAAAATACATAGAAAGTGAATTGATCGCTGAATAAAGCTGAGATCCATTGATTGCATCCATTGAGTTTTGAGTGATATCACCATTCGCAAGAAAGCTGATCTTACTACTCGTCTTTTCTTCTCCATGCTGGGCTACAAATGCTTTATCACTCTCGCTCCACAATAAAGCATCATCTTTTGTGTTATTAATTTCATTGGTGAGTTTATTCTGAATATTCGTGAAAGATTTACCAACCCCGCTTAAAGCCTCAGCTACATTCTGATAAGTTTCATCCTTTTCTTCTCCATCTTCCTGAACTGTCTTAAACGTAAAGGTTGGTGCGGTCCAGTTTCCTTCATTATATTCAGCTCCACCTCCTAAATATGCGGCAAGACTATTCCCCATCGAATAAAGCTGAGAACCATTAATCGCATCTGTTGAGTCAGCAGTAATGACTCCATTTGCAAGAAAAGTGATCTTACTATTCGTCTTTTCTTCACCGTGCTGGGCTACAAATGCTTCTTTCTCACTGTTCCACAATAAAGAATCACCTTTAACTTGTTGCGTAATATTCGTTATATTTTGATTAAGCTCATTAAACTTATTCGTTATTTCGTTATTTACATCTTTGATACTTGTATCAAACTGCCCTTTGTTAATAGCTTCATTCTCTTGTGTTGCTGCCTTGACACCAGAAATGGTCCGATCCTCACCATTTTTGTTAGCGATATTGATAACACTACCTTCTATTTTCGCACCAATGGTAATATGATTTGTCGCTTTATCTTGCTGCACAAGACTATCACTTTCTAATTTGTTAACCACATTATTAACCTGTTCAGTCACTTTATTCTGAACATTCGTGATAGAACTACCAACTCCCTCCAAAGCTTTTGCTACATCCGGATAAGTCTTCTCTTCTTCTTTTCCTTCACCGTTAACAGTTGTAAGTTTAAAAGTTGGAGCGATCCATGTTCCATTCTCATATTTAGCACCACCGCCCAAATAGGTCGCAAGGGTATTGCTCATCGAATAAAGCTGCCCCCCCGTAATGGCATCTGTAGAATCTTTCGAAATATTACCATCTAAAAGATGTGTAATCTTGCTCTTTGCTTTTTTCTCACCTTTTCCATGTTGAGCACTAAAGGCTTCATCAGCCGCGCTCCAAAATAAAGAATCTTGTGTAACACTTTGTGTGATATCTTTAATAAGTTGATTGACATTTCTAATATTGGTATTAAGCCCTTTTAAAGCATCACCAACATTATTATAGTAAGTTTTTGCTACCAGACCATTTTCAACAATAACAGATAATCTATATTTGGGTCCTTTAAAGGCGCCATTAACAAATTCTGTCCCACCACCTAAGAATTTTGCAATATCTTCGCCAATTGTATTAATCTGTCCCCCATTGATTGCATCATGCGAATCCTTACCAATTGTACCATTAGCAACATTGTGCAGAAAAACAGGGGAAGCATCTTGACCTTTCCCCAAAGTGATATTTCTATAATCTGCCTCGATCCCATTATCGTTGGATTTTTTATCGTAGTGAACCGCAAAAGAATTCTCAAACTGAAGATCTTCAGTCAGTTTCTTTACACCCTTATCAAATTGCCCTTTGTTAATAGCTTCATTAGCCTTCGTTGCTTCCTTCACGCCAGAAAGGGTTCGTAATTCACTTTTGCTATTAGTGATATCGATTTCTGTGCCTTCTACTTCTCTACCAATAGTGATATTATTTGTCTTTGAATCTTTCTTAACAAGGCTATCACCTTGTACATTGGTAATCGCATTATTAATCTGGTCGGTAATCTCCTTAGTAATTTTATTCTGAACGTTGGTAAAAGAAGTACCAACCCCTGCCAAAGCATCCGCTACATTATCATAAGTCTCACTTTTTTCCTGACCATTATCCTTGACTATATTAACCTTGAAGCTTGGAGCTGTCCATTTGCCATCCTCATATTTGGCACCACCGCCCAAATACGTAGAAAGCGCATCCCCTACAAAATAAAGCTGTTTACCCGTAA
>NZ_JAQITA010000003.1 GCF_028618575.1 Bartonella sp. ML70XJBT.G | reverse complement strand
TCATCAGATGTTGAATGGATTGACTGACTTCCTCTTCATTAACGCCTAAGACAATAATCTTATAAGGAACTAAGAGTTCATTCTTCACGGCTTTAGAGAATGTGTAGGTATAAAGCTCTTTTCCATAGAGTGCTTCATCATCCATAGACGCCAAAATGCCATTCATCTCATGGGCTTGTTTTTTTGCACTATCAGCAAAGATTTTTGGCGTTGCTGTCATATACAGACGTTTTTTACCCCGAATAATGCTGTTATCATGAACTTTGATAAATTCAGATTCATGCTTGTCTGTTCCCAATACAACCCCAGTTGTTCTATGAGCTTCATCGCAAATGATCAGATCAAATTCGGGTAAATCATATTCCTTTTGTGCATCGGAAATCACTTGAATGGAATGATAGGTCGAAAAGACCACAGTCATCACATCAAGAGAGGTCTTATTGGCTTTACGGGCAAGTTCTTTTGCATTCGTGGTAGCCGGTAAGACAAGATCAGAAGCATCCAGACCAGATTCATCATCCTGTTTCCCTTTACGACGCTTGCCTACTTGTGTATCCGAACACACCGCAAAGGAACGCAAGGGCACTTCTGTATCAAGGGTCCATTCACGGATTGTTTGTGACATCAAAGCAAGAGAAGGCACCAAAAACAAAACATGCTTGCCTTGACCTGCTATGGTCTCTGCTATCTTAAGGCTAGTGAAAGTCTTGCCCGTTCCACACGCCATAATAAGCTTGCCACGGTCTGCTTCTTGTAACCCTTCACAAACAGCTTTCAGTGCATCCTTTTGATGATCTAAAAGCTTTTTTTTCGGTTGTTCTTTAAGGACAGCTTGTCCTTGTTCTTTATAAGCCCCCCAATCGATTTGACTGTTTTCTAAATCAAACAGATTAATCTGTTGAATACGAACCTCTTGACCATCACAAGTATTGTTAGCATTATCACTCCAATTGCTTTCGGTGCTATCAACCAAAATACGACGCGTGAATATTTTCTTCCCAGAGGCAGCGATAAAGCTATCAATATCTTCTTTTTTAATGATGTGAGAGGCGTCATAGCATTTACATTGAATGGCAGCATATCCTCCTTGATCACGGATTGTAGCGACCAGATCAATGCCGATATCACGCCCATCTTCATCATGTTCCTCAGCCCATTCCGAATAAGTTTGAACCTTTTCGTATTCTTGCTTTTGCAACGGGTCTTGCATGAGATAAGCCATGACAAGGTTTTCAAACAGCGTTCCCAATTCACGGGGTGATTTAGCCTTTTTACGGTAGAATTCTAAGAGAGAGCGTAGCGTGATTTGTTCATGATCAGACTTAAGAGATTGCAGCATATTATAACAGAGCTCCATTTTGATATGAGAGGGTTAATTCTTTTCAAAAGAATCGAAATGAAGCTTATTAAATCCATTTTGAACGAATTGAGAAAAAATGCAGAAAAGTGCGAAAAAACGGATAAATTTTTTCAAAAGGGGTTTAAAAGGCTATTTATCCACAGCCTATGACGTAAGTCAGATCAACAACAGAATAGTGAAATTTGCTCTTTATTTCATATATCATTCAAGACAAATGCACTATGTGTTAAAAAACATCAGAATGATTATTTTGATAGGTTTTATGCGTCATTGAAATGAACACTTTTGTCAGTTCAATTTACTGACAGATAACTGACAAATATATATTATTGATTGAATTTATGGGTTGTGTCTTAATAAGGGTTGTACCATTAAAATACTAACATATTGAAATATAATGTTTTTAATTTTTTACCATTTAAAAAAAATGCTATAGGGGCTAGAATGAACTGACTAAACTGACAAAACTCTTTTTACAAAGCCACTCAGATCATTTGCTTTTGGAGAAAAGTTCCTTGATGAGAATACCATAAAAAGAGTTTTGCGTGGTTGTCTTAAGACTTCAAAAGAGTTTTTTTATTGTTTTATGCTGTTGTTTTTAACCAAAGGATGCCACTCATAGCGTTTATCAGGACGCCGACCTAATTCATTCCCCTCTATAGGAAATTCACGAATATAGTTACAACGGCATAAAAGCTCTAAAGCTTGCTTAACAGCTTGATTATCTTTTAAAGAACTCCAACATCGTCTATAGATATCTCTTGCTGTAAAAACATCGGGTAAATGATCAGAGCGTTCAACAATCAATTTTGCACGCTCTGCTGCTAATTTATCACACGCCCCATAAAGGCGTTTTATATGACTTAACAAATATTTTTCCCAACGCAAGGCTGTTTGAAGGGCTGCTTTATTGATTTCAAAACGACCTCCCTCAACAAGTTCAAAAATCAAGGCAAGGGTTGGTATGGTCTTTGGCATTTTCAAAAGATGTGCTTGTAAGGGGGCAGAGAAATGCCCTCCTTTGACTGTTCTTTGAAAATTTTCCCACCATTCACGAAACATCTCTTGAGCTTCAGCAGAAAAACGCATCACCAGCGGGTGTTCTGGTGAGCCAATGGGTTTATCATACAGAGAACGAAAGATCCCTTGATAGGTTTCCCATGCCTTTTGATTGGGAGGTCTATCAATCCATAACCGCTCTTTTCGTTCATCGGGAAAGACCAGCATCTGGAACCGTTGGAGCAAACCATCATCATTTGTTCCATGGTGCATGGCTTGAATAATGGGAATAATTCGTGAAGGTTGAATGCCCCCAATGATGGATACGGTTGCATGAGATATGTAAATTGTTCCACGTCCTATACGGTCATAAGTAAACTGATCATCTCCATTAAAAGCTTCTAGATAAAAACCACGGTCTGTTTGATATTCCTTGCGTTCCAAAGTGGATAAAAAACCAGATAACTCATCACGAACCATTAAGAGACCACGGGGGTTTTCTTTTAACAATTCTCCAAGCTTTTCGACTGTGACATCATTGACAATAAGACGTCGTTTTCTAAGAGTGTCATCATCATCAGTTTCTTTGTGTTCAAGAGATTGTGAAAGAAGAGCAAGGGCTTGTTCCTTGTCTTGATTTTTGAGTGCTTTGTAGGCTTGTTTTTTCTTTTCTCGTTTATCTAATTCCATAAGAATCTCTTTTGTTTCTTGGCTTTTTTTCTGCTTTACCCATTCTTGATGCCATTCCTCTTGAAAGTCCTTGAGAGGTAATAAAGCTGCTTTCATGGTAGGTGTTTTCATGGTTGAAGGTTCTCCAACAATAGCCCCCCAGAGATTAGGAACAATCTCCCAATTGGCATATTGTTTTGGAGCAACACGCACTCCATTACCAATAAGAGAAGCCAAACCACACAAAGCAGGGACAGCAATAAAATCAAGAGAAGATTGTTGAATATCAGCAACATCATAAATATAGGTCCCTAAACTTAAAGGTACTTGAGCAGGATGAAAAGGTTCGACGGGTAAGAGAGCATTCTCAATCGGTTTTAATTCCCCCCAGCCATCTTGTTGCAAAGCTTGTTCATAAGGAATGGCTTTTAAACAAGCATTATCGTTATCATTGATGGGGGTATTTTCATTGTTGTTTTGTAAATGATTTTCTTTCATAGTTCCCTCTTTTGAGAAAGTAATACATTATTAAAATCGTTTCCTTTTGGAGCTTGCATGATAAAGACCTCAAAGCCTTGGCTATAAGCACGCTTTGCAAGGGTGAAACCTGCTTTACGACCCGCATCATCGCCGTCCATTGCAATTGTCAGACGTCCTTTTATAGGGGGTAAATTCACACGCATCATGCCACTGGTGGAAAGGGACGCCCATAAATTCACGGGCTCTGATAACAACCCAGACAGAAGAGACAGCCCCGTTTCAATGCCTTCACAAATGACCAGATGTTTGGGATTGGATTGACTTAAATGCACCCCACCGCCCATGACAGAACCCAACATGGCTTTTGCTGGTTTCTGATCTGTTTTGCAGCCATTGGCTTTTAAAAAGGTTCTATGAATGGCAAAGGAGCCAGCGCCCTTAACAAGAGCCACCAACGCGGGCAGTGTAATCCCTAAAGGGTGTGGACACTTGCTATGAAAGCGTAAATCTATAGGCAAATCACATGTAATACCCCGCATACGTAAATAGGTTTCTGCTAAAGTATTTTTGATTGGTTGGCATTGTTGCCAAATTGCTTTTGCTCTCTCTGTTTTCTGTTTTGCTCGTTTGAGATCAGCAGAAAACTGTTTTGAGAAAGAAAGCGTCTGATCATAAGCTTTATCAAAAAAGGCTTGTTTTCCAAGCAAGCCAATTCTTCTAAGCGCTTGTATGATCTCTCTAAAAGAGCAGCCCGCATAACAAGTGAGTAAGAGACGCCCATCATGTCCATTGGCAAGGGATAAGCTAGGCAATTGATCATCATGGGCTGGACAACGGGCACTTCCATAATGCCCATACCAAACCCCACGCAAGGCATTTGTGATGCCCTGAGCATTCGTAAAAGAAAACATGTTTTTTTATCCTATGAATATTGCACCATAGGACGGATTTTGCTATTCATTCTTTGAGTGAAAATGGAAAGCCTTGTCCGTCCTTACGTGACAAGGTTTTTTTTATGCGACGTCGTTATAACGTTGCTGTTTGGCTTGCTCTATGACATTGATCAGATCTGATTGTAACCAACGCGATAAAAAACCAAATTTTAAAGGTTTTGGGAGAGAGCCATTGGTCACATGACGGCGGAATGTTGAAACACTCATATGAAGCAATTTTGCACTTTCACGGTCAGTTAAAAGAATATCGTTTTCTGTCATAATAATTTCCTTTCATAATAAAAAATGGGAACAAATCATGTCCATTTATTAAGCACATTTTGGAATCATTAGAAAGGTATTTAGTCTATAAAAAACAGTGTTTTATAATACATTTTCTGATGTGATAATTTATGAGTCTCATTGAGAAAGAATGAGAGAAGAGAGAGAGTAAGTTATCCACAGATCATGGGGTATTACACCCCATATCTTAAGCTTGACCTGTAACATAAGCCGCCCATTTATCCATATAGACACGACGCTGTTCTAAATAGTCAGTACGACGATAAGCACGTTCCACTTGCCCCCCGACCACATGCCCCAGAATGGTTTCAGCGATCTCATAGGGGGCATCGGTTGTTTCAGCAAGCCAATCGCGTAAACTAGAGCGAAACCCATGCGGGCAGGCATCAAGTTTATTATCTCTCATATATTGAGCCATACACTTAGCAGCAAGGGGACCTCGACCGGTTGCAGAAAAGAAAAAATCATTACGAGAAAGCAATCGTGCTTGTTTTAAAATTTCTAATGCCTCTGTTGATAAGGGCACGCGAAATTCTTTTGTTGTATCACGCTTTCCTTTCATATTCTCAGCAGGTATGATCCATATATCTCCATCAATCTGATCTTCACGAATATGACGCAAGGGATTGGTACGAACCCCTGTAAGGATAAGCAAACGCAAAGCTAGTCGTGTTATGTTTTGTGTTTTACAGAGTGACTGATAAAAAGCCGGCACTTCTTTCCAATCCATGGCTGGTCTATTAGTGACCTTATGACGTTGTTTACCTAAGAGAGCGCGTGCTTTTGTTACTGCTTGTAAATCAACATCCAAACCTAAGGCAGCCGCATGTTTAAGACATATATTAAGACGATTCAGTGTTTTTTTTGCTGTTGAAGCTTTTGTATGCCAAATGGGAGCGAGGGTATTGCGTATCTCTGTTTGCGTAATCTCAGAAACCGGCAAACAGCCTAATTTAGGGAGAATATGAAGTTTTAAGGGTAAAAACCAACGCCCATTTTTCCCATCTCCTTTTAATTCAGCTTTACGACTTTCAAAAGCATCTAGAGCAATATCTTTTAAATAATGGAGATTGCTTATTGCTTCACGCTTTTGTTTATCGCGTTCTTTAATGGGGTCACGACCCTCACGTAAAACAGAACGCCATTGGTTTGCCAATTCACGGGCTTGTTTTAAAGAGACATCTCTTAAAGCCCCCAATCCCATTTCGCGACGACGCCCGTGAAGGGTATAACGATAAATCCATTGAGCACCCCCATCTTTACGCTTATGAAGAAGCAAGCCGGCACCATCATTATATTTGCCAGCCCCCAATGTTGCGACAGACCTTGCATTAAGACGGTTCATAAGGACCATTTTTACTCCTTTCTTATACAAATTTGATCCACACACTCATCCCGCTTGTGATGTGCAAATGAGTGATTTTAATTGATGCAAGATAAAGAGATTTGAAATGAGAGAATCTTAGGTTATTCGGTGTTCTAATTCAATATGAATAACGCTAAATTATCATTATAAATCAATACCTTGCTCTTATTTGGAAAAACAAGCGATTAAATGCCCTGCTGCTTATTTAGCGTTGCTTGGTAAGGTTTTGCCTTTGCAAGTGACGGGGGAAGATGGAGGGGCGATTAAGATCATAGGGCGTGTGGAAATAGCGCCTTTAACAATGAATGATGACAAGACAGATTAAGATTGTACCAAAGCTTATTCCACTTTTTGCAGGGGATGCTTTGGTCAGAGCGGCTTGGGGTGGACGAGGGTCTGGAAAGACAAGGTCCTTTGCTTTGATGGCTGCTTTAAAGGGGTATCAATTTGGTATGGGAGGGATATCGGGGACTATCCTTTGTGCGCGTCAGTTTCAAAATTCGCTCGCAGAAAGTTCATTAGAGGAGATTAAGCGCGCTATTGAAGCGCATGACTTTTTAAAGGACTATTATAAGGTTGGGGAGTCTTCGATTAAGTCAAATGATGGTCGTATAGGCTTTCAGTTTTGTGGTCTGGATAGGAATATTGCCAGCATCAAATCCATGGGGCGTATTTTGCTTTGTTGGGTTGATGAGGCAGAACCGGTTACAGAGACAGCTTGGCAAACGCTGATACCGACATTGCGTGAAGAGGGCGAGGGTTGGAGAGCAGAATTATGGGTAACATGGAACCCATTACGAGATAATGCCCCCGTTGAGAAGCGCTTTCGTTTTTCAGATAATGAAGCCATTAAGCGTGTAGAGATCAATTGGTCAGACAATCCGAAGTTTCCCAAGATCTTGAATGAAGCCCGACTTGATGATCTGAGAAACCGTCCAGAGACCTATAAGCATATATGGGAGGGTGCTTATCTTACCGCTGTTCAGGGTGCTTACTTTCAAAAAGAGATGTTGGCAGCCGAGGAGGAGGGGCGGATAGGGCGTGTTGCACGTGATCCTTTGATGCAGATACGCGCCTTTTGGGATATTGGGGGCACGGGAGCCAAAGCAGATGCAACAGCGATTTGGATAGCACAATTTGTTGGTAGAGAAATCAGAGTACTTGATTATTACGAGGCACAAGGGCAGCCGTTATCAGAGCATATCGGTTGGTTGCGTCAAAATGGTTATGAGAAGGCATTAATGGTTTTCCCCCATGATGGTGCAACCAGAGACCGTGTGCATAATGTGAGTTTTGAGAGTGCCTTGAATGATGCGGGTTTTGAAACGCAGGTCATTCCTAATCAAGGGGCTGGCGCTGTCAAGATGCGGATAGAGGCGGTGCGGCGTATTTTACCTTCAGTTTGGTTCAATGAAGAAACGACCGTAGCAGGACGCAAGGCACTGAACTGGTATCACGAGAAATGGGATGAGAAGCGGAATATAGGGTTAGGCGCCGAGCATGATTGGTCGAGTCATGCAGCCGATGCCTTTGGACTGATGTGCATTGTTTATGAAGCACCACGCATAAAACAACAACAAGAACGTTATCGCACGATGGAAAGAGAAGCGGCATCATGGATGGCATTTTAAGTCATAACTCTAGAAAAACGACAGATTTGGATGAATATGAACTCTATAGGCGCTTAAAATCTTGGTATAAGGAAGATGTCGAACACGTCAATGAATGGCGTGAACAGGCACGTGAAGATTTTGATTTTTATAATGGTCGTCAATGGGCAGAGGAAGATCTTGCAGTTTTAAAGGCGCAACGCCGCCCCGTCATGACCTTTAATCGCATTGCCCCCCTTGTCAATGCAATTGTTGGGGCAGAGCGTAATAACAAGCGTGAAGTGCAGTTTCAACCGCGGCAAGTAGGAGCCGCAATATCCAATGAATTGCTCACCGGAGCAGCAGAATGGTTTCGTGATGAGGCAGAGGCGGAATATGCCGATTCCGATGCTTTTCAGGATATGGTCATTTGTGGCATGGGCTGGACAGATACCAGACTTGATTATGAAACAGATCCTGAAGGAACCCCCGCTGTCCAGCGTTTAGATCCCTTAAAAATGGTATGGGATGCCAATGCTGTGCGACCCAATCTCATTGATGCGCAGCGTATGTGGTATGTTGACCGTAAAACCATTGAGGATGCTAAAAGTATTTTTCCTGATGTGGCAGTTGAAGATCTTCATGCCGATTGGGCAATTGATGAGACAACGACTTGTGAGGAGTATCATGTATCGCTTGATGCCTATCATGAGGATTCCAATACTGTTTCATCATCAGACTCACTTTCTGGAAAACGGTATGTTACACTTGTTGAATGCCGTTGGTTTGAATACGAAGCTTATTTCAAGGCGCCTGATCTTCAAACGGGACAGATGCGTAGTTATAGCAAACAAGAGTTCGAACAGCTGCAAAGGGTCGTACCACAACTCCAAGGGGTGTGTTTTCATAAAAAAGTGGTAAGACGCGCTTTTTTGGGACGCCGTCTTTTAGCAAAGCCCGATAAGCCATTAGCCCCCGACGGGCAGCTTGGCTGGGAATGCATCACAGGCACACTGGATAAACTTAAGAACCAGTTTTACGGGATTGTTCGCCCCGCAAAAGATCCACAAAAATGGTCGAATAAATATTTTAGTCAGGTCATGTATATTTTGAATAGTCAAGCCAAAGGTGGCTTGATGGCAGAACGAGGCGCGTTTGATGATGAGCGCCAAGCCCTAGAAAATTGGGCACGAACCGATACCATTACTTGGGTTAAAAACGGGGCGCTTACAGGAGGAAAAATTCAACCGAAGCCAAGTGCACAATTTCCTCAAGGCTTCTTTCAGTTGTTTAATGAATCGCGTGAAGCGATAACGCATGTAACAGGATTATCGGCAGAGTTTATCGGCACAAGAGAGGTTAATCAAGCCAATGTCTTGGAAAATACACGCCGGCAATCAACGCTTAATTTGCTTGCAGGGCTGTTTGATAATCTCAAGCTTTATCGGTGCCGACAGGGAAAGATTATCCTTTATCTTATTCAAAACTATCTTTCCGATGGGCGTTTGGTACGGATTTCTGGACCAGAAAATGCGCAGTATGTACCCTTAACACGTGAAGCTGTCACAACGCTTGAATACGACATTATTGTTGATGATTCACCAACAAGCCCCAATGAAAAAGAGAGAACTTTTGCAGCAATGACGCAGATGTTGCCGTTGCTTGGTGGTTTCTTAACACCAGAGATGATTCCAGATCTTTTAAAGCTTTCACCATTACCGGCAACATTGGTGGCAAGTTTAACCGCAAAGGCACAGCAGGCACAACAAGAACAACAGCAACAGCAGATGATGCAACAAAGCCAAGGAACACAATTAACGCCAGAGCAACAAGCAAAGATTGCAGCTTTACAACAGGAGTGCCAAGCAAAGGGCGCACTTTATCAACTTGATGCACAACAAAAGCAGGTAGCGTTGCAGCAGAAAAATATTGAGCTTTTCTTGAAACAAGAACAAGCGCGCATGCAGCTCGAACTACAACGGGCAAAAAATGAGATAGCGCAGCGTGACCTAGAGAGAAAAGCGTATCGAGCACAATTGGAACAGTATCGAGCAACAACAGCAAGAGCGCAAATCTACTAAAGGAGCAAAAGAGAATATGGAAGAAGAGTTTACACCTGAAGAACAAGCAATTTATGACGAACATTTTGCCAGTGATAATGCTGTTGAGTTGGTCGAGCCAGAGCAAGTTGAAGAGGTGTTTGAAGCAGAGGAAAGTTCTGAACAGCCACCTGTAGAAGCTCTTCAGGAGCAGCCAAGTTCTGATGCAATAGAATCTGATAAATTAGAGCAAGAACGGCAAGCACGCCAAAAGGCAGAACAAAGTGCTGCTGAAGCGCGCGAACTTGCCATTGAGTTTGCGCAAAAATATGCCGCAATGCAAGAAGAAATCACGCGTCGCCGTGATGAAAATGTTCCATCCCTAGAAGACGACCCAAAAGCACATGTTGCATGGCTTAGTCATAAGGTACAGGAACAACAGAAATTGCTTGATGAATTTTCTCATATAAGAGAGAGCCAAGAGCGCATGAGTCAAGAGGAATATGAACGCCAAAAGTTAGGGGATTATTTCGAGGAAGCCAAAGCGCAGGTACAAGATAAATATCCAGACTTAGACAGTATCACGGACTATCTCTATGAAAGAGCAGACAATGTTCTACAAGCGCAAGCAAGCCTTTATCCGCAATGGAAAGACCCTGTGGCACGCCAACAGCAAATTGGTGCTGAATTGCGTCAAATATGCCAGCAATGCCAAAAAGCCGGCATAAACCCAATCGAGGTGCTTGTGCAAAAAGCGAAAGCTTTTGGTTATAGTGGAGCGCCAGTTCACGACGAAGTGGGAGTCCTTCAAGAGCGCTCTCAAGCAGCGCGAACACTGACAGCGCGTGGCGGGCAAACCCCAACAGGTGGTATGGATGTGAGAACGCTTTTTTCCATGCCAGAAGCCGAATTTGCTGTATGGGTTGAAAAAAATCCCGAAAAATTTGAACAAATTATGAGCAGAGCGTGAAGATGTGCGCGGTAGCGCAACACAGAGAACCAAGTGATTGTTATCGTTTGGGGGTGCCGCAAGGCGAGTTTTAAAAACCAAGAAAGGCATTGTTTGAAATGGCAGTAACACAGGTAAATCTTAATGACCCATTAGCCGTTGGCGTTTGGGCTAAGATGCTAAACACAGAAACTTCAAAGGCGTTGCCTATTGCACCGCTAATGGGGAAAGGCAAAAACAGCATTATCCAAGTATTGGATATGCTCGGAAAATCCGCTGGTGACACTGTGACGAGCGGATTACGAGTCCAACTGATGGGCGATGGTGTGAGCGAGGGGCAAACGCTGGAAGGCAATGAAGAAGCCCTCCAATTTATGAATGAAACGGTGCACATCAACGAGCTTTCTCATGCAGTGCGCGTGAAATATGAAGGCACCATTGATCAACAACGGGTGTTATTTAACTTACGCGAGGAAGCAAAAGATGGGCTTGTTGATTGGTATGCCGACCGTTTAAGCCTGATGTTTTTCATTCAGGCAGCAGGCTATAGCGCACCATGGATTCATTTTGAAGGACGCACCATAACCCTCAAACCCGTACATTATGGTTTTAATGCGCCCTTAGAGCCAAGCAAATTGCGAGTTATTCGCCCCGCTAAAAAAAAGACGGATGAAGAACTGACAAAAGAGGATGTTTTTACCTTAGATCTTATAGATAAAGCTGTTGAACGGGCGAAACTTGCTAATCCACGCTTGCGCCCTGTTCGTGTTGATGGAAAATCTGCTTATGTGATGTATCTCCATCCAACACAGGTAACTCAATTGCGTACCAATACAAAGAGCGGGCAATGGTTAGACATTACCAAAGCAGCTTACGATGGTTCACGGTCTAAAAATCCTATTTTTGATGGCTCTTTGGGTATGTATAACGGTGTCATTTTACGTGAAGCTGAACATGTGCCAAACGGTGTAAATTCAAAGACAGGGGAGCCAGTTTCCTCTGTTCGTCGTGCTATTTTGCTTGGGGCGCAAAGCGTTATTATGGCTTATGGGCGCGTTGGCAATGGAGCAACAGGAGGTGATGGGAAAGGGGGAACACGCTATAAACTTGTTGAAGAACTGTTTGATTATCAACGGGAATTTGGGGTGGCAGCAAAGACCATTATCGGTATGAAAAAGTCACGCTATACCTTGCCGCATTCTGATCAAGGGGGACAAGACTTTGGCACGATTGTGATCCCTTCTTTTGCTGAAATCAGCTAACCATTTTAACGTCATGAAAGGAGAACAATGATGGAAGAAATATCTCCAATGAAACCAGAAGCTGGTGAAACTGTTGGCATGAGCGATGAGGGGTTGCCATCTGTTTTGCAGGGACGCAACAACACGACGCAGCAGGTGAGTTTTTTACGCGCGCGTATTAAACATACAGACCAAGGGTTGGTCACGAAAATTGGCGTTCTCCCCCGTGGGGCGTTTCTCAAAGACATTACAATTTATACCCTGAAGGATTTTGATCTGACAAATGTTGTCTTTGGAAAAACCATTCATGGAGATGAATACGGTAAGGCAACGCTTTTTTCACCCAATGTAGATCATCTTTTGCTCCCCATAGAGATCCGCGATGTTCCACAAGACACTGAACAGCTCATTTATATGACACAAGAGACAAAAAGCAGCAAAGGGGAGGCTGAGGTGATTGTTGAGTTTTATACCAATCGTTAAAGGCGCAAATTGAAAGGCATAAGGGGGGGGGCGTCTATTGTTTACCTCCCCATTTCTCGAGAGTTTTTAAGACATTTGGAAGAGAGTTATTATGACAATAGTAGTACAGACAGGTGGTCCGATTGGCGACAAACAGACTCTTGTTCCTCATAATAAAAATTTCATTCAGATGGTGAATGATATTCAAGATGAAATAGACGATCAAACAGATGAATATGTGGATCAAGTTCAAAAGGCGATATTTTCAGCCATTCGCTTTTGTGAACGATTGCCTTTTTATTTCAATGAAAGTCGCAAAGTTGTTTTGACCACTCTCAAGGGGAAAAGCCGCTATGGAGCTGAGGAAAATCCAGTTATTCCAACGGCTGTTCGCATTGTTGATGCTTATATTTATGAGGATCATCACAGCAAATCAAAGCTTTTGTATACAGATCCGCTTGTTCTTGAGAACTTTGAGAATGAGCCCCACCATGGGAAGCCCACCCACTACAGTTATTTTGCCCAAAAGCTTATTTTGTATCCCATCCCAGACCGTGTCTATTCTATCAGGCTCCTTCTTGATCCGATCAGAATAAAAGATATTGAGAGTGTAAAAGAAGCGTCCATATGGTTTTTGGAAGCCTATGAGCTGATCAAAACGCGGGCAAAATATGAAATTTACACCAATATTATGAAAGAACCACAGATGGCAGCGGCGGCTTTTGCTATGTTTCAAGAGCAACTTGATGCGCTGCAAATTGAGACCTCACGGCGCAAGAATTTGCTCAAAATTCAACATACGGATTTCTGATGACTTTTATTTCTATTGCCGAGTTTAGACCCGATGTTGCATTTACCAATAGTGGTTATTCTCGTGAGATCGTAAATGTTTTACCAGCCCCAAATTCCTATATTCCAATTCCCAAAGTTGCACCGGTTTCAGAACCTTTTCCCGATATCATTTTGGGGGTCTATGCTGTACGCTCATTAAGTGGTGTGCGCATCATTGTAGGGACCTCAACAAAACTCTACGAATATGATAACAGCACGCGCGGGTGGAAAGATGTGAGCAAGCTTGGCGAACCCTATCATGCCAATGAAATGGCCCCTTGGTCTTTTGCTGTCTTTGGTGATTACATCATTGCTGTTAACAACAATGATACACCACAAATATTTGCCTTGAAGACAGCAGAGAGATTTGAGGATTTGGGAGGCAATCCTCCGCGTGCTGGACTTGTTCGTATTTGGGGAGATTTTGTCTGTTTGATGAAATTAACAGACAAGCCAAATCGTGTTTACTGGTCAGGTCTCAATGATGCGACACACTGGAAGGTTGGTGAGAAAAGTTGCGATTATCAGGATTTTCCAGATGGGGAATATATACAAGGAGCAACACAAGCAACCAACCCACTGATTTTTATGCGTTCTGCCATTTATCATGCAACCTTTGTTCCAGGGTCTAAAATAATCTTTAGTTTTGTAAAAATAAAAGACAAAATAGGGGCAAAAAGCAGTAAGGCAATTGCAAGCCGTGGAGACTATACTTTCTTTATCTCTGATGATGGTTTTTATCAAATCAACAATATCGGAGAAATATTGCCTATTGGTTTTGGCAAAGTCGATAAAACAATCTTTACGCTTTATAATAACTTTGCCATTGATGAGATGAGAGCCTGTATTGATCCGGTCTATTCACGCGTTTATTTTTCTATCAATGACGAGATGATGGGGATGAATATCTATGTTTATGATTGGCTCTTGCAAATATGGAGTGTCATCAAAGGTCAAAGACTTCTCTTATTTCCTCTTTTTGCGGCAGGTTATACCTTAGAAGGTTTAGACGAAGTAGAAAAGTGTTTGAAAGATTTACGCGCCTCTCTTGATAGTAAAATGTGGCAAAATGGCGCGCCAATGTTGGGAGCGTTTACAGAAGACAATAGATTTGGTTTTTTTGCAGGTTCTCCGATGGAAGCAGTGATTGCGTCACAAACTGTAGGCGATACAGGCAGGCAGATCAACTTGATGAGTGAGGCTTTTGTTCAAGCTGATACGACAAATGGCCTTTTAAGCGTTGGAGCTGCTTTTATCATTGATGATAGAAATCAATTAAATTGGGCAAAAGAACGTTACGCTGGCTATAGCAGTGGGATGTACAATATCCGCTCACGAGCGCGTTATCACGCTTTGCGTCTGAGAATACCAGAAGGCACGCCATGGACACATATAACAGGCTTTGATGTGACGCTCAAACCGGCGGGCATAAGATGAGTTTTAAAATTTATAACACGGAAAAATGGAGCGCTGAACAAATGGCGCCCTATTTTGACAATGTGATAAAATCAATAGCTTATTTTAATCAAAAATTCCCTGATGATTATAATACAGAGACTATTTTAAACGATATTTTGAAGGGAGAAAAAGTTCTTTGGATTATCGTTGATGCACATGAAAACTTTATGGCGCATGTCACAACACAGTTACAAAAACTTGTCACAGGCGCTTTGCGGGCGGTTATTGTCACACTTGGTGGAAAGGGAGGAGCACACCTCACGAAGCTTATCACTCAGATTGAAGCTTATTACAAGGAAAAAGGGGCAAAAGAGCTTGTTATCATAGGCAGGCGTGGGTGGGAAAAATCTCTTAAATCGCATGGATATCTCGTTAATCTTTTAGAATATAGAAAGCAACTTTAACATGGGAAAAAGTTCAAAACCAATCCAGAATACCCAAAACACGACGCAAACAAATGCCCCTCCTGCATGGGCAAAGGGCATCTTTGAACGTGCTGCTCAAGATGCCATGACTTTTTATAACCAAGACAGCGGAAAAGCTGTTTATGATGGGCAGCGTGTTGCAGATTTAAGTGATCAAACAAAAAATGCGATTAATGGGCTTACCAATAATACGCATAACTATGATAACAATTACTTAAATGGATTAGCTACAGGGCAAAGTTCAACAAGCCAAAACTTAAAAAACATGGCTTCAGGGCAGCAAATAGGCAACAATCCTTACTTTAATGAAGCACTTCAAAACGCATTAAACAAAGCAACAAACTCTATTAATAGTTCAATGGCAGGTGCGGGGCGTTATGGTTCGGGTGCACATACCGGTGTTTTGGCAGATGAATTGGGGGGTATAGCAACACAAGCTTTGTCGCAGCAATATAACCAAGATGTCAACAACATGATGAATGCCAATGGTCTCATTGACCAAGCAAATCAAAATCAGTTGGCGGGAGCTAATAACTTTTTTCAAGGTCAAGGTCAGGCAAATATCAACGCATTGGCAGGGGGCGGTTTGCTTGATGCCAATCATCAACGGCAATTGGATGAAGAGCGGCAAAAATGGGAACAGCAGAACAATCTTGATTGGGACCAGTTAAGTAAGTTGCTCGCAGCTGGTGGGGCTGTTGCTGGAAATTATGGAACGCGAACAGGACAAATGACGACATTGACTCCACAGCCAAAACCTAATCCGTGGGAGATTGTTGGAAATGTTGGAACTATACTTGGTACTTTTGCTGGGCTTAGCGACATCAGAGCGAAAGAAAATATCGTACAAGTGGGGCAGCGAGATGGACACAAACTCTATGAGTATAATTACAAGGGTTATCCAGAGCGCTATCGCGGGGTGATGGCACAAGATGTTTTAAAGTTAAAGCCTGAAGCTGTTTTCTTACATAAGGCGACAGGATTTTTGCATGTGAATTATGGCAAGCTTGGCTTTGAGATGGAAAGGGTGCAGTGATGGAACAAGAAAACACAAATTCTCTTTTAAAGTTGTTTGATCCAAAATTTTTGCGTCCCTTGATGTATCAGGTCATGCCTCAATTGCCAAAGCATTTGTTCGAACAGCTTTCTACCCCTCCAAGCACGCCGTTGGAAGGGCGATACAAGCCAAGTTTTTTAGAACGTGCTGCTTTTAGCACAAACCCTTTTGATGCGAGCAATGGGGATAATACTCCACAAAAATTGAGTCCTACAGAGCTTATTCGCGGTGCTCAAACAGGAGGAGGAGAAGTTGGGAAAAAAACGCTAGCAGAATTGATTATGTCTACAGATGATTTAAAGCGCCAAATGCCCCCCTTGCCGGATGTTTCAAAGGATACTGTTAAGATACAAGAGGTGCCAGAGCAACAAAAACATGACTTCTCAGAGCAGGGAGGCGTTGCATCAATGATCCCTCAAACTCCACTTGTTGGGAACATTGATCAGTCTAGTGGAGATAAAGCTGGGCGACAGCAAAAAGATGTGATGGATTATATTACAGAGATCAACAACAGATCTATGGCAGAAAATCCGCAGGAGAGCAGCCCTGTCAATGAAGAAAAACTTTCTCATACGCCTATTCCAGAAGAAGAACATTTAAAAGCAAATGCTAAGGCCGAACAGGCAACCGATTATGTAAACGCAGTTGGAAATTTTATCCATAAAGATGCAGACCCAAGTAGCTTATGGGAGCGTTTTAGAAAATCAGAATTTTCCGAGCATCTCATGGATTTTTTTGCGGGGCTTGCATCAGGGAAGACACCACAGGAAAGTTTTTCAAATGCGGCGCTTGTTATGCGGCAGGGCAATAATATACGTGCTCAAAATAGACCAATTTTTGAGTTTTTACGCTCAAAAGGATATAGTGATAAAGACGCACAAGCCCTTGTGCAATATCCTGATCTTGCCATGAAAGTTATAGGCAACACGTTAAGCCCTCAAGAAGGCTATAGAACATTGACAGCAGCAGAAAAGGCAGAGCAAGGATTGCCTGAGGATATGGTTTTCCAAGTCTCAACAAGCACAGGGAAAATTATACCTGTCCAAGGAGGACAACGTTCCACTGCTTCTGGATTAGGGGGGAATACCGATGGCATGCTGTCAAAGCCTGAATCAGGTTATATGTATGTTAAGGATGAAAATGCACTTGGTGGCATACGTGCGGTGCCAATTGCAGGCAGTGGTGCAGAACATAAATTAATTCAAGAACAGAAGGAGGAGGAGCGTAAAAACCAACAAACACAAATGCAAATTCTGGATACAACGGACAGATCAAATCGTATACTCTCGGCATCTAAAGAATTACTAAAAATTATTGAGGAACACCCGCATGTTGTTGGTTTCACGGGTTCTATAGAGTCATTCATACCTGGTTTTAAGGCAAAAGATTTTGGGCATATGCTTGATTCATTAAAGGCGAATATTGGGATTGATGCCTTGAGAAAAGCAAAAGCATTTTCACCAAATGGCGCATCTGGCTTTGGGAACTTGTCTAATATGGAATTGCAAACCTTGCAAAACTCTGTAGCGGCACTGTATCAAAACCTTTCCGCAGAGCAAATGAAGAAATCTTTAAAAACAGTTATTGACACTTTCAATAAATCCAATGCAGCAACGCGCGCAATTCTTTTTGGTGGTGCAGAAGCAACAAGCGAGCTCGTTCAAGCAGCCTATGGGAAAGATGCTTATAAGGGAAATCATGCACAGTCAAATGATCCAATAGAAAAACAGATAGAAGCATTACCGGAAGGTGTATTGTTTATTGATAGTGATGGACGCATTAAGGAGAAACAAACCAATGGCTGAAGTAATTCTTCCTCTTATTAATCGTAAAAACACGAGAGTCATTGGGCATGTAAGTGACTATACACCAGAACAACTTCAAGAGCTTTTCGCGAAGAATCAGGAAAGGCTAAGGGGTTCTTTTGCAGAAAATAATGCGATCACAGCAGAAGATGATCCACATCCAAGTGCAGCGGGTGCTTTTGGATGGGGTGCTCTTCATGGGTTAACGCTAGGCTATGATGATGAAGCAGCAGGGTTGGCATCAGCACTTTGGGAGGGGTTGTGGAATGGAACAGATGAGGCAGTCAAAAAATATAATGAAGTAACAAAGCGATGGCGTGATTATCAAAGAGCGGCGAACCGAGATCATTTTTATCTATCTCTTGCGGGGAATTTAGCGGGCGCTGCAATTCCTTTTCTAATACCAGGTCTTGGCGCTCCTGCTGCTACTCGTGCGGCAATTGGGGCTGATGTTGTGCTGGGAGGTAGAGCTGGTGTTGCAGGAGCACAAATAACCAGTAAAGCTTTAGCAGCAGGAGAAAGGGCGGTGCAATCTGCTTTAGCAGAGGGTGCAGAACGGGCAGCGGCAAAAGCGGCAGGTGAAGCCGCAATGAAAGCCGCAGCAAGTAAAGAGGCGGCAAAATTTAGCTTGGGGCGTGCAGCAAAAACTGGAGCCATTTATGGTGGGATAGCAGGCAGTGGTGAGGGGGAAGGGCTTGCAGATACTCTAGTGTCTGCAGGATTAGGTGCGGGGCTAGGCGTTGCAACACCATTTGTTGCCAGTGGTGTATCAAAAGCAACATCTTTTGCGACAAGATCACTTAAAAAAACGCCTGAGGCTCTCAAAAAAACAGCTGAGAAATTGTTTGGTAAAACTGAACCAGTAGAAAAAGAGGCATTTCACATAAGCGATAGAGCGCTTAGGGATGTAAGCCAAACTTTAGGGGATGAAGGTGTTGATAAGCTTGAAAGGGCATTAAAACAGCGAGGTCCTGATTCAATGATTATTGATCTTCACGATGGGCTTGCTACAAGAGCTTTTAAGGCAGCAAAAAAAGACCATGATACATATTCGCTCGTAAGTAATCGTTTGAATGAAAGGCAAGGTGCAAGTGCACTGCGGGTAAAGGATGCGTTGACAGATGTGATGGGTCCAAAAGTAGATACGCTTAATTTAAAGCAAGAGATTATCAAACAAGCACAGAAAAAGGCTGAACCATTTTATGAGAGGGCGAAAGCTTCTCCTATTTCTAATGCTGTCAGTAAAGATTTATCGCGGTTGCAAGAAACTCCTGCCTTCCAAAAAGCCTATAAAAAAGCAATTGCACAAAGCCAAATGAAGTGGATGCAAACGTTAGTGGGATCAATGGATATCCAAAGCTGAATATGCGAATTTTACATAAGATGAAAGAGGTTTTGGATGATCAAATTAATTCTACACGTATCAAAGGAAAATGGGGATATGCTCGAGATTTGACTGATTTCAAACAACGCATTCTGGACGTTTTGGATACATCATCTCCAGAATATATTAAGGCACGGAAAATTTATTATGACGAGCGTACTATCGGTGATGCTTTGGAGCAAGGAAAAAAAGCACTGAATAAGAGTGTTGATCTTGATACAATCAACAGACAACTTTCAGATTTGGGGTTGATGGAAAAAGAGGCTTTTCAAAAAGGGATGCGGTCACAAATAGAAACTGCGGCAGGCAATGCACAGAATTTTGAACACAGTCTTTTGAGTTTGTTTGATACACAAAATGGTCAAGAAAAATTACAGCATATTTTTGGTGAGGATAAAGCCAAGCAACTTATGAAAGTGTTGCGACCAGAAGTGGAAAGAACACAGCTTTTTGCACGATTGCCAAACCATATAGGTGAAGTGGAAGAGAGGGGGGCACAACAGACTATGGGTATAGGAAAGATTGCTTTCATCAAGGCAGTTGTAAAAAATTTCTTAGGGAAATTTGGACGCAAATTCTCAAGCGTTCATAGAGAGACTGAGAGAGATATTGCGGCTCTCATAACAGCACGGGAAAAAGGAGATTTTGGGTTAGCAAGAGAAAAAGCCGTTGAATTAATTAAGAAGTTTCATGAAGCAGAAAAGAAACGCTTAATAACAAAAGAAGATCACACAAAATTCTTCAATTTTCTTGGTATTCTTTTGAATAGCAGTGCTGATAGAACGGTTATAAACTAATGATCAATTTTCATCCCAATGTAAAGCGTGCTATCTCACAGGCAGCACAAAAATATGGTTTGCCAGAAAGCTTTCTTGAACGTGTCGCTATGATAGAAAGTAATGGTAATCCAAATGCAAGAAATAAGAACAGCAGTGCGGGAGGGCTGTATCAATTTCTCGATTCAACAGCAAAACACTATCAACTCAATAACAAGTTTGATCCCTTTCAAGCAACCGATGCTATGGCACGGTTAACGAAGGATAATACACGTTATTTAGCCACAGCATTAGGCAGAGAGCCATCAGAGGCAGAGCTTTATCTTGCACATCAACAAGGACCAGCAGGGGCTGTGAAGCTTATAAAAAATCCACATATTCCAGCAAGCCAGCTTTTAGGTCGACAGGCAGTCACACTCAATGGTGGCGATATGGAAGCTACAGCAGGGGATTTTATGAATCATGTTTATGGGCTTTACAATAAAACGGGAGATGCTTTGAAGAGAATGATACAGCAAAACCAAAGCAATGGACAAGCAGCACCAAACGAGGTGGGTCCTTTGCGTGGGTTTGAGAGGCTTCAAAAGACACTTCAAGGGAATCAAGTGGGTCAAGGTGATCAAGGGGGAAACCAATTAATGGCATATGATACGCCATTCCCAAACAGAATGATGGCACCTGAAAGCGGAGACAATTTAACAGGACGGATTATGGAAACCACACCATTGCAAGGGCAAGGTATTGATGCAGGTGCTCTTAAAAAGGGCTTTTCCGGCTTGCTTCATTTAATGAGAGAGAATGGAGAAAGACAAAAACAGCAGGCAGAGATGGTACAGCAACAAATGTTACAGCAACCAGTCATAGCGGGTTTCTCACAATCGACTGGGCACCCGACAGATTTAACAGCTCTGATTGATCCCTCAAGGCGGCAATCTGTTGGTTCTTATGGGCGGCAAAAAGAAGAGCAATTGCGCGAAGAATTATTAAGAAGAACGGGGGCTTATTATGTCTGATATTTATGATTGGTCACTAACAGCTGATAAAAATGCGCATTCCGATAGCATGATTAATTGGTCAGAGGGACAACCCCCGAGTTCTGTCAATGATAGTGCGCGTGTCATGATGCAGCGTGTGCGTGAATATCTTGCCGATAATGGTGGTTCTCTTGATGCAAAATTTATGGTGAGTGAACAAGAGAAAACAACGTCCATAACATTAACAACGGTTTCGCCTATAGAAAAATATAAAAATGATATCATTCTACGCTTTAAAGCACGTGGTACAAATGTGGGACCTGCAACAATAAATGTGAATAATATAGGGGCAAAGCCACTCTATAAAATGAGCAATAGGGGGATAGTGCCATTAGAGGGTGGTGAGTTACAAACGGGTGGTATTTATGAAATCGTCTATAATGATGGCTCATCAACAAAAGATCTTGATGGCTGGTATCTTTTAAATCCTACCCCCATTCCACCTCCAAAGGTTGAAACCTTCCCTTGCGGGTTTATTGCCACCTTTGCTATGCAAGAACTGCCAAGTGGTTGGCTTTTATGTGATGGAGCAACGTATCAACGCAAAGAGTATCCGCAATTATTCAAGGCAATAGGTGATAAATGGGGAAAAGACAGCGATACAACTTTTAAAGTTCCAGATTTTAGAGGAATGTTTTTACGGGGCTTTGATAATGGTCGCGGCTTAGACAGAAGTAGACAATTTGCCAAGACACAGTATGATACTCTTAAAGCACATACACACGCCGCCACCATTGAAAAGGCAGGGGAGCATACCCACAGTTTTCGCTATCAAACATTTGGATGGCCAGCCAATAGAGTTGGTCGAAGGAATCCATTTTATGATCCTGTATCCACCACAGGAGTAACAGAGCCTGCTGGGGCACACACGCATAAGGTAACCATATCTTCCACAGGTGAGACAGAAACGCGTCCTGTGAATACGACGGTTGTTTATGCCATAAAGTCGTGAGTTTTTCAGATGATTAATAATCCGTCTGCTATTGATGATATTGCGGACGCGGAGCAAATCCGCGTCCTTTTTTATGCAAGCAATCGCATAGTCCATGCGCCCTTAAATAAGGTGCTTGATCTTGTCAAAAGCGACATACAGCATGATCTTTTAAGCGCTTTTGCAGAATATAAAGAAGTGACGGATAAACGTATAGAGACCATGCAAAAACTTATTAATGAATTACAGTCTCACATCTCCCAAAACCCCAAAAACAGATTTACTAAGGAATGAAAGACCATGCCATTACCCTATCATACGCATATCTTTAAGCTTGAACCAGCAACGAAGGAAGAAGTCAAAGAGGGAGTTTTAGAGAGTAAGGCTCTTGCTCCAAGTTCTGTGGGCAGTGCAGCAGCTTATGATGTTGGATATTTTGCGAGTGCAGCTCAAGGAAAGAAAGCTGATGAAGCGCTTGCAAAGAGAGATAGTGGAGCCCTTGCTTATAAAGATAAGATTACTGTTAACGATATTAGGGCAAGAGGGGAGGCTAGTGAAAATACGATTTTATCAGGGGATGGTTGGATAAAAATATCGCCGTTAGGAATTGGCGATATGAGTATGGCGACATATGACCCCAATAATGTGAGGGCAAATGCATTTTCTATGGAAAATATGAGTGAGGGTCCTACCAAAAAGATTTTAACAACAGAGGAAAGATCAAAGCTACAGTGGTTAAGCCCTAGCCAACCAACAATAGAAAAATGGCAGAAGGGAATTGAAGGCGTTTATTATCCCATATCTCCAGCAGATCTCAAAAATACCATTAGCTATTTCGTAGCATCAAAGTCTTTTGGTATGTCAAAATCAGTTTATGATCCAGATAAAATAGAAAAAGATGCGTTTGATATGGAGAATATGAAAGAGGGAAATGAGCATCTTATCTTAACGCCCCAAGAACGTACACAGATTACAAAAATTGATAAAGTTGAAGACGCTGTACAACAAGGGCTTCATGTTGCAAGTGAAGCAAAAACGACAGCCGATAAAGCCCAAGATACAGCCCGCAGTGTACAGAAAAAAGTTGATCTCATTCAACCTCTTGCACAACAAGACTGGATTGATGGTACAAAAACAATAGACGCCCTTATCTCACCAGCCGACCTCATGGCTTCAATGAAAGCAAATTGCAACAACAGCGATAAGAATGGCTATAAAAAACCTGTTGAAATTCTCATGACAGAAAGTGGCGATATTCTTTGGCCAGAAGGAACGACTGATGAAACGGAACTTGAAATATGGGCTTGGGGTGGCGGCGATGCTGGGAAAGATAGTCTTCATTATATACAAGGCGGCGAAGGTGGTTTTGGTGGTTGTTGTACGTATGTAAGAACAAAGAAGAAATTTCTTGGGAATAATTCGGTGTGTATTGGAAAAGGCGGAAAATCTCCTGAGAATCCTGCAGGCTGTCCCACAGTAGTTGGTCAATTTATTACAGCTTTTGGTGGAGAAGGCTCCATTAAACCTTATCAAAAAGGCGTGTTTAAAGGTGAGGATGCTAAAGACAAAGATAGCGGTGATGGTGGAGATGGTTTTCTTGGCGGTCATGGTGGTCAAGGCGGTTATGGTGGTTATGACAAAGGTCTTGGCAATGGTGGCAGTGGCGGTCGTGGTGGCGATAATTTTTTATCTGATGGTGGTTGGGGCGGTTGGGGTGGTAATGGTGGTGTTTTTCAGGGCGGTGAAGGCGGTAGAGGTGGTAATGGTGGGAGTAGTGTTTATGGTTTAGGCGGTAAAGGCGGTAGAGGTGGTGATGGTGGTACTAGCACCATGGGCGATAGAGGCGGTAGAGGCGGTAATGGTGGTGATGGTGGAAGTAGTGTTTATGGCGGTGGTGGCGGTGGTAGCACTGGCGGTAAAGGTGGGGAAGGTGATACTGGCAGACCTGACGGCATGAGCGGTAAAGGTGGTGATGGTGGAAGTAGTGTTTATGGTGGTGGTGGTGGCGGTGGCGGTAGTTATTCTAATGGTCAAGTCGGTCATGGTGGACATAGCATGTGGGGCGGTCATGGTGGTAAAGGCGCTTTAAGTCCTAAAGGGAGTAAGGAACTTTATGGTGGTGGTGGTGGTGGTTATTTCCCCGGAAAAGATGCAACAGACTCATCAAGTGGCGATGGTGGTGACGGAGCAGTACTTATAAAGGTATATCTATAGAATGGAATTGGAACGATGGCACGGAAAATAAGCGAGGATTGTTTATATTGTTTGAAAAAGTGGGAAGGTTTGCGCTTGCAGGCTTATCAAGATGTCTCGGGTGTTTGGACGATTGGCTACGGACATACGGGAAAAGCTGGCAAACCAACAGTTATTGAGGGGATGGTGATTACAGAAAAAAAAGCTGAAACCATGCTTCTCGCAGATTTGCGCCAATATGAACAAGCGGTAGAAAAAGCAGTTGGTGTGAATTTAAGTGACGAGCAGTTTGGTGCTCTTGTTTCCTTTTGCTATAATGTAGGCATTCCAGCTTTCCAAAATTCTACGTTACTGAAAAAACTAAACAAAGGCGATTATGAAGCAATACCTGCTGAATTACAAAAGTGGACCAAAGCGGGAGGAAAACGTTTACAAGGTCTTGTCCACCGGCGTGCAGCAGAAGCAGGATTATGGGCAAAAGGCGCTTTTGTTTCCTCAAACTATCAAACCGTAGAAACGCAAGCACCAACAGGGCTTTTCAAAGCAGAAGCATTGGCACCCATTATTGGGTCTTTCTCAGGTCTTGGAGGTTTTTTAGCGGGCAATGGTCCAGTGCAATGGGCATTCGCTGCTGTTATGGTTTTAGCTGCAGCTGCTGGTTTTTTCTTTGTTGCTAAACGTTTTCAGGAGCAGAGTTTATGATCTTATGGATGAAAAAAAATCTCATGCTCACAGGTGCGGCTTTCGCCGCTTTTTTTATAGCTTTAGTAAAAGCTTTCACTCTTGGCAAAAAGGCTGAAGTGCAAAAGCAAACAGAAAATTCTTTAAAGGCAGCAACAACACGGCTTGAGGTGGAAGATGAAGTTAACAAAAAAACTGATGCTGATGTGCGTGCTGCTCTCTCTGACTGGTTGCGTGACCCATAAATATGCTTCTTCTTGTCTTGGTTGGTTGCCCATTTATTTAGACAAGAGAGATGTTGAGGTCATCAGTTCAAACTTAGCAAGAGAGATCTTAAAACATAATAAGCAAGGCGAACGCTTGTGTGGGTGGGAACATGGTAAGAAAAAAGGGTGAAAAACACACAGAGCTTACAGAAGCGGAAAAAGAAATGCTTCAAGAAATGATTATTACCTACCAAAGTGTGAAAGTGATGTCGCGTCTCATGAAATGGATAGTCTTTTTTCTTTTTTTGCTTATCCTTGATTTTGCCCGTCTTATGGATGCGATAGATAATGTCATTGCACATTTAAAACAGTGGTTGTCAAAGAATTAGATGCATCAAATTTCTCCTTAAAAACAGTCACCAAAAACACCTCGAAAAGAAGTCTTATTCGCAATAATTAAAGCAAGTCTGGAAAAAGTTTGTTAGAATCAGAAGAAATATTTCTTCTCGAATAGGACTTTTTATATTGGTTACATCATTTGGCAAAATTTTACGCAAACTTCGTATTGATCACTCTGAACGCCTTTTAGATATGGCTGAAAAATTAGATATATCTGTAGCATTTTTATCTTCAGTTGAAATTGGCAAAAAATCTGTACCGGTTGGTATGGAAGAAAAGATCATCAAGCTCTACGCTTTAAATCAAGATATAGCTTTTCTTTTAAGAAAAGAGGCTGACTCTTGCCGTAAGAGTTTTACAATAAAACCTTCTGATTCATTTGGGCGTGAAGTTGTTGGCATGTTTGTTAGAACTTTAGAAAATTTTTCACAACAGGATTTGACAGAATTTAAAAAATTATTGGAAAAAGTCGACAAAAAAGAAAGTGCTTTTTAGGGATAGGTTTGAAAATCCTATTCCCTAACCTAATTATACATTCCCTAACCATTAAAAAATATAAATAAAATCAATGTATTATAGCATATAATTTTATGGTTCGAATCCAGGTACCCCAGCCATACTTTAATGAAATCAATGAATCAAAGTTTAGCTTGAGAGTAGATTAACACCCTTAACCGTCATTTGCTATTTTTGGTCAAATATTTCATCAATGAATTTTTCAAGTAGTGAATCACAACCTAGGTCTACTGTTGGAGATTATCTCTCTGCAGGATTTTCTATGGGATATACGGGACATAATATGGGAGTGGTAATGGTGGACTTATAGGGGGCAGTTGGAGGACCACTAGGCGGTGTGGAGAAGGTCCTATTATTAGGAGGAAGAGCGGCTCTGGAGTAGGATTTGCTACAGGTCTGGGATATAAAGACTATGCATGTTATCGCTAATATAAAAATCAGCAGATATTTCTAAAATGAACAAGCTTGTAGGCATAATTATGTGTCTACAAACTTGACAGGAAGGTTTAGGTGCATAATTTTACAAAATTATATATTTAATTTGGATTTTTTTATGAGTGATCTTATTCGTATTATTGTAGAATTATTATCTTCTACATCTGCTTTATTTATATTTTTCTATGCAGCGTTTTTACAGTATAAATCTAAAGGTTATAGTAAAAAAGAAATTTGGAAAAAATTTTGTTAAGCATATTTTGGTTCATTATATTCGTTATATTATTGTCTATAACATTTTTTATTTGTATACGTTATTTATATGAACAATGATTATTTATTTATAAAATTGTTTCTATATGGAATTACATACATTCTATCAATATATATTATAAAATTAATTTATTTAATAACTTAAATAAATAATAAAAAATTATTTGTTATTTTTACATGTTATTATAAAAACTAATTATTATTTTTTATATATGACTGATCTTAAAAAAAATGTTTACTGATGGCATTTGGATAGTGTCTTTAAATATTAGCAATTATCGTTAGGAGTGCTTTTTTAAAAGCTTTTTTTATACTTTAAGAGTATGTCGTATTTAGATTATTATCTTTTGGTTGTTATCCACCATTTTGTGAGAGAGGGAGTGAAGCGATTTCTGTATCCAGTGCATTCATGAAATCGATAATAAAAGCAGCATTGGATCCTAAATCTCTTGGCAAATAACGAGAAGCAGAACGCATATCAACAAAAGTTGTATCGCCTTCATCGGTTAAACGTATGACGATATCTGAAACAAAACCAAGGTAAAAAGTTTTTGCCATCGTTTCGATATAAATCTCATGTTCTTCACTTTTAAGTTCTCGTTGAGCGATAATAGGCCAATCGTAAGCAGCTAATACATTAAGAACGCAATCGCTAATACGATCAGGAGGTCCGTCATAGCGACGCCCTGATATTTCCGGCCATTGTGACATTTGTAATGCCGTTTGTTTGATCAAAACACTCTTAAGCGGCAAAGCATTACTGGGGCGTGCTGTGCGAAAAAAAACTGGCGGTCTTTGTGTATCCGTAGAAATATCATGAAGAGCTGGTAAAGTAAACCAAAGTTCCCAAAACAGCATTAATGGTATGCTAGTAATTAGTGAATAAATAATTCCTTTTAAAGCTTTCATTCCCCCTAGAGCACCATACACCCACAAACTGTATAGGGCTTTGAATGCAAGGAAAAGAGAAACAACAACACAGCAAGAAGAGATGATGATCAAAATGATAAAAACAACGACATCAATCACAGAAAAACGCTGTAAAATTATTGAAAATAATAAAATAAAAAACGCGAGCCCTCCAAAACGGGGTGACCATACTGCTGCTCTTGAGATTAACTGAACATATGTTTTTTGCATGAAGCTTTCTTCCCCTCGACCATGGATTAGAAGCAAAATTTTTTCAGATTTTATATCTCACAAAAAGCTTCTGACCATACAACAAAAGTAAAGCACTTACTTTTAAGATCAAGGATGTGTGATGCCCATCAATTTCCAGTAATGCTTCTGAAGTATTCATTGAAAGCAATTATTATTTCTAGAGTTTATTATGGTACCGGTCCAGTTTTATAAGAATAGTTTATTATCACATAGACATAAATTCAGAGAACAAGTTATATTGTTGCGACAAGTCTGTTTGTCTAGAATTTTTAGCTATTTTGATGACTTTTAGTTCAAAAAAATACTTTCCTATCAAATAGGGTGCTTCTCTGCAACAGAGGTTATATTATATTGAAACAATGTGCTGTTTTCTATGCACTGTAATATAGCAGATTTATGTTTTAAGAGAAGATTGTTATGGCAATCATTATGATGATTTTTTATTTCAATAAAAAGTTTAGTTTTTAAAAAGTTGGAATGAGAATAGCCTTCTCATTCTTATATGAGATTAATGAAGGTTGGAAACAACCATTTTGATATAATTTTATAATATATTGATTTATAAATATAAGTTATCGTTTTTCATATTAAATGAGAGAGTTCAATATCGTAAGTTCTTTCATTTTAAATTCTCTTATGTTGGAACAATCAAAATCATTCCTTTGCATATTACAAATGGAATTGGCGCGTGGATAAAAAAATTTGAAGAAAGCAAGAAAATGTCTCTGATGAACACTCTCAAATACAAAGGCTATCATAACATAGGGACTAGTAAAGAATATGATGAAGCTCATAAGCGTAAAGATGATGGTGCACAATAGATTTTAATATCCCATTTATGGACGTTGTTGTGAAATCGCTTTGGGTGCATTGAGAGATGTTTTTATAAAACAAGCCCGTAAATATGCAACACAATAGCGTTCCATTTTTTGTAGGAGCTGTGCCTCTATATTAAAGAACGTGAAACATAAAGGCATGAGGCAATCACTAATCTTTATAATTGAATAATGCTATAGATATTTTTATTTACTTTTATAGAAAGAAACAGTCAGAGATTGTTGTGCTTTTATTCATTCAACCTGTGACAAGTCGCCGATGAGAAGAAAGCTTCACTTTCTTTCTTTGTAAGTAGGGAAGGTACAAAGATGCGTAAGAGTGCAAAACCTTTATTCAATTTTTTAGCAACCAGAACTGAATTTATATTATTTTTAGGCTTTGACTTTTTAAGCTCTATAATGTGTATTAGTTTTCCAATGATAAGATCAAGTGTAGCATCAGGGGCTGTTCGGTCATTTAGGCTGTAAAAAATAGTTCCATCTTGTGTATAAGCCGCGAGTGACCAAAATTGTGTTGTCTTCAAAGCCTTTAAATGAACAGGGCCATTTTCGAGATCAAATCTGCAGACTTTAAGAAGAAAGAATGGATCAACAGTCTTTTGCAGAGGATTATGCGAATCTAGGTCAACAAATTGATAAGGATCGCCTGATTTTTGAAGTTCTGTCCATATATTATTTTCTGCCCAATAAGGGATCAGAAAGAGAATGCAAATATGGACGATAAGAGCACCAATAATTACAAGAAATGCGGTGTGAAGGAATCTAATCACAGTTCATTTGTCCTGATGGAATTTGTTCTACAGAGGGCATTGTGAGCTTTTGCAAGGGTGTTGCGGAGATGATTGGGGTATCGTATAAGGTGAGAATAAGCCCAAATTCTTTTTGACCAACCGTTGCAAGCCAATTGCCGGTTTGGGGTGTTGGTGAGATATAGATGCTGAATGAGCCATCACTTTCATAGATAATATTGTTAGTATAAAGTTTGAAAGGGATATTCTTGGATGAAGTATATGGTTTGAGTGATTTGTCAGCAGTATAAAGTGTAAAGAGGCGAGCGTCAGGGATATCGCCTTTAAGTAAGTAATGGCAGTAAGGGTGTAATGGGCGCCCAGAGTTGTCTTTCCAAATTTGAAACACAAGTCCTTCTGTGTGTCCCATTGAAATATCACCTCGTTTGGCAGCGCGCGCGCGCGCATAGGGATCAGTGTTGGAGGTTCCCATGTCAGGGTAAGCGCTCCATTCTCCAATTGTGAAGCGTCCGAAATAAGGAAAGGAATTGAGTATATAATCGACACTCAGTGTTCCACATAAAAGGGCAAAAGCAAAGATGAAACAGGGAATGATAATCTTAACAAACATAATAGGATATCTCGAATTCAAAGTTTTGCTGCTCCGATCATTTCCCTTTTCAAAGAGATGGTAGGTGGCTTTTTCAGAGCATCGTTAATCAGACGCAAAATATCCAATGTTTCAGAGGAGAGTGTATAGGGTGTTGGGGGGACAAGTTCAGGATCATTATTAGAAGGATGTATTGGTGGTTGATAAGGCAGGAGAGAATGTTCAACACCATAGAGCTGTTTGAGCATGATATTTTGGTGTGCAGAAAGCATAATACGGTGCCATATCATGGCAGGAACACCGCCACCAAAAGCGCGATTCATTGGTGAAAAGTCATCATTGCCCATCCATACAGCTCCAGTATAATTACCGGTAAAGCCAACAAACCACGCATCGCGATAGGATTGTGATGTCCCAGTTTTTCCAGCTACAAGCGTCATGGGAAGGGCAGCGCGTTTACCTGATCCTCGTGTGGTCACACCAACCATCATTTGGTTCATATAAGCTGCTGATTGGCTAGTGAGAACTCGATGTAGTTTATTGCCGTTATGCTCAAAGTCCCATACCACATGTCCATCTATTGTTTTAATTTCTGTGAAACCATGGCGATTTCCAGCCATTCCCCCATTAGCAAAGACATTAAAACCGGTGGCTTGATCCATGGGCGTCATATTGGATGTCCCCAAAATCATCGTTTTATGGGATAAAATATGTGCCTCAATTCCCATATTTTTGATAAGATCTATGATGGGTTTTGTATCGCGGTTAAGATATTGATAGGTAAGATAGACAGGAACTGTATTGATGGAAAAGGCTAAAGCCGTTGCCAAATCAATTTTACCAAGATAACGACCAGAGTTATTTTTAGGTGACCAGCCCCCCCAATTGATAGGAGCATCTAAGACAATTGTTGAGGGAGACAGGCCATGTTCCATTGCGAGTGCATAAATATAAGGTTTGAATGAAGAGCCAGGTTGTCTGCCGCCTTGTGTTGCTCTGTTAAATTGGCTTTTATTATAATCTACTCCTCCAACCATTGCACGTACAGCGCCATTATTGTCGAGTATGACGGTGGCGGCTTGTGTGACACGATATTGTTGACCATATTGCTGTAAATGATACGCAATTGATTCCTCTGCTGCTTTTTGAATAGTCGGATCAAGGGTGGTTTGAATAATTAAATTGTGACTTGGCAGTTGATCACGCATTTTTTGGATTTCACCAAAGACCCAATCAAGAAAATAATCAGGTTGAGTATTTTTTACTTTTGGAAGTGCCCTAGCAGGATAACGATGGGCGTTGATAATTTGGCTCTCAGTCATAAAACCGCTATTGACAAGATTAGCAAGTACCACATTAGCACGTGTTTGGGCAGCAAAAAGGTGACGATGAGGAGCATATTTTGTTGGGGCTTTAAAGAGCCCTGCTAACATAGCGGATTCGCTAAGAGATATATTGCTGATGTTTTTTCCAAAATAAAATTTTGCAGCTGCTGCAATACCAAAATTATTTCCTCCCATATAGGCGCGATCAAGATAAAGTTGCAAAATCTGTTTTTTGCTCAAGTTTGCTTCTAGCCAAAGAGCAAGATAGGCTTCTCTGATTTTGCGTGTTATGGTTCGCTCATTTGTTAAGAACAGATTTTTAGCCAGTTGTTGTGTAAGGGTTGACCCCCCCTGAACCACGCTTTTAGCTTGCAAGTTTTGGGAAATTGCTCGCGTCAATCCTTGCAAGTCAATACCCCAGTGATCAAAAAAATGACGGTCTTCAGTCGCGAGAACAGCTTTAAGAACATAATCAGGCATTTCTTCAACGGGGACAGATACAGTTGGTAAGGCACCACGGTGACCAATGGGATTTCCATAGCGATCTAGAAAAAGAATGGAAAAATTTTTTGGCAAAGACCAATCTTTTTTTGTTAGTTCAAAAACGGAAAGACCAACAGCAGTAAAAAGAGTAAAACCGATCAATCCCAATGTGAGTGCTTCATTAAGAATTTCGACTATAAAGCGTTTCCATCCACGCATATGCAGAGATTGTGAGATGATTTTTGCCCTATTCCAGAAAAAACGATTGGCAGAGCAGAGTCGATAAAGTGTTGTATCAAAGAGTGCATCTAATTCAATGAGCGCAGGACTATGAAATGGTTTATGATGTTTTTTTTTCTTTTTTTTAAAAAAATAAAACATTGAAAAAGAGCCTATGGCAAAGCAATGCAACAAAATAAATTGAATAATAATTATATGGAGCAAAATTCATTTTTTGCTATAGCGCTAATTAGGAAAGTATTTATTTTAGAATGGTGATTATTTATTCTCTTGTAGAGAATGTATTAGATTTGATGATTTGTTTAAAACTTTTTTCTGTTCACTATTTTACCATTATTAAAAAGATTTTAGTTTGAAATCTTTTTAATTTTAGATAGCATTATGCTATTATTCTGTTATACAGAGGATCAATCATGACTCCAGTGTAATTTTTTGAATACACAAAAGCGGTTATTCACCCTATATTCATCTAAAATAGATTATGAAATGCGTATGATGAAAAAACTTTTCTTATTCATGATCATAGCAATTTTTGGGGGGGCATATTCTGTTTTGGCGTCTAATTGTGCTGAGGTAGGCAAAAAGGTGTCCGCCCAAGAAAAAGGGGTATTAGTCCGTTCAAAACCGGTTGTTCAGGATGGAAAAGATATGTGTGACATTGTGGTTGTTGTACCTGCTCGTAATGGTGAAAAGTTGCGCCGTGTTGAAGTTTCTGTTCCTGCCGAATAGTTTTTTGTAGATATTACATGCGTATTTTAATTGCCGAAGATGATAAAAATCTCAACCATCAATTAGCAGAAGCGGTGAAAAATGCGGGATATGTTTCAGATAGTGCTTTTGATGGTGAAGAGGCTTATTTTTTAGGAAGCACAGAGTCTTATGATGCTGTGATACTTGATATAGGATTGCCCCATATAGATGGAATTCGTGTTGTTGAAAAGTGGCGTCACGAGGGATACACCATGCCTATCTTAATACTAACAGCGCGAGATCGTTGGTCTGATAAGGTACGTGGCATTGATGCAGGCGCTGATGATTATGTTGTGAAGCCATTTCATTTGGAAGAAGTTATGGCGCGGCTACGGGCGTTAATTCGTCGTGCAACAGGACATGCAACAAGCACGTTATGCTGTGGGAGTGTTTTGTTAGATACCAAGACTTCTCGTGTTTTTGTTGATGGTCAGTTGATGAAATTAACATCCTATGAATTCAGACTTCTTTCATATCTCATGCATCATGGTGATAGGGTGGTTTCAAGAACCGAGCTTATCGAACATCTTTATGATCAGGATTTTGATAAGGATTCAAATACGATTGAAGTTTTTGTAGGTCGCTTACGTAAGAAGCTTGGAGTAGATTTGATTGAGACTATTCGAGGAATGGGCTATCGCGTGAGAACGCAAGGTGATCAATGAATGTTTTTTAAAAAGAACAACCGGTTGAAAAGGCTCTTTTTTTTCATTAGTAGATCTCTCAGTTTACGCGTTATGGTTTTATCAACATTATGGGTTGTTATTTCACTTTCATCCATTTCTGCAGTGAGTATTTTATTTTATCAGCGTTCAAGTGAACAAAATCTAGAGCGTATTCTTTCTACTCAGCTTTATAGCCTCATTGCAACGGTAACGGTTTCACCCGAGGGAAATTTGAGAGGCAGTGTTGGAATTGATGATATTCGTTATTTCGATCCAACAACAGGATGGTATTGGGAAGTTGTGGCGATATCCCATAATCTAAAAGGAAGATTGACATCACCATCCTTAGGAACAGGGAGTATATTTTCACCAAGCGATATTGAAATACCTTTTGACAATAAATTCTTTCGCTCTTATCGGATAAAGGGAGAGAATGGTCAGAATCTACAAGTCATTGAAAGTGATGTTGTTCTTGATAATCAAAATCATATTGCGCGTTTTCGTCTTGTAGGGAATATCGATGAAGCACATGCACAAGTACGAGAATTTAAACGGACTTTACAAATTTTTCTTTGGAGCTTTGGTATAGGAAGTGTTCTTATCAATATTGCTCTTATTTTCTTTAGTTTTCAACCTTTGAAGCTTATTCGACGCGCATTGAATGATATTCGCCAAGGTAGGGTTCATTATGTAAATACAGATTTAGTCAGTGAAGTGATGCCGCTAGCACAAGAGATGAATGCCCTCATCAATAATAATCAACGTATTATTGAACGGTTTCGCACACAGGTTGGAAATCTTGCACATTCATTAAAAACACCTCTCTCAGTGATGATGAATGAAGTTGATAAGATGTGTGGAGAACAGGCTCTTTTATTGAGGGAACAAACGCAAATTATGCAGGCCCAAATAAGTCATTATCTTCAGCGTGCGCGGATTGCAGCACAACGCGATAGTATCATTTATCATACCTCTGTTCGTAGAGTGGTTGATCGTTTGGTACGGGTGATGGAAAAGCTTAACCCTGAAAAACAGTTTCAATTTATCATGGATGTTGCTGATATTATTTTTTCTGGTGAAAGGGAAGATTTAGAGGAAATTGTAGGGAACTTGATTGAAAATGCTGCGCAGTGGTCTCGTACAAAAGTTCTGGTTTCTTGTGGTTTAGAAGAAGATCTTGAAAAAACAGAATATTTTAATATCCTCATAGAAGATGATGGCTCTGGTTTAACAGAAGATAAAATTGGTGATGCTTTAAAAAGAGGGCACCGGTTTGATGAAAGTAAGCCAGGAACAGGGTTAGGGTTAGCAATTGTTTCAGATATGGTCAATGAATATGGTGGAAAGCTTTTTTTATTGCGTTCTACCTTGGGAGGATTGTGTGCGAAAGTTGTATTACCAAGACGGAGATAAATATTTTTTGCTTAAGAGGCATGTATATTGAAGTTTATAAGTGCACAGCAGTGTTTTTATATAAAAACAAACAGTCTTTTCAGAGTTTTAAAGGGTATACCTGTTTATAATAGAAAAGCAAAAATAAATTTTTTTATGTTATTGATCTCTATGAGAAAAATGAATGATAAACTTGACAATACAGTTCATAGGAAAATGAGCTTTTATTATTTTATATCTATGTCTCTGTGAATAAAAGGGGAAAGTAAATTGGCTCGTTTTTTTAATTTTTGTCTTGGGTGCACAATGATATGCTCTTCTTCATTTTGATAGCATTTTTTTTCATTTTTTTAACGAGTATTCTTGTTCTTTCGCTTCCTTCCTCTGGTGCAAAAAAAGGGTTAAGCGTTCAAGGCATTGAGAGTGAAAGAAACCGTATGTATTCGGTTAAGTCTGATAAAGCTTTCGCTTATTATAAGAGTAAACATATTAAGGCCTTGAGTATTTTATTTGTCCTTCTTATCACTTGGAGCATTTATGGTCTTACAGGTAATCCAGAAGTTAAGAGTTATTTTTTTAGCGAACTCATGGATAAGGATCCCAAAACACTTAGCAAGCGTGAACAACTTATTCGCCTACAAACCCTTTTTTTTCGTACACCTCATGATGGTAAGTTAGCAGATGCATTAGCAGTAGGGTATCTTGAGGAAGGTCAATTTCAGGATGCTGTGAATGCTTATTTAGATGCGCTGCACTTGAATGGAGAAACAGCTCCAAGACTAGTTGGGTATGGTTTGGCTTTGATTGGTTATGAGGGGGGAATGATTACCCAAGAAGCACAAAATGCTTTTCAAAAAGCAGCAGATTTAGCGCCAAAAGATTTTTATCCTCGTTTATTAATCGCGGAAGCGCTTTATCAGGCAGGTAAGTCTGTACAGGCAGTGCAATCTTTACAAAATTTTCTTGATACAATGCCTAAAGATTTTACAGGACGATCACGTATTGAAGCCATGATGATGCAATTAGGGAATGCACCCAATTAGAATCTTAAGAAAAGTAATTTGAGATAGTTTAGAGGATTCAATCAGAGGGGATATTTGAAAGTAGTAAAGATATTGGATAAAAAGTTGCGCCTCTCTACAAGATATGCCAAGCTTATCTTGAAAGATAAGACCTCTTAATAATCAATGTTTATACACCGTATTTATAAAAGAATTTCCGTAGACAGTTTATGAACAATCCCTCGTTTCATACTTCTCCTTCATTGAGAGCTATTTTAAAGCAGCGTAAAAAAAATCGATTGCTAATCATTTTATCATGTTGTTTGGTGATAACAATTGCAATAAGTCTTATTATTTATGCAATGCGTCATACGGTAAGCTTTTTTAGAACACCCTCTGAAATTACAAGAGAAGATATTCTATCGGGACACCCTTTGCGTTTAGGCGGTTTTGTTGAAAAGGGAACTGTTCAATATGTTGGAGAGCTGGGCGTTGTTTTTTTTGTAACGGATAACACAAAACATGAAAAAGTGATTTTTAATGGTATCTTGCCAGATCTTTTTCGTGAGGGGCAGGGAATTATTGTAGAAGGATATTTTGATAAACAGGGTGTTTTTATAGGTAGGCGTGTTTTAGCAAAACATGATGAGACTTATATGTCAAAAGAAACAGCTGATCGCTTGAACAAGCATCACAGTGTGGAGAAGTAATTCGATTGTGCTTGTTGAACTAGGTCATCTTTTTTTATCTGCTGCCTTTGCCGTAAGTTTATTAGGGGCTTTTTTACCTGCTTTAGGTTTTTTGTGGAGGGAGCGTTCACTCATACAAGCCGCTTTTCCTCTAACATATATCACTTTTACATTATTATTCTTATCTTTTTTGATTATTGTTCATGCCTACATTGTTTCTGATTTTTCTGTTTTGAATGTGGTGGAGAATTCTCATTCAGAAAAAACAATACTTTATAAAATTGCTGGTGTTTGGGGAAACCATGAAGGATCCATGTTGCTATGGGTTTTAAGTCTCTCTTTTTTCAGTACATTGGTGGCATTGTTTAGCCAACATTTACCTGAGCATTTTAAGGCGCTTATTCTCATATGTCAAAGTTGGATTACAAGCGCTTTTCTTTTATTTATTCTTTTTATGTCCAACCCCTTTTTACGTGTTGATCCACCGGCATTACAGGGAAAGGATCTCAATCCTCTTTTACAAGATATTGCCTTAGCAATTCATCCACCACTTCTTTATTTAGGGTATGTTGGTTTTTCACTTTGTTTTTCTTTTGCAGTCGCTGCATTGATGATAGGATATGTCGATAGGCTTTGGGCGCGTTGGCTTCGTCCTTGGCTTTTACTTTCTTGGTGTTTTTTGACATTGGGTATTATGGTTGGGTCCTATTGGGCATATTATGAGTTAGGATGGGGTGGTTATTGGTTTTGGGATCCCGTTGAAAATGTTTCATTTATGCCTTGGCTTGCAGGAACAGCCCTTTTACATTCTGCTCTTGTTCTTGAAAAACGGGAAACATTGAAAAGTTGGACTTTATTTTTGGCTATTATTACTTTTTCCCTTTCTCTTATAGGAATTTTTCTTGTTCGCTCTGGTCTTTTAACCTCTATTCATAGTTTTGCTGTCGATCCAGCACGAGGACGAGCAATTCTTGCACTTTTATTCTTCTTCACGGGAGGTGCTTTATTTCTTTTTGCTTTGCGCGTACCTGTTTTGACAGCAGGAAGATTCTTCCAACCAATTTCACGTGAAGGTTTTATTGTTTTAAATAATTTGTTGCTCACAACGATAACAGCGACAATATTGATTGGTACACTTTACCCTTATTTGATTGAAGCATTAACGGGACAAAGAATTTCTGTAGGAGCTGCTTTTTTCAATCTTACCTGTGGGCCTTTAATGATGTTATTGTTATTATTGGTTCCATTTGGATCCATGATGTCGTGGAAACGGGGTGATTTTTTCGCAGTTCTTGAGCGGCTTTGGTTTGTTTTTGCATTAGTGTGTATAGCTTGTTTTATCGCATTTTACGCAGTTTCTTTGCGCGATATTTTTGTCATTTTAGGAATTGGGCTTTCAGCTTTTGTTTTCTTAGGCAGTTTAGCAGATCTTTGGGAAAAGAGTGGACATCACAAGATTGCTTTGAAGGTGCGGGTTAAGAGATTTATTGGATTACCATGGTCGGTATTTGGTGCAGCAATGGCGCATATGGGGTTAGGTGTTACATTGTTTGGTATTGTCTGTGTATCAACTTTTGGGCAAGAGCGTATTCTAACCATGCAGATAGGAGATATGGTAACGATAGCGGGTAAAACGCTTCATTTAGATGAAGTGCGCGATGGCGTTGGTCCGAATTACTCAGCAATGGAATTTTATTTTACAATATATGAAAAGAACAATGCTGTGCGTAATCTAACAGCTTCAAAGCGGTTTTATTCAAGTCAAAATACATCGACCACCGAAGTTGGTATTCAAAGTTATGGCTTATCTCAGCTCTATATTGTGCCAGGACGTATAGAGGGGCGGGAAGTCGTTGTGCATATATGGTGGAAGTCTTACATAATATGTGTTTGGTTAGGGGGATTGATGATGGCTATAGGTGGAAGCCTTTCTTTTTTGGGTTATTGGTTCCGCATGAGGGTGCATAATAGGAAACTTACGGTCAATGTTCTGAAAAGACATTAAGATGAACAATAGATTACTATGGATTTTCGTTTTTTTAATCGTGATTTTCTCTTTACGGTTAGTCGTAGCAGTGGAACCTGATGAAATTTTGCAGGATACAGTACTTGAAGCACGTGCACGAGATATTTCATCACATTTGCGCTGTCCGGTTTGTCAAAATCAATCAATTGATGATTCAGATGCTCCCCTAGCACGTGATTTACGACTTTTGATTCGAGAAAGATTAAAAATGGGGGATACGAATCAACAAGTGATTGATTTTCTTGTTGAGCGATATGGTGCATTTATTCTCTTGAAACCACCATTTAATAAAACAACTTGGTTTTTATGGCTGTTTCCTTTGATCATGATCATCACCATTGCAAGTGCTCTCTTTTTTCGGACAAGACGATATAAAGCAAAAAATAATGATCTTAAGGACTGATGCAGAGAAATTTAAGTCGTTTCAATTGTTTTTTTATCCTTATTGATAAGAATATGTCATTATATACTGAAACCTTACAAAACTTTAACAATTTAGACAGAAAACGGTAAGGTCTTCTGTTTTATAAGAGAGCGGCATTGGGATGAAAATATGATTGAATAGGAGCATATACCAAATGGTTAAAAAAACTTTCTTCAAAACATTAGCCGCAGTAAGTTTTTCTGTTGCGTTGGAAAGTGCACTGTTTTTTAGTGGTTGTGGATCAAGTTTGTGGACGACGACGGCTCATGCAAATTCTGTCTTTAGTTCATTAATACAACAGCAGGGGTTTGCCGATATTGTTGCTCAAGTAAAACCTGCGGTTGTAGCAGTGCAAGTAAAGAGCAATAAAAAGAAAGAAGAATGGTTCTTTAATAATTTTTTTAGTGGTCCAGGTTTTAACCAATTACCAGATCAACATCCTTTGAAGAGGTTTTTTAAAGAATTTTTTGATAACGATAAACCTAAAAATAAGTTTTCACAACGTTCAAATAGACTGCGTCCTATAGCTTTTGGATCGGGTTTTTTTATCTCTTCTGATGGTTATATTGTAACCAATGATCATGTGATTTCTGAAGGTACAAGTTATTCTGTTATTCTTGATGATGGTACAGAATTAACTGCAAAACTCGTTGGGAAAGATCCGCGAACTGATCTTGCAGTTTTGAAAGTAAATGATACAAGAAAATTTGCCTATGTTGATTTTGGTGATGATTCAAAACTTCGCGTTGGTGACTGGGTTATTGCCATTGGTAATCCATTTGGTCTTGGTGGAACTGTGACAGCAGGTATTGTTTCCTCACGTGGACGTGATATTGGCACGAGTGCTTATGATGATTTTCTTCAGATTGATGCTGCTGTTAATAGAGGAAATTCTGGCGGTCCAACTTTTGATCTTAATGGTAAGGTTGTGGGAGTTAATACCGCGATTTTCTCTCCTTCTGGAGGAAATGTTGGGATTGCTTTTGCTATTCCGGCAACAACAGCAAAACAAGTTGTACAACAACTGATCGAAAAAGGTTCCGTTCAGCGTGGTTGGCTTGGGGTTCAGATTCAGCCTGTGACGAAGGAAATTTCCGATTCGATAGGTTTGAAGGAAGCGAAGGGTGCTTTGGTTACTGATCCTTTAAAAGGACCAGCAGCAAAGGCTGGCATCAAGGCAGGTGATGTCATTCTTTCCGTGAATGGTGAAAAAATTAATGATTCTCGTGATCTAGCGAAGCGTATTGCAAATATTAAACCTGGAGAAACCATAACTTTGGGAGTCTGGAGATCTGGTAAAGAAGACAATATCAAGGTTAAACTCGCTTCGATGCCTGAAGATGAAGACAAAAAAGAGAGTGCAAAATATTCAAATGAGCGCGGTGATAGTGATCCAGATGAGACGTTGGAAGATTATGGTTTGATTGTTGCTCCTTCTGATGATGGTTTAGGGTTGGTTGTAACAGATGTGGATTCGGATTCAGATGCGGCAGATAAGGGAATACGTCCTGGTGATGTGATTGTAACAGTTAATAATAAATCTATTAAAAAGGTTTCTGATATTACTGATGCAATTAAGAATGCTCAAAAGTTAGGACGAAAAGCTATACTGCTACAAGTACGAACAAATGAACAAAATCGTTTTGTTGCTCTTCCAATTTTCAAAAAATAACCCTTTGTTATTAATAGGGCAGAGGTTTTGTAGACTTCTGTCCTATCAGGCGATTTTATAAAAATAACGGAGATACGTTTTATGAAGATACTCGTTATCGAAGATGATCGTGAGACGGGGCGTTATCTCGAAAAAGCTTTTTTGGAAGCGGGGCATTCGGTTGATGTTGCCTATGATGGGGATACTGGATACGCCTTAGCTGAAACGGAAAACTACGATGTCATGGTTGTTGATCGAATGCTTTTACATCGTGATGGTCTTTCTATTATTTCTGAATTGCGTGCGAAAGGCAATGAAACACCAGTGCTCATCCTTTCGGCCTTAGGGCAAGTGGATGATCGTGTGGCGGGTTTGCGTGCAGGAGGGGATGATTATTTGACAAAGCCTTATGCTTTTTCTGAACTTCTTGCTCGTGTTGAAGTGTTGCAGCGTCGGAAAAATCCTAAAGAAGCAGAAACAGTTTATTGTGTAGGCAATCTTGAGCTTGATCGGTTAACACATACAGTAAAACGGGGTGACAGAAATATCCTCTTGCAACCACGAGAGTTTCGTCTCCTTGAATATTTGATGCGATATGCTGGTCAAGTTGTGACACGTACTATGCTTTTGGAAAATGTCTGGGATTATCATTTTGATCCCCAGACAAATGTCATTGATGTTCATATCTCTCGTTTGAGAGCAAAAATTGAAAAAGAATTTGATGTCCCCCTTCTCCATACTGTGCGGGGAGCTGGTTATATGTTGAAAGCACCAGATAAAAAAATATGAATCGTTTGCTCAATATTATGCGCACAACAGCGCTAAGGCTTTCAGCACTTTATATTTTATTGTTCGGGTTGGTTGCAACAGGGCTTTCTCTTTATATGACAGATTTTTCCGCTTCATTGCTAACAGAGCAAACGGAGCAAGCTTTACATGAAGAATTAAGATATATTGAAGATTCTTATAATTATGGTGGACTTCCTTTATTAATTCGCACGATTGATTATCGTTCACGTCGACCAGGAGCTTTTCTTTATCTTGTTGCTGATCCTATGGGGCGTATTTTAGCAGGCAATGTTGCACGTATTGAATTAGGCCTTTTGAGTCATAATGGCTTGATTGCCAATTCCTTTTTATATTCACGTTTTGGAGAACATGGCAAAACAAGTGAACATCGCGCTTTGGCAATTGTTTTTGATTTACCCAATGGTATGAAGGTTCTGATAGGACGAGATTTAGACGAGCCAGAACGTTTTGCGGCGGTTATTCGTAAAGCAGTTATGATTGCTCTTATCGCAATGGTTGGAGGGGCTTTACTCATATGGTTTTTTGTTGGGAGACGAGCATTACAAAGGATAGATCATGTCACAGCGGCCTCACAGCGTTTAATGGAGGGAGATTTCAGTGGGCGTTTACCGGTTTCTGGGGTAGGGGATGAGTTTGATCGATTATCTGCTAACCTTAATATTATGTTAGACCGTATTGAAGAATTAAATATTGGTTTGCGTCAAGTATCTGATAATATTGCTCATGATTTAAAAACACCGCTAACACGCCTTAGAAATCGCGCGGAAGAAGCGCTTTCTGGGCAAAAGACAAAGCTTGAATATCGTCAAGCACTGGATATTGTTATTGCTGAATCAGATCAACTTATTCGTACTTTTAATGCGATTTTGATGATTTCGCGTATTGAAGCCAGCAGTGCAATTGAGCATCTTGAGGTTATGAATATGAAGCTGATCCTTGAAGATGCCGTTGAACTTTATGAACCTTTTGCTGAAGAATCAGGTGTTTTACTTCGGTTAGGGGATACATTTGATAAAGAGCTGAAATTAAATCGTGAGCTTATTGCACAATCGATTTTTAATCTCATTGATAATGCGATTAAATATGCTCCTAAAGATGGAAGGGAAGCAAAAGTTTGCTTATCGATGGAATATCGTGGGGAGCATTTGTTGGTTGTTGTGAGCGATAATGGTCCAGGAATTGCAGCGGATAAACGTGAAAAAGTAACAGAACGCTTTGTTCGCCTTGAAGAAAGTCGTACACAGCCTGGTTTTGGTATTGGTTTAAGTATCGCAAAAGCTGTTATGAAACTTCACGGAGGTGAATTGTTACTTGAAAATGCAAATCCAGGGTTGAGGGCTGTTTTATTATTTCCTTAAAAAATATTTCTGTTTCATAGTTTGATATATCGATGACTATTTTTTCCCTTAGAGTATAAAGCAAAAGAAAGAAGCGAAAATGCTTTTTTAAAAACACAGCGTCTCCCCTTATAGACTCTTGATAAAAGGGGTTCGCGATGGCTGAAAGAAATTGAAGAACAAGCAAGAAAATAAAATTGAGAGTCACTTGTTTCCTTGATTGCAGATAAGGAAAATCAGATTAAATTTATAAGGGCTGTGGTGACCTTATCATCTTTGTTACGTGAGGTTTTAATAGCTAATCCACTCGATCTGAGGTTCTTATTGATAGAGAAACAGACTAAACGAAATTATAGATGACATTGTGTTTATTGATAAGAGTGAAACTACATACGAAGCGTTACGAATGGCTGCTTGAAGGCGCAAAAAATAGGCAGCACAATGTTCTCATTGCTTAGCGGATTTGAATGGTGTTTTTACTTTAAGAAGTTTTGTGCGTTTGGTTGAGAGGTTGAAAGAAGCTACATGAAGTGTGATTCTACCTTTTCTCTTAAGAGAAGTACATGATCATGTTAAGATAAATGTAGCGTGGCGTAAAGATTAAAAAAAGATTGTGGCTTCATCGTTTTAGGAAGAGAAAATTCGAGGCAGAAAAATTGAAAAATTCTTTTGATATTGGTCGTATTGTTTTCATTGAGAAAATGTCACGACATATTGATAATTTTTCTGAGAGCATAGATTTTTCTCTAAAATGGTACGTCTATTAATCCGTATCATTCAAGAACGTTCTGCGGAGAGATATGTTGTTCGTCTTGATTTTCTACCTTCGATCAGATCTAAATTCAACGCCTTTAGCTATTAGTAAGGCCTGCATTGCGTTATTACGAGGAATGTTGGACAAAGTTGGTAGCGTACAGCTACCATGAGCCACGTTTGGTTGCGTGTGATAAAAAGGCAAACTTTAATTTATCAAAAAGTTTTTTTCATAGCAAGTAAGCATTTTCCTCAATGAGGTGAACGTCAAACAGTTTCAATGTTAACAGAAGTTTGCATGTTTGATTGGAACAGGGATAAAACGAGAGGTAGCCTTATAAAAATTATAGTTTTTCATGAAATGTGGAACACCGTATTGAGAGACTTACGGATCAACAAAAGCCTCTTCTCTCCAAGGATATTTCTCAATTTACCAATGTTGCCTATTGAAGAGGGAAACAAGAGAGAAATAGTTTTATTGGCGATTTATTTAAAATGCTTTAGGTTGTTGAAAAACATGACGCAGCGTTGTTTGAGAACGAGCAAGAACTTGGTTTTAAAATGAGCAATGTAGTTTTTATCGGTGAAGAAGATGATCCAAAGAGATTAATCACCATAAGCCGTTTAAGTTTTGGAAGAGCGAGTGATATTTGTCGTATTATGGGTAAACGCCGTTTGAGGTGTTATATGGCAATGCAATTGGCGCAAACGCGTGAGAGATTAACAGAATTCACATCTCCATTTTGAAAAGCTTTTGGAGTGACAAGACGAAACAATGAGTGATGTTATGGTTCGACAATTTTTTACAAGAATTGTCTTCAAAATTTAGCTTTTGAGTCTTTTGTAGTCTAATCCCTCTCTTTTAGATATGTTGGTCGTTATCATGGGAGATTTTCTACGCCCTGCGGAAATTATTATATGTACACCCCATGTTTTTGATGGAATGTTAGATCCAATTATTTTTTCAGAATTGCCAATAAAAATGTACTTAGAAAAAACGTGAATGTTTTCTTGAAGGTATTTTTTCGTATGAAGAAATTCTCGACCACTTAAGAGTTTTTGCTGATGAGCAACGTTTTTTGATGGGTATTCGAATGTTAAACGGTACCATGACAATACTGAAAAGTTTCTATGGTAAATTCATTCTATGTTTTATTATTTATTGAGAAAGGTGAAATGCACTCTTTAAAATTTAGGGTGAATGATATTATTTATTAGCTTTTCCATTGAATGCGTATTATGGCACGATCGTGCCTATTCACCTAGAGCGCATATCAAATCAAATACATTTCATGAATTTAAAGAAGACTACGAAGCTTTTTCAAAAGAGATTGAGTAAGTGTCTTTACGGCATAAATTGAGATAAAATATCACGAGGTTATAACGATTGTTTTCTATCTCACTGATAACGAAACTCTAATGCGAAAAAGTAAAGCATAAAGCTTGATGAATTATCTCGCCAACTTCTTTTCAAATTTCAAAAATTGAAACGACAACCTCTTATATACAACCTCTTATATAATGTAGTAAAATATAGACAAACGAAAGTCTGAGTTATATTCAGGAAGAATATGTAGTTTAAAAAAACTATTACAACATAGTTTTCTAAAAAATGCTTGTCGTTTTCAAAAGAGATCTAATTTTTCTATGACTGTATCATTTTTACTACAGATTTTTTGAAAAAAATATGAAACTATTTCATTATTACATGTCACATTAGCTTTTAGGGGAGCAATTATGACTACAAAATATTTAATCACAACTTCTCTTTTTTCTTTAACTTTAATTTCTGCAGTACAGGCAGCGGATGTTAGGATACCAGAACAGCCGGCACCTGTTGTACCTATTATTGCAGCTCCATCTTTTTCTTGGACAGGATTTTACCTTGGAGGTCAAATAGGTAATTTTTCAAGTAAACCCCGTGCAAATTATTTAAGAGATGAGGAGACAGGGCAATGGTTTCCGGTTAACAAGGAATATTTACCTAAACTTTCTGGTTTTATAGGTGGTATTTATGCAGGTTCCAATATTGATATCAACAATGGTTTTATTGTAGGTATTGATACGGATATCATGTGGGTGAATAAAAAGGATACAAAGGAGGTCGGTGTACCAAAAGGGAGTCAAACTGAGGAAGCAGCACAATCTTCAGGAAAATCAATGAGAGCGAAAGCTTCTCGAGATGATCCTCCTTCTCCAGAGACATCTTCTGAAATTATTTATCATACTCTAAAACAAAAATGGGCTGGTGCTACACGGGCGAGAGTTGGTTTTTCTATTGATCGTTTTATGCCTTATGTGGCCGGAGGTATTGCTTATACGCAGCTTCGTAGTATTTTTTCCAAGGATTCTGATATAGAAAAGAAAGCAGTGGACCTTTCTGACTGGTTGGAAGATGAAAAAAAGACCATGATTGGTTATACTCTTGGAGGCGGTGTTGATTTTGCAATGACCGATAATATTGTTATGCGTGCGGAATACCGCTATTCAGATTTCGGCAAAAAGAAGTTTGTACATGATAGAGTTGAAATGCGCTATAAAACGAATGATTTCCGTGTTGGCGTAGCATATAAATTTTAAACTGTTTTACAATGAAATGATTTTAAAGTCCCATTTTCGAATGGGGCTTTTATTTTTCAGATATGTGCTGGAGAATATTTCTAAAAAGAAACATGTCATCTTATTTGGAGTATCTTGAATAATAGTCTTTTCTCTTTTGTAGTGATAAATATTTTATTGAGATAACAAAATAGGACACAAATAGAGAGCATTTTGCAAGAGCAAGCCCAATAAACAGGAAGTTAAATAGAGTTTGTAAAGATAAGTAGAAAAAAAATTATATCATGTATTTTAAAATGTTATAGAATATCTGATGTTTGAATGTTTGAAGATGTAGAACAGAAAAGAGCTTCACTACAAAATTTGGAAAAGGTTTTATCTCAAATATTATTATCAGCTGCTAAAGAAAGAGCACTATAAGCATAAGAATAGCTAGGATAAGGTAGCAATAAATAGCGGCATCGTGAAATACACAAAAGATTCATTACGGATGCGAAGTGCACCACTTATGTTTGCACTGTCATTGATAGGAACATCATCACAAATAACGGCATTATGAGTGATATAAGCACACCCATTCGATAGGTGTTAATCACAAATTTGTGCATAATTTCCAATAACCACAGCATTGCTAACATGTACATTATCATAGATATCAACAAAAAAGCTTTTTATTTTTCCATGCACGTGTGCATTTAAAAACACACGGATATTATCATAAACGCAGCAATGACGTTTATATGATAGTTTTCTTTCGTTTTCGATAGAGTTATTAAGATCGCCTTTTTAATATTTTCAAATTCTTTTAAAGCGCGTAGGCAGTGTATAATAAATAACCGTCTCATGAAAGTTTCATCTATTCTTTTTTTAAGAGATTTTTTTATACTCTCATGTCAGTGGAATAATGTTTTGCCCAAAGATAAACAATTTTTTCGCTTTAAATAAAAAGATCTACGGAATTGCTTCTCAGATGCTAAAATTGCACGCTTTAAGATAATAATTATTTGATTTCTTACAGTTATAAGGACAAAGCCATAAAGAGGTCCAGTTTTTCATTGTTTTATTTTATTGACTCCATTTTTCAAATTCTTAAAGTATAAGTGGAAGTGAATAATTGAGGAGATGAATTTCAGGTGTCTTCTCTTTTATCGTGTAAAGAGTGTGATAAGAAAATTGTCTTTTTATTTCATTGATGCTATTCAAATATTTTGAAAAAGATCAAAAAGGTGAAATGCTAGAAATTCTAAAACAGAGAATATTTTGTCTGAAAAGCACATCAATAGGAGAGCTTTTGGTAGCAAAGTCTCATAAAGGAATTTGTAATATAGCATTAGGAGAGAATAGAGAACAATTATTACGAGAATTTACGGCACGTTTTTCTGAAGTCCAACAAATGGACGATGATAGTACATTTGAGAGGGAAGTTGCACATATTGTCGCAATGATAGAAACACCGAAGTTAGCAAAGAAGCCAGTTTTTTCTTTAGATATAAAAGGGACAGTTTTTCAAAAGAAAGTATGGAAGCTCATATGTGAAGTATCTTGTGGTGAAACAATTTCATATAAAGCATTAGCGCAACGCATTGGTATGCCAAATGCTTTTCGTGCAGTCGCGAATGCATGTGCCGCTAACGAATTAGCATTAATCATTCCTTGCCATCGTGTGGTGTGTAAGAATGGGTTTATTTCTGGATACCGCTGGGGTATTGGGCGGAAGAAGATTTTGCTACAACGAGAAAAAGGTGAAGGTCTTTAAAACACATTTAACTTTGTTGAATTGGCATTGTAATGATGACAGTTGTACCTTTCATTTCTTTAGAGATAATTTCAAGTCTCCCTTTATGTAGCTCTAGCAAGGAGCGTGAAATGGCTAACCCAAGACCTGATCCAGTATGGGTTTTTGTGAGTTGATTTTCAACTTGTTCAAAAGGTTGCCCAAGTTTTTTAATTGCTGATTGAGGAATGCCAACACCTGTATCTTTAATCTTAAAGATAAGATTATTTTTTTTCTTGAAAGCACATACATCAATACGTCCACCAGCAGGTGTGAATTTAACCGCATTAGAGATAAGGTTGAGGAAGATCTGTTTCATGGCACGGCCATCAACTTCTGCATGGAGTGCTGGGGCAATATTGGTTGTGATAGAAATATTTTTTTCTTGAGCTTGTGGTGCAAGTGTTCGTGTCGCTTCGCTAATAATTGGCTCTAGATCACTATTTTTACAATCAAGGGTAAATCTTCCAGCTTCAATTTTGGACATATCCAGGATATCATTGATAAGGGTTAGAAGATGGGCTCCTGAATTGTAAATATCATGCATATATTCTTTATAGCGTTGTGAGCCAAGAGGACCAAAGGTGGATTGCAACATAATATCTGAAAAGCCGAGAATGGCATTAAGTGGAGTGCGCAATTCATGGGACATATTTGCTAAAAATTCTGATTTAGCTTTATTAGCACTTTCAGCGCGCTCTTTTTCTGCTTTCAGACTTTTATTCAGTTTTTCCACTTCTGTTGCACGTTGTTGTGCACTTCCTCGAGCACGTTTGAGTTCTTGAATGAAAGAAAAAAGCCGTCTTTCACTGTCTTCAAATTTTTCCTGTTGTTGTTTAAGTTCAGAAATATCTGTACCAATGCAAACCAGTCCTCCATCTTGGGTTCGCCGTTCATTAATTTTAAGCCAACAACCATCTGCGGTTTGGCGAATACTGGTTAGATTCCCAGTACCATCATCTTTGAGAGGATATTCATTGATTGCTGGGCGCGCCATGGCTTCAACGGTTGCACGTTGGATTCCTGATTGTAGTACCTGTTTCGGGATAGCAGCATATTCGCAAAATTTGCTATTGGACATAACCAAACGTCCTTCTGCATCCCATAATACAAAGGATTCTGAAATATTTTCAATAGCATCACGGATACGGAGATCAGCTTGCGCTGTTTCTTCTGCCAGTTGACGCTGTTCACTAATATCAAAAGCAATACCAACCAAATGGGGTTCTTCTTCATCTGTTACTTCAGCACGAATACGCATCCAGACATAATGACCATCAGCATGTCGCATGGGGACATGAATATCGATATGCTTTTTTTGACCACTCATTAATTCTTGCGCAAGATCAAAAAAATTAGCATCATTTGGGTTGATAATGGCGGTAATTTGCGAAATTGACAGTAATGCATCTTGAGGCACATAGCCCAGCATTTCATACATTGCCCGTGACCAGTAAACACGACCATTTGCCATATTCCAATCCCACAGTCCACAGCGTCCACGCATCATTGCCATATCAATGCGGTTTTGAGCTTTTTCTGAAATGAAATCCATATTGCGTGCTCGCACAGTTTGATTGTAATAAGCATAGAGGAGCGCTAGAATAACACTGCTAGTTCCTATGAGCAGAGTTAGATTTAAAGAGAAAACTTTGCGCCATTCCAAGTAGATATGTTGCGTTTTTTCGCTGATGAAGACACCATATTGTCCATTTTTTGTTTGATGAAATGAAGCAAGGGCAGGAACATCTTTTCCTATAGTAATTTCCATAATTCCAGTATGTTGTCCAAGAGATTGTAAAGCAATACTTTCAGAGGTAAAATCCTGTAAGGGTTTTCCTACAATGATCTCTGAACTGGACGAAGCTAAAACAGTGCCTTTCTGATCAATTATAGCAGTAATAATATTGGGACTAATAAGACCTTGATTGTGAAAATGGGTAAGGATATTTTGCAAATGATTGTGAGAAAGAGAAGCGTTTTTTCCTTTCTCAAGAATTGCAAGCAAGTCACGATCAATTGTATTGCTGATATGAGAAGCTAACAGAGTCAGGGTAGAGCGTGTGTTTTTCTCAAGAGTATGACGCCAATCATAGATTGATACAAAACGAATTGTTGCCAGCACGACAAGAAATGCCATAATAACAAAGAAAACTGAACGTCGCAGCCACGGTTCAATCAAGAGCAGTTTTTGATAGGCTAAACTCAAAAGTAGAGGGATACGCTTTGCCCGTGTTTTATGATTTTGAGCACCTGACTTTGAATCAGCACACACCTGCGTTGGTGCATTATATGCATCCAGTTCAGCCATTGCTCGTTCCTTTAATTATGGAATAATATGTTTTAAAAACTGTTTCAATATTCATAGTAAAACCCCATAGGGTGCAATGAATCAAAACAGGAGTCCTCTGTCCAGTCTTTTTTTTAAAAAAAGCTATTTTACTTTGATGGAGTGTGGATTATGAAAAAAAGAACTTTAAAATAACCTATAAACAGGTGAGAGTAGCTTGTTTATAGGTTAATTATTTTCGCATAACGCGTTGATATTATTTTATCAATGATATTATAACATACTGATTATAAAATTTTGTATACTTTAAGCGAGCAGGCGAGAGATGATTTCAGCCACATCGCTTGACAATTGGGGGGCTTCTGCAATTGTTTTTAATGCGGCCTCAAATTTTTGTTGCCGAATGGGTTCTAATTGTCGCCAAGAACGCATCATGGTGAGTAATCGCGAAGCAAGCTGTGGATTTTTTCTGTCAATTTCCAAAATGATTTGGCAAAGAAAACGATAGGAGGCACCATCAACTCTATGAAAACCTGTGAGATTGTAAGAAGCAAAGACACCAATCAAGGCGCGTACCCGATTGGGATTATCTTGTGAAAAAAGCGGATGCTGCATGAGTTTTTGAACATGGTCAAGTGTTGATGCTCCTGCAACCATTGCTTGAATAGAAAACCATTTATCCATAACCAAAGGGTCATGCTGATAGCGGATTTCAAAATCATTTAAGGCACTTTGCGCATGCTCACTTTCATTAAAACGCCGCACTAAAATGGTTATACTAGCCATGCGGTCAGTCATATTATCAGCTGTTGCATATTGTGTGGCAGCACGGTGTGGCTTGGCTTCTGCTATGGAAAGATAGTCGAGTATTATATTCCGTAATGCCCGTTTTCCAACTTGTACACTATTGGGTGAATAGGGCTCATTGCTCTCCATTTGTGTATAAACTTTTGTGAAGAGTTCTTGATGTGTATGTGCAAGGGAAGCTAAAAACTGATTGCGCACGTGGTGAATACGCTCTGGATCAACATTTTTACCAATTATATGGGCAAGCTCAACTTCACTTGGTAAACTTAAGCAAAATGCACGAAACTCTGGTTCAAGACTTTCATCTGTAAGGATGTTTCCCATCAATTTTAGCAAAGCAGAGGGCATGTCTACTATTGCTTGTGTTTTATCTTGAAGAGCTTGAGTCAGGGCTTTCGTCATCAAATGGTTTAGCGATTGCCAACGATTCAGCTGATTATCATCTTTTTGTGCAAGAAAAATAAGTTCGTTTTCATTGAATGGAGTTAGTAAATTGATAGGTGCAGAAAAATCTCTCAGCAGTGATAAAATGGGTTTTTCGCGCAGTCCCTTGAATGTAAAGGTTTGCTTTTCTTGGGAGAGAAGCATAACACCTGATTGAATATCCGCATCAGCTTCATAGCTGAGAGATTGTCCATGATGCCCTAACAAACCAAATGCAATAGGGATAAGCATTGGCTTTTTTGTGTTTTGTTGTGGTGTGGCTGGAATATGCTGTTTTGCATGAATTGTTAAAATGCCATCATCATAATGGTGATCAATTTCTACATGGGGTGTTCCCGCCTGTTCATACCACAACATAAATTGTGAGAAGTCTTGTTGAGAGACTTCAGCAAAACAGGCAATAAAATCTTCAATTGTACAAGCGTGCCCATCATGACGTTGAAAATAGAGATCCATTCCTTTACGAAAGAGAGTAGGGCCTAAAAGAGTATGCACCATGCGAACAACTTCTGCACCTTTTTCATAAACGGTTGTGGTATAAAAATTATTGATTTGGCTGTATTGACGAGGACGTACAGGATGGGCAAGAGGACCAGAATCTTCAGTAAACTGCATAGCTTTCAATGTTTTTATATTTTCAATGCGCTGTAAGCTACGAACATTTTGGTCTGAAGAAAATTCTTGATCACGATAGACTGTTAAGCCTTCTTTTAAACAGAGCTGAAACCAATCACGGCACGTAATACGATTACCAGTCCAATTATGGAAATATTCATGTGCAATAACGCGTTCAACATTTCTATAATCCTGATCGGTTGCTGTTTCAGGATCAGCCAGAACATATTTGTCATTAAAGATGTTAAGCCCTTTGTTTTCCATTGCACCCATGTTAAAGTCGGAAACAGCAACAATATTGAAAACATCGAGGTCATATTCGCGCCCGAAACGTTGTTCATCCCAACGCATGGAACGTTTAAGAGCATCCATTGCATAGGCTGCACGTTTGGTTTTTCCTTTTTCAACATAGATACCAAGTTCGATACGTCGACCAGATACAGTGATAAAATGGTCTTCTAACTTATCAAGATTACCACCAACAAGAGCAAAGAGATAAGATGGTTTTGGATAAGGATCTTCCCAAATGGCAAAATGATAATTATCTTCAAGAGTACCTGTTTCGACGAGATTTCCATTAGAAAGTAAAATAGGGATGGTCTGAGAATCCGCTTCAATTTTTACCCTGTAGGTAGAAAGAATATCTGGGCGATCATAAAAGTAGGTAATGCGACGAAAACCTTCGGCTTCACATTGTGTACAATAAACACCATTTGAAAGATAAAGCCCCATCAGTTGGCGATTGCTTTCAGGATTCAGTTCGGTGACCAATTGCAATGTAAAAGGAGCAGCTGGTGGGGTGGTAATTTCCAAACGTGAAGGAGTAGCTTTATAAGCACTTTCAGATAATTCCTCCCCATTAAGAGCGACAGAAATTAAGGTAAGATCATCACCAGAAAGGATAAGAGGTGTGAATTCTTTTGTATATTGACGAGGTTCAATAAATAATGTTGCTGTAACAGAAGTTTTTGTTGGTGCCAAACGGAAATGCAATTGTGTTTTGGGAATAGCATAAGGGGTTGGTTGATAATCTTCTAAACGATAAATGGGGACGGCTGATTTTGGCATAATTTTTCCTGACTGTATTTTTAAAGTGAAAGAACTGAAAAAATGTTGATGTTTTAAGACAAGGTAAAGCTTAAGGGGTTACAAAAGGCTATCTAAGCGATTTTTTACTTCTAAAAAGTCTATCCATGTAAGTTTTTTTTGACTAGGGGTTCGGAGAAGATAAGCAGGATGAAAGGTTGGCATAACAGGGATTTTTATGTTGTCTTCGCTCTCATAGCTGTGCCATTTGCCTCGAGTACGAACAATTCCATTTTGCGCGCCTGTTAAAAATTGTGTGGCAACGCCTCCAAGTGCGACAAGAATACGAGGTTTAGCTAAATGAATTTGTCGTTCAATAAAAGGGCGGCATAACGTGACTTCTCTTGGTGTTGGTGTGCGATTTCCTGGTGGACGCCAGGGAAGAGTGTTGGCTATGTAAACATCATTTCTTGTTAAGCCAATTGATGCGAGGATTTTATTGAGTAACATTCCGGCTTTTCCGACAAAAGGAAGTCCTTGTATATCTTCCTCTCGTCCTGGTGCTTCTCCTATGAGCATAAGCGGGCTCCCTGCTGTTCCATCTGAAAAACAGGTATTTTTTGCTGTTAATTTTAATGAGCAGCCATTAAATGCGAGGAGAGCGGATTTTAGTTCGTCAAGTGTGTTTGCACTTTTTGCACTTTCTATAGCGGAAAGTTTACCTTGCAGAATACTGGGGTGAAGCAGTGGCTGTTTTTCTAACGTAATCGTTGGTGATGTTTGTTGATTATGAGAAACATTTACTGCTTGTGTCGCTTTTTTTTCTAAGCAGGCAGATTGATGAAAGCGATCAATAGGTGAATCTGTTAAAACAGCATCCGCGCCACTTTCTTTATAAAAGCTTAAAAGCTCTTCATATGAGATTGAATACGATGTTTGATTTAGCATTTTACCACTTCTAATGATCCATCAACAAGAGACCAGACGACCTTATTCTTCAAGCTTTTGATGTGCTCTTTCGTAAATTTACATCTGAAACAATGCTAGCCTTTTTTTGACAAAAAAGAAAAACTCTAAAATAGGGAAGCTCGCAGTTTTGTGCATTTTTAATGGGTTATCTTATCAGTTAAGACAACTAGAATACTTTGTACTATTTCTTTACTGAATGCAAGGGGTATAAATTCAGACCGTAGCAATATAGCTTTGTAAGCTCATAAAAGAATTCTTACATTGTTATTCTTAGACTTTAATCAAAAATAAATTATGCTTTTTTCTTAACAGAAATAATTCAGTATCTCTACGGATATATTTATAAAAAACAATCTATATAAAATGTAAAAGTGAGCAATAGATTATGACAACATACTAAATTTTAAGAATATTTCTGATGATGATTTAACAGTAATGTGTGAATATATGCTTTTGCATTTTTTATGGCTTGAGTCATAGATTCATTTAATGCCAATTGTGCCGCAATAGCACTTGAAAGGATACAACCTGTTCCACGCATTGTGCCTGTTAGGCGCGGGGTAGAAATATTGATGATAGCATTTTTATCAATGAAGCTATCCGTTGCAAGGGGACCATTGGCATGTCCACCTTTTATCAAAAGAGAGCATGGTCCAAACGACAGAATTTTTTTTGCTTGGTGTATTGCTTGCTGATCATGAGATGCCAATGGGCTTTGGCTAAGAAGAGCAAGTTCTTCTCTATTAGGTGTTAAAAGATCAACGTGAGGGAGAAGTCTATTGATCATAACGTCTATAATTTTTTCCGTTGTTAATTGTCCTCCTGATGAGGCAACAAGTACAGGATCAAAAATAACAGGAATATGGGGATAGTCTTCGAGGACGTTACAGATTGCCGCTATAATTGCTTTTGTTCCTGTCATGCCGATTTTTATTGCACGGATTGGATGGGCTTCTAGAGCACGGCGCATTTGTGCGGCAATAAGTCTTTCACTCATTGGAACAATTTCAGCAACGTGATTATCATCTTGGACGTTAACACAGGTAATGGCTAAATTGGCTTTTACGTGAAAATGTGTTGCTGTTTCTATATCACGGACAATGCCAGCCCCTCCCGTTGGATCGGTGCCTGCCACAATAAGAATAGAAGGCTTTAACGCCATGCTTGTGTCACCTTTATCCATTGCTTTACACGCTGTTCAGGTTTTTTATGGAGGATAATATCGGTGACAACAGCAGCACTATTGGCCCCTGCTTTCAAAACACCAACCGCGCGTTCTGGTGTTAATCCGCCAATGCCCACTAAAGGTAAAGTACCAATCCGCTGTTTCCATTGTTTGATTTTTTCTAATCCTTGAGGCTTCCATTTCATTTCTTTTAAAATTGTTGGGTAAATAGGACCAAGAGCGATATAATCAGGATGAACAGAAAGTGCGATGTCCAATTCTCGGTTATCATGGGTACTAAGACCAAACTTTATACCATTTTTACGAATTGCGGCAAGGTCAGCATTGCTTAAGTCTTCTTGCCCAAGATGAATAAAATGGCATTTTTCATCAATAGCTATTGTCCAATAATCATTAATAATGAGTTGTGCTCCCCATTTATCACATATGTTTTTTGCACGCCTAATATGTTGAATGATTGTCTCAAGATTTTCATTTTTCATACGCAACTGTATGAGTTTGATGCCAAGGGGAACCAAACGCTCAACCCAATTCGCATTGTCAACAATGAGATAAAATGGATCCAGTTTCATGAAAAGACGGCTTTTCCAATAACGGGTGTTGAAGGAACTGCGACATTGCGTGCTTCGAGAAGTCCGGCTTTATATCCCTGACGTCCTGCCTGAACTGCTTTAGAAAATGCTTCAGCCATTAAGACAGGATCACCTGCTTTAGCAACCGCGGTGTTAAGAAGCACTGCATCATATCCAAGTTCCATAGCAACACTAGCATGTGATGGGCGCCCAATGCCGGCATCAATAACAAGTGTAACATCAGGAAGGTAGGCACGAATAGAACGTAGTCCATCAGTATTTTGAGGACCTTTGGCAGATCCAATAGGAGCACACCAAGGCATAATAACTTGGCATCCAATGTCGAGAAGTTTTTCAGCAACAATAAGATCATCGGTTGTATAGGCAAAAACTTTAAAACCTTCACTGTTTAAAATTTGCGCTGCTTCGATGAGGGAAAAGACATTTGGCTGTAAAGTATCGGGATTGCCGATAATTTCGAGTTTAATCCAAGAGGTTTTAAAGAGATCTCGTGCAAGTTTTGCCGTTGTAACAGCTTCTTTAACAGTGTAACAACCAGCAGTATTAGGAAGCACTGTTATATCCAGTTCTATCAGAAATTGCCAAAATTGTCCCCCTTGTTTGCCACCGGCTGTTTCTCGGCGCAATGAAACTGTTACAATTTCTGTACCCGATTTACAAATAGCATCACGAAGGATTGCGGGTGAGGGATATTGTGCTGTACCTAACATAAGACGAGAAGAGAATTGACGTCCATAAAGATTCAGCATCGTTTTAGCCTCCTTGCATTGGGCTTAAAATTTCAATTTTATCACCTTCATGCAAGAGAAATTTGCTTCGCTCACTCACGGGAACAACTTCTGCATTAACAGCCGTAGCAAGCCAATTCCCTTCATAACCCAATTCTTCAAGTAAAAGATTGAGAGTGGTAACTTCTGTTTGAACTGTTTCACCATTGACAAATATTTGCATGTTTTATTCCAATGCCAATTTCACCGTGCGTTTTGCCATTTCTGGAGACAAAAGAAAACCGTGTCTATAAAATCCATTAATAAAAATACGATTACCATGTTTGCATACAGAAGGGAAGTTATCAGGATAACATGGTCGTACACCAACACCAGTTTCAATAATTTCGGCTTCAGCAAAAGCAGGATGCAAGGTATAAGCTGCATTGAGCAATTCCATCATTGATCTTACCGAAATGGCACCATCAAAGTCACTCTCAATCATTGTTGCACCAATCATAAAAATATTATCTTGCCGCGGCACAATATAGAGAGGAAACCGTGGATGAAGGAGACGAATTGGACGAGAAATTTTAATATCTCTGCTACGTACGAGAAGCATTTCACCACGTACGCCGCGTAACTTTTTGTCTTTTCCTAAACGTGCTATTCCAGTTGCATCAATGATAAGATCAAAATCTGTTTCAGATGTTTTTACATCAACAAAACATGTGCCATTTTTTACAAGATCTTCTTTTAACGTGATAAGTGCTTTACGGGGATCAAGATGTGCTTCATTTTCATAAAAAAGTGCGTTATTAAAACGTTCTGCAAGATCTGGCTCAAGATGTGCTATTTCTTCACCATTTAGAATTTTATGGCAATGTGTACGCGCTGAAAATCGTTCAAGTTCTCCCTTATCTCGTGCTGGTGCAACCACTAAAGTACCCTTTTGTATAACAAGATGAGGAAGCGTTTTATGCCACCATTCTATGGCTTGTATGCCAAGATCTTCAACAATTTGTGCAGCATTTTCTCTTTCACAGTAAGGTGCGAGCATTCCTCCCGCATACCAACTGGCAGTCCCTATAGGAGAATCAGCGGGAGCTGCTAGAGTAACAGCAACCCCTCTTTGTTGTAACATACAGGCAGCTGTTAATCCCCCTACACCTGCACCTTTGATAAGAATGTTTTTCAACTGTTTACTCTCTTTTTTGCAGAGGCATGACTTCCATATAAAGATCACCATCCTTTTGATATTTCTCTGCCATAGCAACCATACCTTCATCTTTTGTTTTTTGCACGACTGTATCACGAATATCATGGGAAATACGCATAGAACAGAACTTTGGCCCACACATGGAACAAAAATGCACCAATTTATGCGCTTCTTTAGGCATGGTTTCATCATGAAAGGCACAGGCTGTATCTGGATCAAGAGAAAGGTTAAATTGATCATGCCATCTAAAGTCAAATCGTGCTCGTGAAAGAGCATTATCGCGCAATTGTGCTTTGGGCAGACCTTTGGCAAGATCTGCGGCATGTGCAGCAATTTTATAAGTGATCACGCCAGTTTTAACGTCATTTTTATCGGGCAGTCCGAGATGTTCTTTAGGCGTTACATAACAGAGCATAGCTGTTCCAAACCATCCAATCATAGCAGCTCCAATTGCTGATGTAATATGATCATAACCAGGAGCAATATCAGTGGTAAGGGGGCCTAAAGTATAAAAAGGTGCTTCATGACAGAGCTCTAATTGTTGTTCCATATTTTCTTTAATTTTATGCATGGGAACATGTCCAGGTCCTTCAATCATAACCTGCACGTCTTTTGCCCAAGCAATTTTTGTCAATTCTCCCAAAGTCTTCAGTTCAGCAAATTGAGCTTCATCATTGGCATCGGCTATAGAGCCAGGGCGCAATCCGTCTCCTAAGGAAAGAGAGATATCATAGGTGCGTGCAATATCACAAATCTCATCAAAATGTTCATAGAGAAAATTTTCTTTGTGATGATGGAGACACCATTTTGCCATAATAGAACCACCCCGTGAAACGATACCTGTTACGCGGTCAATGGTGAGGGGAATAAATGCTAACCTTAAGCCTGCATGAATAGTAAAATAATCAACACCCTGTTCTGCTTGCTCGATAAGGGTATCACGGAAAATATCCCATGTTAAATTTTCAGCAATACCTTGTATTTTTTCGAGTGCTTGATAAAGAGGAACCGTCCCAATTGGAACCGGTGAGTTTCTAATAATCCACTCACGAATATTGTGAATATTTCGCCCTGTTGAGAGATCCATAACTGTATCAGCTCCCCAACGAGTGGCCCAAACCATTTTATCAACTTCTTCTGCCATAGAGGATGTTACAGCTGAATTACCAATATTGGCATTAATTTTAACACGGAAATTGCGTCCAATAATCATTGGTTCGCACTCTGGATGATTAATGTTTTTAGGTATAATAGCACGTCCATGGGCAATTTCATTGCGAATAAATTCGGCAGTATAAAATTGGGGTATTGATCCATTAAATTTTTCATTTGAGAGCATGTTTTTCTGATCTTTTATTATGCTTCCTTCATTTTCTCGTATAGTGACATATTCCATTTCTTCGGTAATAATACCAGCACGTGCATATGCCATTTGTGTAATTGCTTTGCCATTTTGGGCTCGCAAAATAGGACGTTTTTTTTCAAAGCTTGGTATGGAAGGCGTATCATAGATGAATCCATTATCTTCAGGTTTAATGGATCGTGCAGGATAAGATTCAGTATCAGCGCGTTTAGCAAGCCAAGATGAGCCAATTGCGGGCAAGCCTTTTGTAATATCAATGATCATATTTTGATCGGTGTATGGCCCGGAAGTATCGTAGATATTGAAAGGTTTCTCACCGCTGTCATCGGTCAGGGAAATCTGTCGTAATGGAACACGCACATCAGAAAAAAGAGAGCTTTGTTGATAAATTTTACGTGAGGCAGGAAAGGGGCTGCAACTGATTGATGGAATCTTTTTCTGCATAAATTTTTTCCTTATAAGGACAGAGTTCAAAAATAAGTTGCGATGTTAGGGGAGATCTCTTGAAATCATCAATCACGCACATTGGAATGAAGGGGATATATAATACTGCTTTATACCGAGATGCTTTAAATAAAAATGAGGAAACTTGATTGAAGAAATGGATTACAATGAGAACATTTTTACCCCCACAATTTAAAAAATTCCTATTCGCAAGAATATGGTTGGCTTAATTGTTTGTGTTGTCAATCGCAAAGATATATTTTTAATGATTTTTCTTTATAACTGTTTAATTTGTTAGAAGAAATACATAAAGATCAATTTTAAATTTGATCATTAAGCGGTCTGGAGACAGATCTTTTTACAATATACTTTGAAGAATGTATGAACGTATGGCGCAAATGAGTGTGAGGTAAAAGAGTAGCCTATTTGTAATATATTGTTGAAAACAATACGATACTGTGCAGCGAATTCTCGGTTATAAAGAAATTTCTGACTATGCTTTCAATTTCTCTCTTAATTTATCAAGCATATAGCGTAAAATCGATTGAGGAGAACTCTTGTGCTTATGAAATAACAGAGCAGTGGTATTATCTACTTTCTTAGCCCTATTCTATAACTGTTCTTGTATTATGGTCGCTTACAAGAGATAATTATTAAATCCATTTTCAAATGGGTTTAATCTCACTTTAATTCTTTCTGTGATGTATCGATAAGCATTTTTTTCATCATGAAAAAAAGAAAATATCAGATTATACTTATTATTCTCATTCCATAGAGAAGCTGATAAGTTATAAGATATTGAAAATAATAGGTAAATTACGCTGTTTTATGGAAAAAAATAACGCCATAAAGTTACACATAAATTGGCTATGGACTAAAAAGAGAGAGACGAAATTTCTATCAAATCTTGAGAAGAAGAATAGTAATAACAAATCTTTCTTTGTACCTTTTTATGATTCAAGAGACATTTTCGTATATCTCTTATATTGTTTTATAAAGACCAGTATTGTAAGAATAGAGAGATAATTCTGACATCTTTATGAAAAGAAAGTATAGCAAACTCTGAAATATTTTATCGAATAAGATTTTGAAAATTTTTTCAGTATGCAGATTTCTTTTTCGAGAAGTCTTTAAAGGTGCAGTTCTCTTTCAAAAACAATATAGCGATCCATAGAGAAAAGAGTTCACTACAATTCTTGAATGTTTCTCTCCATTTCGCTTTGCTGTGCAAATTATTTTTTGATTTAAAAAGATTTTTTATGAAATCCCTTTATAGACAGGATGCAGTTTGAGGGAGTATGAACGGCACATCTGCTTTAGGCAATTCAGAAACGTTTAAAGCACAGTGATAAACATCACGCAGATGTTGTGTTGTCAAAACAGTAGAGACACTTCCTTCGCAATGAATTTCTCCTTGCTTTAGCAATACCATTTTATCTGCATAATGCGCGGCAAGATTGAGATCGTGCAGGACAGCAAGAACGCCACCACCACAACGGGCAAAATTCTTGGCAATATCCATAACGACAATTTGATGTTGAATATCGAGGCTTGCAATAGGTTCATCTAAGATCATCCAACGAGGAATCCCACAAGAAACGGGTTCCCATACTTGACAAAGGACACGCGCCAGTTGCACTCTAGCCTGCTCCCCTCCCGATAATTGATGATAATATCGTGTACTATAGTCAGCAAGACCAACACGGTCTAAAGCTTTTTGGGTAAGACTTTGCAATTCGGTTTTGGAAAGAGTACATTGGTTTACAGAGAGACCAAGTGCAACCACTTCATGAACTAAGAATGGAAAGACGAGCACTGTTGATTGTGGTAACACTGCACGCATTCTTGCCATTTCAGACGTTTTTGTTTGGCGAACATCATGACCATTTAAAGTCATTTTTCCACTGTAGGGAATTTCTCCACTCAATGCCTTAATAAAAGTACTCTTCCCAGATCCATTGGGACCGATAATAACAGTGAGAGCACCATTTTGGGCTTGCAAATTGATGTGGTTGAGAATCTGTTTTTTTCCGCGTTGAACGCAAATATGTGTTGCTTCAATCATGAAAAATTTGCTCCTCGTTTGCGTATAAGGATCCACAGGAAAAAAGGAGCACCAACAAGTGCTGTCACGATTCCAATGGGCAATTCTGCTGGAGCAACAATTAAACGCGCAAAGGTATCAGCAAAAATAAGCAATGCTGCCCCCAAAAGGGCAGAACAAGGAATGAGGTAGCGGTGATCTGGACCAATGAGTTGACGTAAAATATGTGGAACAACAATACCAATAAAACCAATACCACCACTGACAGCAACAGCACTGCCACACATGAGAGCAACAAGGAAAATAGCAATATTTTTAACGCGCTGGATATGGAAACCAATATGACCAGCAACGGCTTCTCCAAGTGCAAGAGCATTAAGTGCGCGTGATAAAAGGGGAGCAAACAGCAGACCAACACAGATAAAAGGAAGAACAAGCCAAACTTTTAGCCATGTTGCACCCGCAAGAGAACCAAGATTCCAAAAGGTAATATCACGTAATTGTTGGTCATTTGCGATAAAGAGCAATGTCCCAACAACAGCACCGCTTAAAGCACCAAGAGCGATACCGGCAAGAAGCATGGTTGCAATAGAGGTACAACTATGATGCGTTGCTATTGTATAAAGAACAATTGTTGAGAGAAGTCCGCCACAAAAGGCACCTATGATAACTTTATAAGGCTCTAAAAAAGGTGCCAATGAAACAGGGAAGGCAAGACCGATAACAATTGCCAAAACAGCACCAAGACCCGCACCTGCTGATACACCTACAATTCCAGGATCTGCAAGAGGGTTACGGAAGAGTCCCTGCATGAGAACACCAGAAACAGCTAAAGATGCTCCAATCAATAACCCTAAGATAACACGGGGAAGTCTAATATCAACAAATATGAGATAATCACGCGTTTTACTGCTTACTGAAAAGTCTTGTGTAAGCATAATATCAAGGAAATTAAAAAGAGAAACCTTTGAAGCTCCATTCAAAAGTCCACCCAAAATACTTAAGAGAAGGAATATAATAAGACCTAGTAAAACAATCTTTCTCAAATTTGTATGGTTGATTTTTTTGCTTTCTTTTGTCTCAGGTGCATACATTATGGATGTATTCTCTAACGTTTCCATCAGCTCTTACCATTTTGTTTTACATCATAGAGTATATTAATAAGTTCTCTTGATGCCTCTGCAGTCCGCGGACCAAATCCTAAAAGATACATAAGATCCATCTGTGCGATTGCATGATTTTTCGCGGCAGTCGTTGCTTGAACTGCTGGTATAGCTAAAATCTTTTCAATGTTAGTCGATTTTCCACCATGCTTTACAAGTATGATAACATCAGGGTTTGCTTTTAATAATGCTTCACCATTGAGCAGCTTATATCCTTTATAATCGGTAATAGCATTGATACCACCTGAAAGCTTTATCATACCATCGGCAGCTGTATCTATCCCAGATGCCATCACGCGGTCATTTTGTACAGATAGAACAAAAAGGACACGCTTTGGTTTTGTTACTTTTGCTAAAAGTGTATCGTTATCTACAAAATCACGGCTTATTTTTTCAATTAATGCAGCAGCTTGTTTTTCACGATGAATGGCTTTGCCAACGATGCGAACCTTTTCTATCACACTTTCACGAGAATAGTTTTCTGGTACAATCACTATAGGGATAGAAGTTTTTTTAAGAATATCAATTGTTGAAGCAGGACCGCTTCCTTCAATAAGCAATATGCCTTCTGGAGCAAGAGAGAGAACGCCTTCAGGTGATAAAGCACGCATATATCCAAGGACAGGAAGTTTAAGTGCTTCTTGCGGATAAACGCTTGTACTATCACGAGCCACAAGTTGATTTTGAGCTCCCAACGCGTAAACGATTTCTGTAAGAGAACCACCAATAGAAACAATTTTTGCATTTTCAGAAAAGTGCGTTGTAGGTTCAGCGATGACTGTGTGAGAAAAAACAGAAAAACAAAGCAGTATCAAAATACTTAGGTATCTCCGTAAAAAAAGTATAATCATTTTTGATTTTACCTTCCTACGCGATTATTGCTTCTTGACATGAGGGCAAACTATCCAATAATGAGCGCCAATCCTCACGTTCTTTTTGTCCCTCCTTGCGCTTACCAAAGAATTGAACAATCATCTCACCATTTTTATCGAAAATTTCAAGTGAACTGACAGAACCATCACTGGTAGGTTTACGAACACACCATACTTTTTCAATACCAGAAACGAGTAAATGCAGGTCAAATTTATGATCGAGAATATTAAGCCACGGTCCCACTTGCTTAATGTTTTTCACTTGCCCAGTAAAAATCTGAATACATCCCCTGTTACCAACAAAGCACATAATAGGTATTTCTTGCTCTGCAACTTTTTTAAGCATCACCTCAACAGCTTCTACTTTTAATTCATGAGCAAATTCACGACCTACATATTTTACAGCATCATGTCGATTAATTTTAAACTCAGAAATAATCTTATGAAGTTGGTGTACATCGGTCATATTTCGCCAACGGTTTTGGAACTGTTCAACATCCAACTCCGTTGTGTTATATGGGATTGGAGGAGAAGCAGGAAGGACATCAAGAACAGATGCTTGGTCCTCATGAAGCAACTGTTCAACAAGTCTACTCCATTCTTCCATATTTGTTGTGTCTTTCGCATAGAGTTTTAAAATAGCGACACCATAGTGATCAAAGAACTGCAGACTCTTTGTAGTTTTTCCAAGAACAATCATCTCATACTCAAAACCGAATTTCCATTGTTTTGAAAAAATACGCAAATCGATTTCACCAAGTGTAATAGGGACATGCTCGTTTTGAACAATTTTTTCAAAACATCCTGTAATTTCGTGGACAGCATGTTCATTACGTGTCAAAGCCATAACTTCTCCAAGCTGAGAAGCATTTTCTAAGAGAGTGGCAACATCAGCTTTGAGCCTTTTTGCTTTTCCAATTGTACAATAAGCAGCAACAAGTTCTGCTTCAGATATGCCAATAGAAATCGCAAAATCGCGGTTTCGCATTTCTTTGTTTTCTTCACGCAAACGAATAATCATTTCAGCTGTATATGACATAGACTTTCCTTAAATATTCTTAGAGAGTTAACTTTTTAAATTTTACCATTCTAAGGCAATGGGTCAAACCATTCTTAACGAATGATTCAACCCATCACCAAATAAGCCCTTATGATCAACAGCAGAACAACCAAAAATCAACAAACTAGGAGGAGTTAAAGCTCTCCTTTCAAGTCTTTGTGATTTAAAGAACAATGAGAACACAAACACAACAATTCATCCTTTTACCGATACAATTTCCCATTGATCTCATGCTTAAGAGAAGTAACTAAAACTTCTGCACAAACGACACTTTAAAATTACGACCAGGCTGGCTATAATAGTCTTTTGGTGTCGAACTATCACCCGAGGGGAAATCTGATATATTCCAATATTTTTTATTGAAAAGATTATAAACACCTGCTCTTATCACAGGACCCTTTTCACCCAAAGGTTTCCACCAACTTGAGACATCAACAACTTCATAGCCAGGAACTTTCTGATAATCAGATTTTCCAGAAACTTTGTCACGTTTGGCTACTACAGTTAGTACAGCATCTGTTCCCCAAGTTTCTTGTCCATATCCTAATCCGATAACCGCTTTCAAAGGCGAAATTGAGTTAAGGTACTCATTTTTATCGAGATCTTTTCCTTGCGAATAAGAAAGAGAGAAGTTGCTATGGAAACCACTATAAAGAGCTAAATGTACCTTTGCTTCAGCACCCAAAATACGCACGCGTGAACGATTTGTATAATGTTGACGTGCAAACATAAATTCTTCTGATGGACCAATATCTATGGTATCTATAAAGTCCTTATATTGATTAACAAAAGCACTGAGTGAACCACCAAAATTCGCATCTCCATAGCGTATACCAACATCATATCCATTGCTTGTTTCTGCTTTAAGATCAGGATTTCCTTTTACATAATAAGCAGAAGGTTTGATATAAGAGACGTAAAGTTCTGAAACACGTGGTGCACGGAAAGCTTGCGCCCATTGAGCATACAACGTGACTTGATTACGAACATCCCATTCTACGCGTAATTTAGGAGAAAAATGTGACCCATTTCGTTCAGGAGGAAAAGGATCTGAAATGAGAGCTTTCTCATAAGAAGAGGTTTTCTGAGGGATATACTTATACCAATCGTAACGGACTCCAGGTGTCACACGGAAATGATTATCCGCAAAACCAATTTCATTTTCAAAAGCGAAACCAAAATTATAGCTCTGTGTATCTGGTGCATCTGATCGGTTAGCAGGAACAAAGAGGCATCCGCGTTCATTTTCTTTCAAATGACAATTATCTCTGCCTAACAAATAATGATGCCACTTTGATGACAAAGCATTTGTGGCAAGCTTTAATGTGTGGCTTACAGTACCAATATTCACTCGTTTTTGCGCATCAACATTTAAGCCATAATTAGTATTATTGACAAGATTATCCCTCAAATAATCTCCTTTTGGAGCTCTAACACGAACGCCAGTCGTAATATCATTATTTGATTGTTTGAGCCAATAAAGCTGCCCACGGAATGCATCAAAAAACGTATCCCCATTGCCATTGTAATTATAAGACAAAGAAAGACGTTCACGACGTTTATTGTCTTGTTCATAAGCAGAACCTAGAACGTACCTTTTGCCTATATTTAATAAATGCGTGTTTCTATTATAATGAAAGCGTTCGGCTGTAAAACCAAGTCTATGGTTATCATTGAAGTATTGATGAACTTTAAAAAGTAAATTATTTTGGTCAAAATCGGTGGGATTTTTACGTGTGCGCTCCTCATATCCGCCTACGGTCCCCATATTTTTGCGTTCATGACCTTTTGTATAAGAACCTTGGAAAAGCAAGAATGTTTGATAATTACGCACAGCAAAAGCTTGATTCATACGCCAACTGTTATTAACAGAATCATATCCACCCTTTATAAGACTGCCCCAATTCTTTTCTCCAGTAATAAGATCTTCAGGATTAAGGGTGTGCAAAGCAACAACCCCTCCCAGAGCACCAGATCCATAAAGACTAGAATCCGATCCTTGAATAATATCAAATGCGGAAAGAGCGCTAAAGTCAAATGTTGTATTTCCACTACTTCCAGGATTTTTACGCAATATATCATCAAGCCATGGAACAACAATACCATCCATTGTGGTAAGCACACGCTGTGCATCTAAACCACGAAGCACAAAACTATTCTTAGCTGTGTTGTAAGTGATAGACGGATCAAGACGACTAATATCATGAACATCACTTATTTGTTTTTCACTAATATCCTTAGCAGCGTTACGACTGGTCAGAACACTTACTGAACCTAAATCGTCTTTTTTTCCTTTAATAACAATGGGCTTAAGCTCAGTCACATCATTTTTATTGCTATTTTGTGCAAAAACAAATGAAGGGATACAGACAGACAATGCACTTAAAATTATGCAGTTCTTATGGATATTTTTTCGTCTTATTCGCATAACACATCATAACCTTTTCTTAAAACGACCCCCTCGTTTGCTTAAAACTTTACATAGAAAAACGCTTGACCCACCGATAACGAATTGGCCAACCAAGCAAGAGTGATTTGACTTCAGCACAAAACCACAGCGAGACCATATTAAACATGACAAAATCAGTCAAGAAAAAAGTTGCAATTTCAAAAGAGCCTGTTTTAATGAAAATAAGACCAAATATAAAGGCAGCGGAAGAAGCGATGATTTTTGCAAATACAAGGCGGTTATTCACTCTTTGGATTGGTGGGTTTATTTGCGCCGTTTCTTTGCATGTGGCATTGGGAGCACAGTTTTATTTCTGCGATACTGGTGTGGGTAAGGGTATGCTTTCACCTCCAATTATGCTGACGTTTGTCCAAGAGCCTCTTTATTCCGATATGGACACGGATTCGCCAGATATTGATACAGATCTATCAAATGTTAGCACAGAGCCAGAAGAGTTGTCGTCTGATTTGTCAGAGCAAGAGCCAGAAACATTAGAAGAAATAGATGAGGTTCAACCGGAAGAGCTTCAGCATACTTTAGAAAAGGATAATTTTACGGTTCTCAAATCTTTGGAGGAGCCTTTACCTCAAAAAAGTGAGCATAAAGCGCGTGATAAAAAAGTAACATCACAAAAGGCAGTGGTAAAACAGCCCGCTGTGAAGGCTATCCGTGCGTCTATCGCTGCTCAGGGCGGTGATACGGCAGCGCGTGCAGATGCATTGTTAAGAGAGTGGTTGACAAAGGTACAGGCACAATTAGAAAAGCAAAAAAGTTATGTTACAGGACAGCGTATCAGTCGTACAAAAGGGACAGTGACATTAGAGTTTAGAGTGCATGAACAGGGAAGTGTTTTTTCGAGTCGTGTTGTTGTTTCTGCGGGTGACCTAGAACTTGATCGATTAGCGATGAAAGCAGTTGAGCGTGTAGGCTCTTTTCCTCCTCCCCCTCCATCAAAAGTGAACAAGATTATAAGAGTGTCATTGATATTTAATTGATTTTCAAGGAAAGCGGGTTAATTCTCTTCATACCTTATATTATATTGCTACAATGATTGTAACATATATGATGAAAAACGAGAGTAAGCAGTTTTGGGGCAAATTGGAGTTGTTTCATTTTCATCGGCCGGAAAGAAGATCGGCTTTTATGTCTGTTTTTCCCGTCAGCCTTGCTTTGTAAACCCCATAATTTTCCATCACACGCATGACGTAATTACGTGTTTCTGTATAAGGAATGCGTTCAATCCAATCGATGACTTTATCAAGGGATTGCCCTCGAGGATCACCATAACGTTTGATCCATTCATCAACACGACGGGATCCTGCATTGTAACCGATAAGAGTGAGTATATAGGATCCGTTAAAACGTTCCAATTGTTCATTGAGAAAATAGCTCCCTAATATAGCGTTATAACTAGCATCACTGCTCAATTTTTTGGGTGACCATATAATTGAATACTTCTTTGCCAGTGTTTTTGCTGTGGTCGGCAGCAATTGGAGTATGCCTTGTGCACCTGCTTTTGATATGGCAGTTGGATTAAATTCACTTTCTTGACGTGCAATGGCATAAACAAGTGCTGGTTCTGCACCAGAAACCTTAGCAGAGGTTGGTATAGCTCCTATAGGATGGGAAAGTGCACCAACATTTTTCCCTTGATAAACAGCCGTTTTCCCGATTTTGAGGCTGGTATAATAGTCACCATTTTTTTCAGCCATCACAGCCAGAAGAGCTAATTCACCAGGACTTTCTATTTTTTCACCAAGTTCCCTATAAAAAAATTTAGCTAAATGAGCATAGCCGGCTTCTTCAAGACGTTCAATTGCTTTAATAGCTTCTCGTGCACTAAAACGTTTTCGTTCAGTAGCTGTTGGCTTGGGAAAAGAAATTTCAAGTTTTTTTTGATTAAGCCGTGAAGCTGCTAATTGACCATAATAAGTTGCACCAAAATGGGCTGCGCGATGAAAATAATTCTGGGCGTTTTTATGTTCACCTAGAGTTTCCGCTGTTCGTCCCATCCAATAGTAGCCACGGGAAACTGAAAGAGGTGAAGAAGAGAATTGAGGAATACGTGAAAAATGGTGCATTGCCAATTTAGGATTATGAAGAAATCGGAGTGCATACCAACCTGCGTGAAATTCAGCATCCACTGCCAATAAAGAGGTCATACCATGATGTATTATAGTAACGAGTTGATAAGCAATTTGAGGTTTATTTAAATCGAGCATTTCTCGAGAAAGGGCGCGTTGCTCTTTCCACAATGCGTGAGAGTTCATCAGGTTTAATGCATTCTTTGGTGTTCTCATCATAAGTGTTGCAGCTGTATTATATTCTCCAGTTCGTCGAAGATGGCGAATTTGAGCAAATTGTAAAAGAGGATCTTTTCTCCATTCTCTTTCCACAGCGCGTAATTTTTGCGTGGCTCTAGGATCATTTTTTTCAACGGCGACAAAAGCATTAAAAAGAGATTGAGCACGCGCTAATTTTGCAACACGCTCTGCTGAATCAAAGCGATGAGCATAAAGCATAAATTGCATACGTTTTAAATGATCGATAGGTTTGAGCACAACACTGGCATTTTTAAGAATCAGCTCTTCTTCTTTTGCATTGAGTTTTGTGTTATACCACCATGGTGCAATAATTTGTCGCGCACGAGTGCTTTGTCCAGTTGCAATAAGTGCTTTAGCAAACCGCGCCATTCCTTGTGCTGTTAGGGGGGGATGATGAGCAAATTTTTGGAGGATGGCGTGGTTGAAATTATTTTCATTAATAAAAGCACGTTCAGCATTACGTTGCATAATATCTATACTAGGCCACCCTTTGAGTTCTTTTATTGCATTGAATATTTCAGAGCTTGGTATATTGACTTGACCGGATATAGCGATCGCCCATGTCAAAATATGACGATCAAGGCTATTCTTTAACAATGAATTACGTAGATTTATTGTTTTTGCAATATTGTTATTAAAAAGTGCATCTAAACCAACTTTAAGTTGTTGAAGAGGAGAATTATGATGAGGTGCAGGGAAATTATGGGGTGCCGAGTGTAATTGTTGAAGAGGTTTTGCAGTTTCTTTTTTGGAAACAAAGGGGGTGGGGCGAGCCAAAGGGATTGGTGCGTTTCCATGCAAAAAGGGTGTTTGTGCCCATGCACTTGAAAATGGAACTATGGTTGCCAGTATAAGTACAATAAAGGTCTGTAAAAAAAAGAGGGCAAAAAGGGTACGCATAAAGAAAAAACCTTGAAACCTTGTTTTTGAAAAACGCTCGAAACTTTTAGAAGAGAAGCGTGAAAAACGAGTTAACATAGGCTGATATTTTAAAGAGGTATCAGAATTGAAGAAGGTACATATTAAATCGAATGCGTGTATTGTGAAATTCATCTTGCTTCAATAACAGAGCGAGATTATGTTCTATCATGGGATAATTTAAAAAGGCTATTAAAAAAGAACAAGAGAACATGAGAGGGAGTTTATTATGCTCAAGGGAGCCATAACTGCGCTTATCACACCGTTTGATGATAAAGGCGCTATTGATGAGGAAGCATTTTGCAATTTTGTTGAGTGGCAAATTGTACAAGGTGTTAATGGTGTAAGTCCTGTTGGAACAACCGGTGAATCACCCACTTTAAGTCATGAAGAGCACAAAAGGGTTATAGAATTATGTGTTGAACAAGCTGCTAAGCGTGTTCCTGTTGTTGCGGGTGCAGGATCAAATAGTACCAGTGAAGCTGTAGAGCTTGCACAACATGCAGAGAAGGCAGGTGCAGATGCCGTTTTGGTTGTCACTCCTTATTATAACCGGCCTAATCAGGTTGGTTTGTACACGCATTTTTCTTCCATTGCGAAGGCTATTTCTATACCGATTATAATTTACAATATTCCCGGTCGTTCTATTATCGATATGAGCGTGGAAACGATGAGAGATCTATGCCAAGATTTTAAAAATATCATTGGTGTCAAAGATGCGACGAGCAAAATTGAGCGTGTAAGTGAACAACGTGAAAAATGTGGTAAAGACTTTATACAGCTTTCTGGAGATGATTGTACAGCATTAGGTTTTAATGCACATGGAGGTGTAGGGTGTATTTCGGTTTCCTCCAATGTTGCTCCAAAGCTGTGTGCAGAGCTTCAGGCGGCTTGTTTGCGTGGTGATTATGAGACAGCCCGCGAATTAAATGATCGTCTTATGCCTCTCAATCGTGCAGTATTTATTGAACCAAGTCCTGCCGGTATTAAATATGCTGCTGCTAAATTAGGGATTTGTGGGAGTACTGTCCGTTCACCGATTGTTCCATTAGCGGATACCACAAAGAAGAGTATTGATGCAGCTTTACACCATGCAGGTTTGCTTAAAGAATAAAGTGTAGCCATGATTAAAAAAAAGAATGCGCCAGTACGAAAAATAATTGCTGACAATCGTAAAGCTCGTTTTCATTATGAAATTCTGGATAATCTTGAGGCTGGTCTGGTATTACAGGGAGCAGAAGTAAAATCTTTGCGTTCTAACCATGCCAATATTGCTGAAAGTTATGCGAGCTTTGAAAATGGAGAATTATGGTTAGTGAACAGCTATATTCCTGAATATACGCAAGCTAATCGTTTTAATCATGAGCCCCGTCGTTTGCGTAAGTTATTAATTTCAAGACGTGAAATGGCGCGTTTTTTTAACGCAACTTCTCGTGAAGGAATGACACTTGTTCCTCTTAAACTCTATTTTAATGAAAAAGGACGTGCTAAGTTAGAAATTGCTCTGGCACGTGGAAAAAAACTTCACGATAAACGCGAGACGGAGAAAAAACGGGATTGGGGACGTGAAAAAGCAAGACTTTTAAAAAGCTATGGATAACAGATTTGTTTGTGTATTTTTATAGCACGACGAAAGAGATTTAGCATTGATCCAGATATGTTCTTACTGCTTCGAAAATCTGATGGAACATAGCATCCGTTAAGCGGCCAGTGTTGGTATTATAGCGTGAACAATGATAGCTGGAAAAGATGCGTAATCTACCAATGTTGTTTATTTCTCCATGTCCAAAGGGATGTGCTAAAATTTTTGCATTAAGAGCACGAAGTGTTGAGTGGTGCGCAATGGTGCCAAGGGTGATAACAGCTTTCAGCTTGGGAAGATTTGTTAAAAGAGGTGAAAAAAAATATCGGCACGTATTGATTTCTGCACCAGTAGGTTTGTTTTCTGGTGGAACACAACGAACTGAGTTAACAATTGCTGCATCAATTAATTCAAGACTATCATCGGCTCTTTCTTCAAAGTTCCCTTGGGCAAAACCAAACTTTTTCAAAGTGGAATAAAGCAAGTGTCCAGCATAATCACCAGTAAACGGACGCCCAGTTCGATTTGCTCCTCGTAATCCAGGAGCAAGACCAACGATGAGAAGGCGTGTTGTATCAGCACCTTTATAAGGAAAGAATGGGCGCACCGGAGCATTATGCCAGCTTGGTTCTTTTATGCGCCAGTCAGAGATGAATTTATGCAAGCGTGGGCATAAATTACAATTTTGCGGCGGTTCTGGGCACAGCGATGTTGATTGGCAATTCATGAGAGAGTATTCATCATTTTTTATAAAAATTCTTTTGAGTTGTTTATAAGGTATATGACGGATCATCTCTTTATGAACAACTATAATGAATACAAATGTGTTATTTAGTAACAAACTTTAACACAAGATATTGCTTCTTAGTTTTCAAAGAGTACTGATCATTTCAGTGATTTATCCTATAAATAATAAGAGAGGAACGAATACGACGTTAATGGAATAAAGGTTCTGTTTTTAATGAATACATTATTATAGTGTAGAGAGAAAAATTAGTGTATAGAGAAAACTATCATGAGAGCAAACGATTTTTAATAATTGGAATGGTTCGTATAACGTAAAAGGATGTACTCCCAAAAGGAGAGAAAGGTTTGAACAAACAAGTATAGTTTTTGTTTGAAACCAGCATTTTTTAAATCTCTTATTTTAAAATTGTACTGATACAAACTTAAAAAGGTTATGCATTTTTATAAAGCTTTCAAGAAATTTTAAATGAGCTCTTTGAGCAAAAAATATAAAAGCCTGCATTGTTTTTCTTGTGTTTTATTTTGTTTATTGTATATACTCTACAGACATTATGAAGTTTTTTAATATTTAAGAAAGAAGCATAAATGGCCCGCGTAACGGTAGAAGATTGTGTTGATAAAGTCGATAATCGCTTTGAGCTGGTGCTTTTAGCTGGGCATCGGGCGCGTCAGATTTCACAGGGTGCACAAATTACGGTTGATCGTGATAATGATAAAAATCCAGTGGTTGCTTTACGTGAAATAGCAGACGAGACATTATCACCTGCCGATTTAAAAGAAGATCTTATTCATTCGTTGCAAAAGCATGTGGAAGTGGATGAGCCAGAAATGGCGAGTGGATTTATTACGCAATCGGGTGAAGCTGAGAACATTTTTGAAGCCTCAATGGAGGAAGAGGGAAGTTCATTCGATCATATGTCTGAAGAAGAGCTTTTAGCGGGCATTGAAGGTTTGGTTGTTCCAGAGAAGAGCGACGATTATTAATTGCGGCAGTTTGTATTACGAAAGCAAATATACTTGTGTCATACGGTAGCGGTTATTTTTCTTGTCTTTTATTAAGAGAATATTCATATTCAACAGGGATTAAATTGTGAAGATATAAAGGATATACTCGTATGATGCGTCAGTGTGAGCTTGTTGGGCGTGTTCAACGTTACAAGGCTGACGTAGATGAGGCTCTGCTAAAGAAGGCCTATGATTATGCGATGCGAAAGCATGGTCATCAAAAGCGTGCTTCGGGTGATCTTTATTTTTCTCATCCCTTAGAGGTTGCTGCTATTTTAACCGATATGCGGTTGGATGAAGCGACAATTGCTGTTGCTCTTTTGCATGATACTATTGAAGATACAAGTGCGACCCGAGCAGAAATTGACCAACTTTTTGGATCTGAAATTGGTAAGTTGGTTGAAGGGCTTACAAAACTTAATAAGCTTGACCTTGTATCGAAGAAAGCGGTACAAGCAGAAAATTTGCGTAAACTTCTTATTGCTATTTCTGATGATGTCCGTGTTCTTTTAGTAAAACTTGCTGATCGTCTTCATAATATGCGTACCCTTGGTGTTATGCGTGATGATAAGCGTCGGCGTATTGCTGAAGAGACGATGGATATTTATGCGCCCCTTGCAGGTCGTATGGGTATGCAGGATATGCGCGAAGAGTTAGAAGATCTCTCTTTCTTTTATTTGAATCCGGAAGGTTATCGTACAATAACCAATAGACTTTCTGAATTATCAAAGCGCAATCGTGATTTGCTTTCTAGGATTGAAAATGAACTAGCAAAACTTTTTTTCGAGAATGGCATTAAAGCAGATGTTAAAAGCCGCCAGAAAAAATCGTATTCCGTTTTTCGTAAAATGGAAAGCAAGGCATTATCTTTTGAACAATTATCCGATATTTTTGGCTTTCGCGTGATTGTTGACACAGTGAATGATTGTTATCGCGCTCTTGGTGTTATCCATACGACATGGCCTATGGTTCCTGGACGTTTTAAAGATTATATTTCAATACCAAAGCAGAATGATTATCGTTCCATTCATACAACGATCGTAGGTCCCTCAAGGCAACGTGTTGAACTTCAGATTAGAACTGCTGCTATGGATGAAATTGCTGAATATGGCGTTGCAGCACATTCCATTTACAAAGATCATGGTTCCAATTATTCAACTGCGAAGTTATCAAATGAAACCAATGCCTATGCTTGGTTGCGCCAAACGATTCAATCTCTGTCAGATGGAGATAATCCAGAAGAATTTTTAGAACATACCAAGCTTGAGCTTTTTCAGGATCAAGTTTTTTGTTTTACGCCGAAGGGTCGATTGATTGCCTTTCCCAAAGGTGCGACCCCTATTGATTTTGCTTATGCAGTGCATACTGATATTGGTGATTCTTGTGTTGGGGTAAAAATTAATGGACGTATTATGCCTTTAATGACAAAATTAAAAAATGGTGATGAAGTTGATATTATCCGTTCACAAGCTCAAATTCCACCAGCAGCGTGGGAGTTTCTTGTTGTAACGGGCAAAGCACGCTCAGCCATTCGCCGTGCAACGCGTGCGGCGGTACGCAAGCAATATTCAGGTTTGGGATATCGTATACTTGAGCGTTCATTTGACTATGTGGGAAAACAATTTTCCAAAGATATTCTTAAGCAAGTTTTGCCACGTTTAGCACGCAAAGATGTGGAAGATGTCTTGGCTGCTGTTGGACGCGGTGAGTTACCCTCTGCCGATGTCATTAAAGCAGTTTATCCTGATTATCAAGATCACCGTGTGGTACAAAAGTCATCTTTCAAGCCTGGGGAAGAAGGTTGGTTTAACATTGAAAATGCCCAAGGGATGATTTTTAAAGTTCCGGAAAATGAAAAGGATGCAACTGCAGAGAAACGTCAATCTAAGGCATTACCTATTCGAGGAACTCGTGGTGATATTCCAGTACGTTTTTCTCCTGAAGGAGCAGTTCCAGGAGATCGGATTGTTGGCATCATGCAACCAGGGGCGGGGATAGTCATTTATCCGATACAGTCTTCGGCTTTGATGGCCTATGATGATCAGCCAGAACGATGGATTGATGTTCGCTGGGATATTGATGCCCAAATGAGTGAACGTTTTCCAGCTCGGATTAATATTTTGGCTGTTAATAGCCCTGGTTCTTTAGCGGAAATTACTCAAGTGATTTCTGCTAATGATGCCAATATTCAAAATTTATCTCTTATTCATACAGCCCCAGATTTCACAGAAATTATGATGGATTTGGAAGTTTGGGATTTAAAACATTTGAATCGTATTTTTTCTCAGTTAAAAGAGGCAGGTTCGGTGAGTGCAGTACGGCGGGTTCATGGATGAAAAAGAGAGATTTTGCAATGAATACAGAAGATGTGATTACTATTTTTAAACAAGCAGATGCTATTTTGGAAGGACATTTTATTTTAACTTCAGGCCGTCATAGTGCTATTTATATGCAGAAGGCGAAAGTATTTATGCATGCTGATTTGACGGAGAAGTTATGTCGTGGATTGGCCGCAAAAATCAGAGAATCAATCGAGGGGCATATTGATTATGTAGTTGGTCCTGCGATTGGTGGTCTTATTCCCTCCTATGAGACTTCACGTCATCTTGGTATTCCTTCTCTGTGGGTAGAGCGTGTCAATGGCGTATTTGAATTGCGTCGTTTTGACATCAAACAGGGGGCACGGGTTGTGATTGTTGAAGATATTGTAACAACGGGCCTCTCTATTCGTGAGACGGTTGAGGCCTTGGTTGCTGTGGGAGCAGATGTTTTGGCGAGTGCATGTATTCTTGATCGTTCTGGTGGTAAAGTTGATGTTGGAGTTCCCTTGATTGCACTTGCTGAATATGAGATAGCTTCTTACGCTCATGATGCGCTTCCTGCTGAACTTGCAGCACTCCCAGCGATCAAACCAGGAAGTCGAAATATTTAATTGTCTTTCTATTGTTTTTTAGGCAAAAAAAACGGAAAGAAATCTCTTTGAATTGTACAAATTATTTCATTGTCATAGGATGTATATTGAGAATCATATGCTTTTTCGTCGTCGAGAACCAATAGATTTTATAAAGCGTATTCGACTTTGGTTATGGCCACGTCGTTCATTTTCTCGCTCATTTAGCTACATACGTAAACGTATTTTGCGTATATCAGCAACGCCGCATAAAGTTGCTTTGGGATTTGCTATAGGGATTTTTTTGGCTTGTTCGCCTCTCTTTGGGATGCATATTATTTTAGCAATCTTTTTTTCTTGGGTTTTACGGGCAAATTTTGCAGCAGCAATCATTGGCACGGTTTTTTCTAATCCCCTTACATTTTTGCTTATTGTTATGGCCGATTATAAGATAGGCTATTTCTGTTTATCATTTTTTAGCAATGTAGATGAGATTTCTCTTTCGCAAATTCGTGCTCTGTTTGATGGTTTAACATTGTCAAATGTATCTCTTCTTTTCAAGGGAGCATGGGTTTCAATCATGAGACCGATGATTTTAGGTGGTACTCTTTTAGGTATCATTTTTAGCAGCTTATCTTATATAGGTGTTTATAGAGCAATTGCCCGTTTTCAACAAAAGCGATACAAAAAAATTATCAAAAAAAGTATTTATAGCAAAAAAAAGTCAGGTAATCTTTTATGATCATTGGTCTTGGAAATGATCTGGTTGATATAAGACGCATTGAGAAAATGTTGATCCGTTATGGTGATCGTTTTGTTGAACGTATTTTTACCGACATTGAACAGATCAGATCTGAAAATCTTCAAAAAAGATCATCTTCTTACGCCAAAAGATTTGCCGCCAAAGAAGCATGTGCTAAGGCTTTAGGAACGGGAATTGCTTGTGGTGTGGGGTGGAAAGATATGGGGGTGATTAATTTGCCCTCCGGCAAACCGTTTATGAAATTAACGGATCGTGCGCACATGCAATTACAAAAATTATTGCCTCCTTCTTATGACGCTGTCATTCATCTAAGTATAACGGATGATTTTCCTTGGGCTCAGGCATTTGTTATTATTGAAGCACTTCCGCGGGGATAGATATTGTGAGAGATTGTGCTTTTTTTATTTGAACATTATGATAGAGAGTGGATTATATTTGTGATGAGAAGGTGATCTGTGATGATCAAGGAAGAAAAAATGCATAAAAAGGAAGAAAAAGGCGGGATTCTTGAATTTATTTGGGTTTTGATACAGGCTCTGTTTTTAGCAGCGCTTATTCGGACACTTTTTTTTCAGCCTTTCAGTATTCCTTCTGGTTCCATGCGTCCTACGTTGCTTGTGGGAGATTATCTATTTGTTTCTAAATATGCATATGGATATTCTCATTTTTCCATACCTTTTTCTCCCCCTCTTTTCTCGGGACGCATTTTGGCATCTCAGCCTGAGCGTGGAGATGTTGTGGTTTTTCGTTTACCGAGTAATCCGAATATTGATTATATAAAACGTGTTGTTGGACTACCAGGTGATCGTGTACAAGTTCGTCAAGGTGTTCTTTATATTAATGATGAGGCTGTTTCTCGTCGCTTTATGGGGAAGATTGATAATTCTGATATAACAGAGGTGAATTACCCTGTTGGCGTTTATCGTGAGACACTGTCGAATGGTGTCAGTTACGATACACTTGATTTGGCTTTTATACCGCAAGTTGATGACACGAAAGTCTTTGAAGTGCCGCAGGGTCATTATTTTATGATGGGTGATAACCGCGATAATTCGGACGATAGTCGTTTAGATGTGGGCTATGTGCCAGAGGAAAATCTTATTGGTCGAGCAAGTATGATTTTTTTCTCTATCAGGAATGGTTCAAGTGCTTGGCAGGTTTGGCGTTGGCCATTTGATATACGTTGGAATCGTTTATTTTCTTTGATCAATAAAGTTCATGATTTACCGCTTGTACAGCAAGGAATCAGTAATGAAGCGTCCAATGATTAATCAGCTTGAGAAGCTGACGGGGCATCGCTTTAAAGATGAAGAGAGATTAAAGAGAGCATTAACACATTCTAGTGTCCAAGATTCTGAACAGGGAAACTATGAGCGGCTGGAATTTCTAGGTGATCGGGTTCTGGGGCTTTTGATTGCAGAGATGTTGTATCAATTTTTCCCGCAGGCAAGTGAAGGAGAATTATCGGTACGTCTAAACGGTTTGGTGAATGCACATACATGTGCCGATGTTGCACGAGAAATGGGTTTGCCTGAAATGATTCATGTGGGTTTCGAGATGAGAAACTTCGAGAGGCGTCGACTCATCAATATGCATGCTGATGTGGTAGAAGCTTTGATTGCTGTGATGTACCTAGATGGAGGATTGGACAGCGTTCGCCCTTTTATTCAAAGATATTGGCAAAGTCGGGCAAAACAGATGAATGCTGGTCGACGTGATGCCAAGACAGAGTTACAGGAATGGGCTCATATGCAGAGCAATGCACAACCACATTATCAAATTATCAAACGTTCTGGTCCAGATCATGATCCTGTTTTTATGGTAGAGGTAAGCGTTGCTGGTTTTGCTCCAGAGATTGGGCAGGGTAGCTCTAAGAGATATGCCGAAAGAATGGCAGCGGAGAAGATTTTACGACGCGAGGGTGTATGGAAAACAATGGGAAAAAATGATCATGGATGACGCTATGAAAACGCGTTCTGGTTTTGTGGTACTTATTGGGATGCCTAATGCTGGCAAATCGACATTAGTAAACCAATTAGTTGGAACAAAGGTTTCAATTGTAACGCATAAGGTACAAACAACAAGGGCTTTGGTCCGTGGTATTGTCATTCATGAGAATACGCAAATTGTTTTGGTTGACACACCAGGTGTTTTTCGTCCTTACAAGCGATTAGAGCGCGCAATGGTATCGACTGCTTGGGGAAGTGTTAAAAGTGCTGATGTTCTTTTAGTTTTGATTGATGTTCAAAATGGTCTATCAGATGATGTTTATACAATGTTAGATATTCTAAAAGACATTAAACAGGATAAAATCCTTGTCCTTAATAAAATTGATACAGTTGCTAAAGAAACTCTTTTAGCGTTAACTGCCAAAATGAATGAGCGTGTTGCATTTTTGCAAACATTTATGATTTCCGCTCTCAATGGTTCTGGTTGCAAGGATTTGCTTCACGCGTTGAGTAACATGATGCAGGAGGGGCCGTGGTATTATCCAGAGGATCAAATTTCGGATATGCCTATGCGCCATCTTGCTGCTGAAATAACGCGCGAAAAGCTTTTTCTTCGCCTTCATGATGAACTCCCCTATTCTTCAACCGTTGAAACAGAAAACTGGGAGGAACGTTCAGATGGTTCCGTAAAAATTAATCAAGTGATTTATGTAGAGCGTGATAGTCAGAAAAAAATTGTTTTAGGAGCAAAAGGCGATACAATTAAAGCAATTGGTCAGGCAGCGCGTAAAGAATTAATGGAAATCATGGATCAAAAAGTTCACCTTTTTCTCTTTGTAAAAGTGCGTGATAATTGGGACAGCGATCCAGAACGTTATCGTGAAATGGGATTGGATTTTCTAAAATAACATGAAATGGAAAGAGCAAGCCATTATCCTTGGTACACGCCCATATGGTGAGACAAGTGTTATCCTTGAAATCATGACACGTCGGCATGGTCGTTATATGGGGGTGGTAAAAGGTGGACGTTCGCGTCGTATGGCAGCTGTACTTCAACCTGGGAATTTTGTTGAGGCTGAATGGTGGGCACGTTTAGATGAACATTTGGGACTTTTTCGGCTTGAAGCGCTTGATTTACATGCGGCACGATTAATAATTTTACCAGAAGCACTCTATACTTTGCAATTGATGGCGGTTCATTTGCGTCTTCTTCCTGAACGTGATCCACATCCAAGCTTATATGATCTGTTACATTTTTTTATGCAAAATTTTGAGGAAACATCGATTATTGCGGAATTGCTTGTACGTTTTGAAATGCGACTTCTTGAGGAGCTCGGCTTTGGTCTTGATTTATCTCGTTGTGCTGCGACAGGAAGCCTAGAAAAGCTCTGTTATGTATCACCAAAGTCGGGACGAGCTGTTTGTGAGCAAGCAGGGCACCCTTGGAAAGAAAAACTTCTCATTCTTCCCCAATTTCTTGTACAAAGAGCTACTCGTCCAGTAGATTTTAGTGACATAATAAATGGTTTTATTTTAACGGGCTTTTTTTTAATGCGTCATGTTTGGGAACCACGAGATGTAAAACAGCCGTCGGTGCGCATGAATTTGATACAATTATTTGAACGGCGGTTTCATACGCAAGCATTAATTGTTAATTGAATAAATATGAAGAGAGTATGAAGATGCAGATCTTAACAACAATTACTGAAATGCGTCAATATATCGCGAAAGAACGACGTTTAGGCTCTTCAATTGGTTTGGTTCCCACTATGGGAGCGTTACATGAAGGTCACCTTGCCTTGGTAGAGAAGACAAGAGCAATGTGTGACCGAAGTGTAGTTTCTATTTTTGTCAATCCCAAGCAATTTGCTCCCCATGAAGATTTTGATCAATATCCAAGAGATTTGCAGGAGGATTGTACTTTGTTGCAAAAAGCAGGTGTTGATTATGTTTTTGCACCTTCTACCGATGAGATGTGGCCACTGGGAAATGATACAATTGTGAAGGTAGAAAAACTATCACGTATATTAATCGGAAAATTACGTCCAGGGCATTTTTGTGGTGTGACCAGTGTTGTTGCTAAGCTTTTTAATATTGTTCAGCCAGATAAGGCTTTTTTTGGAGAAAAGGATTTTCAACAGATTTTAATTATTCGACGTATGGTTGAAGATTTAGCTTTTCCTATTGAAATTATTGGCGTTCCCATTTTACGCGAAGCAGATGGTCTAGCACGTTCCTCACGAAATCAACTTTTAACACGAGAAGATCGCAAAGCGGCAAAAATTATTCCTGAAAGTGGTAAAGCTGCGGAACAGCTTTATCACCAAGGAGAACGATCGGTTAACAAATTATGCAAAATTGTTCGCGATATTTTACAACAAGAATCGCGCGCAATGATTGAATCCATAGATTTACGGGATATGGAAACACTATGTGTTGTAAAAGGAAAATTAGAAAAGCCTGCGGTTTTACTTCTCACTGTTCGCTTTGGTGCTGTGAGGCTTATTGACCAATATATATTGCAAGAGAAGGCTGACAAATGAGTATACATCATAAAACCATAAAACGTATAACTTCTACTGAGATACGCTCAAGAAAAGGGCAACAACTAATAGTTTCGCTCACGGCGTATCAGGCTTATACCGCACGGATTGCTGATCCCTATTGCGATTTGCTTTTGGTTGGTGATAGCGTTGGTATGGTTGTCTATGGGTTTGAGACAACACTTCCTGTAAGTTTAGAGATGATGATTTTGCATGGGCAGGCAGTTATGCGTGGCTCTCAAAAGGCCCTTGTCGTTGTTGATATGCCTTTTGGTTCTTATGAAGAAAGTCCAGAACAAGCTTTTTTGAATGCATCGCGTATCCTTGCCCAAACTGGATGTGGGGCAGTTAAGCTTGAAGGTGGTGTTTATATAGCAAAAACAATTGATTTTTTATGTAAACGCGGCATTCCAGTGATGGGACACATCGGGCTTACTCCACAGGCTGTGAATCGTTTTGGTGGTTTTAAGACGCAAGGGCGCAACGAGAGTGATTGGCAAAGGATTAAAGCTGATGGAGCAGCGATTGAAGAGGCTGGTGCATTTGCTGTTGTTGTGGAAGGAGTTGTCGAGCCTTTAGCGGTAGAGCTTACAGAAAAACTTTCTATTCCAACGATTGGTATTGGCGCATCTAATCAGTGTGATGGACAAATATTGGTTATGGAAGATATGTTGGGCTATGGTAGTTATGTGCCTAAATTTGTGCGTCGTTATGGTGCTCTTGAACAAGCAATGGAGACTGCAATCAGGAATTATGCAGAAGATGTGACATCTCGTGCTTTTCCAACGGATAAAGAAGTTTATAAACTGAAATAAAAGCTCACTTAATATGAAAAAGAGAACAACATTTCTTATCAAAGACCTGTGAAGCCATGCAAACGCAAAGCCAAAGACTGTTTATTGTTTTACAGAGGATTGATAGAAGTTGGTACATCTATCCAGTCTATATTCGCTCTATTGATAGCTTTATGAGGGTTTTGGTTTAATAAAATTTGTGCTGTTTTTGTCAATCAATATCTAAATTTAGCATAGTCACATGCTGGAAAGAGAGGTTAAGGAGAATGAAAGCTCCGTAGTTCCAGTTTTTGTATGCCAGATTGGAGCATGAGTACATATATCTGTTTAGGTAATCTCTAAAAAAGGAGACCATATGATGTATACAAGGCACTGATTTATTAGTGAGAATTCATTGTTTTGTATGTTGAATGAGAGATCATAATACTCCAAGATTTTCTTGTCTCAAACCTTCTTATATAAAATCAATGTAAATTCCTTTCTTGCACGTCACAAGAGGGGTAAATATATGGATAAAACCTATTAGGAAGGGAGTAAAATGCATTCTTATGGATGCCTTCAAAAGCAAGAGCTGTCACGATATGAGGTGATGGAAAATAAATGATGGCGCCGTCTTGCGGAAAAATATGAAGGTATAAAGGCGAAAATTATAGTTTATCTTTGTACTTTTTAATAGCATTGATGGCAATATCTTCCACATAACGAGATTACGCTTTGTCTCGCGTTTTTATTTATTGCGCTCTCATGGAGGCAAACCTTTACGCAACATAAAGTCCCACTCTATTGATTTTTACGCATTTATTTAAAAAAACATTCCTGAATGTTCTAAAACGCATTTTACAGGTATAGCCCATGAAGGTATAATGGTAAATCTATAAGGAATCATCACCTTTGCGCTTATAAAAAAGCCAGCATCATCAGACTATTTTCAGCCCCGAATGTTCTAGCTATTGTATTTGAGAGCATTCATAGAGGTATTTTTCTTCTTTTTCAAAGTGTACCCACACCTCATTCCCGTTTATAATATGCAAGCAAGGGATTTACATTGACTTTATATAAGAGGGTTTGAGACAAGAAAATCTTACGATACTTGAAGTTATTGTTGAATATCAGAAATAGTTATTTATGAAGATAAATCAATATATTATTTAATTTTCATGATGAATGCTCATTTTTTATATCTTATTGATTTATGTTGAAACCAAGCTATAAGTGATTCATAAATACACAGTTTTTTGAAGTATTTGTGAATAATATGTTACAAAAAGCTGAAACTTAAAGAACATCTACTTTTGTTGGTTCTAAGCGACTTTATCAACAGGCAAAAATTATAAAATATCAAATATTTATCGAAGAATGGATGGGGGGAAAATATATTCCTCTAATAGTGCATACCAGAAGCTATTAAAAGGAAGGATAATCTCCTTCTTTTTTCAACTAAAACGATAAGATGAATGAGGCAAAGAGAATTATGATGACTTCTGAGTATCAAGGTTATGAAAACGTGTTAAAAAAGCACTTTCAATTTGTTGTGTAGAATAGGGTTGTAAATTGAGATCATCGCATAGAATATGATTCGGAGAACCAAAATAGCGAAGGGCTTCTTCTGTATTAAATCCAGCAAGCGTGATAGCCTCGTAGAACGCAGCAATACGGTCGGCTTGTTTAATTTTTTTTAAGAGTTTTTGAGAAGGATTAATAGGGAGAGAAAAACGCATATGGATAGCGTCTTGTATACGTTTTTCGATGATCTCATATTGTTTTCCGATGACAGCTTTAAAGGGCGAAATAATATCACCGATAACATATTCTGGCGCGTCATGTAGAAGAGCACACAAATGCTCATCACTGCGCGATTGAGGACAAAGCTTTTGAAATATTTGTTCTACCAAAAGTGAATGTTGTGCAACAGAATAGGCATGATCACCTTGGGTTTGACCGTTCCAACGTGCAACACGGGCAAGTCCATGAGCAATATCTTCGATTTCAATATCAAAGGGTGAAGGATTGAGGATGTCAAGTCGTCGGCCAGAGAGCATTCTTTGCCAAGCACGTGCTTCTCCATTTTTTGATAATTCAGCTTTAGCCATTAGGGTGTTTCCACAGTGTTTTCAGGAAAGGTAAAATTCATATTTTCAGCAATGCTTATGGTGACAGGAACATCGTTTACTGTAAATGGGATATTATGATCGATTGCCTCTTTGACATGGTCAATACGCGTCAAAAGGAGAGCTTCGTTCGCAGCACATGTTCCCAAAGAACCAAGTACTTTACTTCCTGCTTTCACGCTAGAACCTAAAGTTAATTGATGCTGACTTTTTACGATTAAAATACGACGGCGTATTGTGCGACGGTGATGCATTCGCGAAACAATTTCCTGTCCAATATAACACCCCTTGTTGAAGGAGAGTCCATTAATTTGATCATAATTAATATCATGAGGAAAGACTTTTTCTATTTCATAATCTTTATCACTTTCTGCAATTGCATAACGGATACGCAATTGATTCCAATAATCATGATATTCTGAAACCAAAAACGGTATTGTTCCATAGGTCCGTATTATTTTTTCTTTTTGTGGAAAGCGTTTATCAATAAAACTTGAATCAAAATTTAAACTATTTGATTCACTATTCCAAGAAACTGTTACAAGTTCTTGTAATGGTTGTGTAATTTCTACTTTTTTATGTAGTTTATAGAGGAGCAGACGTCTATAGAGAGTATCAGCTAAAGAGAAAACGATATCAATGAAATAACCGTCTTCTCTTTTTCCGATAAGAAAATCAGCAATAACTTTTCCTTGTGGGGATAAAAGAGCTCCAGGGAAAATTTCTTGAGAGCCAATTTTTGTTACATCTGTTGTGATAAGAACCTGCAGAAAATCTGTTGCTTCTTCACCTGTTATTTCAATAATCTTACGGTTTTTTAAGAGAATAGCATTTTGTTTTTCAATCATGGTTCTTGCCTTTCTAGCCAAAGTTACCTAATCGATAAAGAAAGGATATGTAAGGAGCACGGCTATGTTTAAAACATTTGATACAATTTTAAAAGGCGCAACAATTGTAAATCATGATGGAAGTGGTAAGCGTGATATTGGTATTACAAACGGCCGTATTGCTGAAATTGGTGATCTTACATGTGCGTCTGCTGGGGAGGTCATTGATTGTACAGGACTCCATATTTTGCCGGGGATTATTGATAGCCAAGTTCATTTTCGCGAGCCGGGCAATGAACATAAGGAGGATTTAGAAAGTGGTTCTTATTCTGCGGTGTTAGGGGGTGTGACATCAGTATTTGAAATGCCTAATACCAATCCATTAACCACATCAGAAGAAGCCTTGTCTGATAAGGTAAAACGTGGATTTCACCGGATGCATTGTGATTTTGCATTTTGGGTTGGAGGAACGCGTGAAAATGCACATCAATTAGCTGAGTTAGAGAGGCTGCCTGGTGCTGCTGGAATAAAAGTGTTCATGGGTTCTTCGACAGGTGATCTTTTGGTAGATGATGATGAAGGTGTGCGTCTGATTTTGGAAAATACACGCCGTCGTGCGGCTTTTCATTCTGAAGATGAGCAAAGGCTTAGAGAGCGCAAAATGTTCCGTATTGAAGGAGATGCATCATCGCATCCGATTTGGCGTGATGAGATTGCAGCATTAAAATGTACACAGCGTTTAGTAACAATCGCGCATGAAACGAAGGCACGTATTCATATTTTACATCTTTCTACTGCCGAAGAAATTGATTTTCTCAAAAAACATAAGGATGTGGCAACAATTGAAGTGACGCAGCATCATCTGACGTTAACGTCAGATGATTATCAACGCTTTGGTACATTCATTCAAATGAATCCACCGATCCGTGAGAGCCGACACTGTGAAGCTCTTTGGTATGGTGTTCAGCAAGGTATTGTTGATGTGTTAGGTTCTGATCACGCTCCTCATACCCTTAAAGAAAAACAGCAGCCTTACCCAGCTTCCCCTTCAGGCATGACAGGTGTGCAAACAACAGCAGCAATTATGTTAACACATGTCAATACAGGAAAGATGTCTCTTGAACGTTTTGTTGATCTCACTTCGCATGGTCCTAGCCGCATTTTTGGTATAAGCTGCAAAGGACGTATTGCTGTTGGATATGACGCTGACTTAACTATTATTGATTTGAAGCGGGAAGAAATAATGACCAATGCATTGATTGGTTCACGTGCAGGTTGGACGCCTTATGATGGTAAAAAGGTTAAAGGTTGGCCTGTTGGAACCGTTATTCGTGGTATGCGTGTTATGTGGGAAGGGGAAATTGTTACACCTTCGCAAGGCGAACCTGTTAAATTTGTAGAAACGTTGGTGTGACCAAATAAAATTGGTGCTTTTTATGAAATAACTTTATTGGCATAAGGGTGCACGTGGTAATTTTATCGACGAAGATAAAAGCGTATGGAGGGGGCATTCTCTAAAAATGACCATATTTATATAAAAGCAGGTTGTGACTCTCTTTATTTTTTGTCAGCAGGGGTGCTCAAATCAAGAGTTTGGTAATTTGGGACAGGTTGAATATTATAATACATGAGAAGGTTTTCGGATAAGGATCTTCCTTCTTTAATATATCTTTGATTGGCTTCAATTGCCGATGGGGTACAGTGATGATAACTTTCTGAAAAAGCACGATAGGCTTCATTAAACGCTGCGTAAAAATAAGAGCGTCTTTGTGGTATTGGTTGTTCTGCTTCAATCAGTGCATTCATATAGTTATACCATTGGTTTGTTGGAGTGCCGCAAAGATTTTGTAGAGAGTGTAGGGCGCCCAAAATTTCTGCTAGCCGTAACAATTTTGTCTCATAGGGTGGTGATTGTTGTGCAAAAGTGGGTGTGAAAGCGAAAAAAAATATAAAAAAAACAATTTTTATCAATATATTATGCATTGGTTTTGCCAACTTCGAATAAGTTTTCATACAATTTCAAACAAAATGATGCGGATAAAAGAGTTTGTGCCTCATACCAAGAGCAAACACATTATAAAATTTAGGGCATGAAAGAGAATAAGAAAAGCCTCATGGAACTATTGAACACTCTAACAAAGTTTTGTGGAGTTAAAAATTTCAGATTTTCTGTATACATTCTACTCCTTGTATAAATTTACAGTGTATTGTTCGTTGTAGATTTTTTATCTGTGATAATATCCTCATCAAAAAATATGGACCAACAGAATAGTCCAATCAAATAAAATGGACTGTTTTTCTCACAGATGATAGAGAGAGCCTAAATAAATGGGGGACTTATGAGAAATTTTACATAATCTATACAAAAGTTTGAGCTTAAATCACATAATGTAATGATTTTTGGTAAGATTACTTGGAGGAGCGGTGAGTTTATCGCGAACGGAGTATAATAATGAGTAAGTTGCAATTTTATAATACGCTTACACGTAAAAAAGAAATTTTTACGCCGATAGATGCGACAAAAGTGCGTCTTTATGTTTGTGGTCCAACAGTTTATGATGATGCACACATAGGAAATGCACGCCCTGTAGTTGTTTTCGACATTTTATTTCGCTTATTGCGTTATATCTATGGCAGCGAGCATGTTATATATGCGCGCAATATTACAGATGTAGATGATAAAATTAATGCACGAGCAGCCCACGAATATCCAGAATTAGCACTTAATGAAGCTATTCGCCGATTAAGCGAGCGTACCTCTTCTCAATTTCAACAAGATACGGTAGCACTTGGTTGTCTTTTACCGACCAGCCAACCACGCGCAACGGATCATTTAGAGGAAATGTGCTATTTGATTGAAAGGTTACTTGAAAAAGGGCACGCGTATAAAGCAGAAAATCATATATTATTTTCTGTCAGTAGTATAAAAAATCATCCCCATTATGGGGCATTTGCTAAACGCTCGTTGGAGGAAATGAGAGCGGGTGCACGCGTCGATGTTGCTGCTTATAAAAGGGAGGAGATGGATTTTGTTCTATGGAAGCCTTCTGTGGAGGGAGAACCAGGTTGGACATCACCGGCAGGAATTTCTGTTTTAGGACGTCCAGGTTGGCATATTGAATGTTCTGCAATGTCAATGGCAAAGCTGTTAGAACCATACGGTGGTGGTCTAAACTGTGATGATCCATCAGCAAATATTTTTGATATCCATGGTGGTGGCATTGATTTGATTTTTCCCCATCACGAAAATGAGATTGCACAAAGTTGTTCAGCTTTTGGGACTAAGCGAATGGCTAACTTTTGGATGCATAACGGTTTTTTGCAAGTTGAAGGCAAGAAGATGTCAAAAAGCCTTGGCAATTTCATGACTATTCGTTCTATTTTAAAGAGTGATTTCTTTGAACTTAATGATGCGTTAACCGATAAAATGAAACAAAATTGGGCTGGTTTGTCTGCGCGTTTTTCAATGTTACAAACGCATTATCGGGAACCATTAAATTGGACAGCTCAGCGTTTAGCGCATTCTAGTAGTGAACTTTATCGTTGGTATGAATTGCTTCGCTCCAAAAGAGAGAAGATGAACAAAAATGAAGTGGTTGATGATTCTTTGATAAGTGTACTAAGTGACGATTTAAATACTCCGAATGCATTTGCTCTTTTGCGAAAGTTTTATAAAACAGGGGATAGTGTGGCTTTAGCCAATGGGATGAATTTATTGGGGTTGTTGTACCAAGAGTGGATAACAGATGTACAGTGCCCATTGTTTATGAAAAAAGCTTCTCTTGATGTAAAATTTATCGATCAACGCATTGCCGAAAGACTACGGCTTATCCATAATAAAGAGTGGGGGGCTGCGGATACAATTCGTGATGAGCTGGCAGCTGAGGGGATTCTTTTAAAAGATAAAAAAGACCCACAGACTGGTGAGCGTATAACGATGTGGGAAGTAAAGCGGTGATTTTCTTATTCCAGCAGCTCTCATAAAAAAGGGAGAATGTGATGGAATTTATATATAGTTATGGATATGTTGCACTTAAATTAGCTGTAGGTCTTGTTGCTTTTCTATTGATTTTAAGAACGACGGGGCGCGGTAGTCTTAGTCAAATGACCCCTGTTGATTTGGTCAGCAATTTTGTAATGGGGAGTATTATTGGTGGCGTTATTTATAATCCAAATATTAGTAGTACTCGGCTGTTGATTGTTTTATGTATTTGGCAAGCTTTGGTTACATCTCTTAATTTTTTTGCACGTCATTCTGTTTTTTTTCGTCGCCTTGTTACAGGACGAAATATCACATTAGTTTTAGATGGTGTATTTCAAATAGATAAAATTCAGAGTTTAGGTCTCAGTGTTAATGATTTCATTACAATGTTGCGTATTAAAGGTTGTAGTTTACATGAAGCTGCGTTTGTTCGTTTAGAAACTAATGGCGATTGCACCATTATTAAAAAGGAAGACGGTAAGAAAGCTACAATTTTAGTAGAAAATGGTGAAGTTATCGAAGAAGGACTTAAAGAAATTGGTAAATCAAAAACATGGCTTCAAGCTGAATTGAAAAAAAAGCGTGTCAAGGTTGAAAGTTTATTTGCAGCAGAATGGTATGAGCACACAGATCAAAATAATAAACTTTCTAAGGGATTATTTCTTGTTCCTTTTTCCAAAACAGTCTAACCTCAAATGCGAAGAGGTAAAGCTTATTGGAAGCGATAGAAGACAGACTATGACAAATGAGCAGCAACAGGGGAGGTCAGCCCCTGTTGAGGAGATGATAGAGAAGTAAAGGCTTTATGAAACGCAATGAAACGATAAAAACTGTATCGTCAGAGACAGGTCAGACATTTCGCACACTATATAATTTATGGCCTTATATGTGGCCGACTAATCGGCGCGATTTGAAAATACGTGTTCTATGGGCAATATTTTACCTTGTTTTAGCCAAGCTGTTCCTTATTTCGGTGCCTTATTTTTTTAAATATGCTACAAATACGCTTGATGCCAGCTTTAATCTACCCGTATGGCTTCCATCGAGTTGGACTATTCCCATTATGCTTGTTTTGGCATATAATGTTGCACGTATTGTTCAGTCCGCACTCAATCAGTTACGCGATTCTCTGTTTGCAACTGTTGGTCAACACGCTATTCGTCAGCTCGCCTATCAGACTTTTGTGCATATTCATGGATTGTCTTTGCGATTTCATTTAGAAAAGCGAACTGGTGGGCTTTCTCGTGTGATTGAGCGTGGTACAAAGGGAATTGAAGCTATCGTGAGATTTTCAATTCTCAATACAGTTCCAACGGTTTTAGAGTTTATTTTAACAGCATTTGTCTTTCAAATAAGCTATGGATGGCATTATGTCTTCATCGTTGTGATAATGGTTGGTTTATATACTTGGTTCACAATTAAGGCGAGTGATTGGCGTATTCGTATTCGGCAAGAAATGAATACAGCAGATACAGAGGCCAATACACGTGCTGTGGATTCTCTTTTGAATTTTGAAACGGTCAAATATTTTTGTAATGAAAATTTGGAAGCACGTCGATTTGATGCTTCGATGGCAAATTATGAAAAATCGGCAACAAAAATTTGGACATCATTAAGTTGGCTTAATTTTGGTCAGGCTCTTATTTTTGGCATTGGGATGACTATTCTGATGGTGATGTCTGCTTATGAAGTTTTTCATAAAACACAGACTTTGGGAGATTTCGTTTTTATTAATACACTTTTAATCCAACTTTCTATTCCTCTCAATTTTATTGGTTCAATTTATCGTGACATTCGGCAAGGGCTGACGGATATTGAAGCCATGTTTGATCTTTTAGATGTTCAGCAGGAAATCGTTGATAAATCAGATGCTAAACCATTGGTGATAGAGGGTGGTAACATTCGCTTTAATCAGGTAAATTTCTCCTATGAGCCCTCTCGCCAGATTCTCAAAGAGATCACCTTTGAGATTCCCAGAGGCAAAACTGTTGCCATTGTTGGTCCATCAGGTGCGGGTAAATCGACAATTGCTCGATTACTGTTTCGTTTTTATGACGTTAATGCAGGCTCTATCACCATTGATGGACAAGATATCCGTGATGTAACGCAAAAAAGTTTGCGTGAAGCTATTGGGATGGTTCCCCAAGACACAGTGTTATTTAATGATACAATATCCTATAATATTTGCTATGGGCGTCCAAGTGCTACAGATGAAGAGGTGCGTAAAGCTGCTGAAATGGCACAGATATCAAAATTTATTGAAATGCTTCCGGAAGGCTTTCAATCTATGGTCGGTGAGCGTGGGCTTAAGCTGTCAGGTGGTGAAAAACAACGTGTGGCTATTGCTCGGACATTGTTAAAAGCTCCTCCGCTTCTTATTTTAGATGAAGCAACCGCAGCTCTTGATACGGCGACGGAACAAGAAATTCAACAAGCATTAGATATTGTTAGCCGTGGGCGTACAACATTGATCATTGCGCACCGTCTTTCTACCATTATAAATGCTGATGAAATTTTGGTTCTTAAAAATGGTCGTATTATTGAAAATGGGACACATGCAGAGCTTTTACGTAAAAAAGGTCTATATGCTTCCATGTGGAATAAACAGCTTGAAGCATCGCAAGCGGAAGAAAAATTACGTAAAATGCGTGAAGAAGATGAAATGGGTGTTGTTAATCGTAAAAAATAAGCTGCGCAAAATGTGATTTATGACTTTATATGGAGTGATTGGTTCGGTACAGAAAGGGATAGTGAGGAACAAAAGCGTTTATGGCTTATTTAGGTTATACTATGAATAGGAAATTATATGAGTATTCTACAATCTATCCATAATGGTTTTACGCCAATTCATAAAGAAGGTTATCCTTTTATTGTAGCGTTTTTTATTATTTCGCTCATTCTTGGTTGGATATGGAGTCCCTTGTTTTGGTGTGGTTTTGTTCTCACAGTGTGGTGTATATACTTTTTCCGTGATCCAGATCGTGTGATTCCTTTGAACTCCGATTGGATTATGTCTCCTGCGGATGGGCGTATCTCATTTGTTGAGCCATGTGTTCCACCAGAAGAATTGGGATTAGGGAAAGAAGAGATGATCCGTATTTCTGTGTTTATGGATATTTTTTCCTGCCATATTAACCGTATTCCCATAAGTGGTACAATAGAGTCTATCGTTTATCGTCCAGGACGGTTTGTCAATGCTGAGCTTGATAAGGCTAGTCAATTTAATGAGCGCAATGGGATGGTGATTGACAGCAAACATGGTAAAATTGGTATGGTACAGATAGCTGGAATGCTTGCTCGCCGTATTGTTTGTTGGGCGAAAGAAAATGATTCTGTTACGGTTGGAGAAAGATTTGGATTGATTCGTTTTGGTTCTCGCCTTGATATTTATATACCAACTGCAGTGAAATTACGTGTTGCTGTTGGCCAGATAGCAATTGCTGGAGAAACAGTATTAGGTTCTTTTGATGAGAAGAGTGCTACCACTGATTTTAGATTTGATTAGGATGAATAATGAAAAACTTTTCGCTATTTTCTTCATTTAATCCTGAGGGACAGTATGATGACGTTGCAAATCGATGGCGTTCACCTACACCGATGCGGTATGTTGTTCCCAATATCATCACGATTTTAGCAATTTGTGCAGGAATGAGCAGTATTCGTTTAGCTTTTGAGCATCGCTATGAGGGGGCTATTTTAATGGTGCTTTTAGCTGCAGTTTTAGATGGTGCGGATGGCCGTATTGCTCGTTTGATGGATGGGAGTTCATCTTTTGGAGCACAGATGGATTCTCTTGCTGATGTGGTTAATTTTGGGGTTGCACCTGCACTTATTGTTTATTCGTTTGTTTTGACTCAAGCACACCAAGTTGGTTGGGTCGCGGCACTTGTCTATTGTGTTGCTTGTTGTTTGCGATTAGCGCGCTTTAATGTGATGTTGGACAATGCTGATATACCCAAATGGAAGGAAAGTTATTTTGTTGGTGTTCCTGCACCAGCGGGGGCATTATTGCTTTTATTACCTATGTATTTAGGAGCTCTTGGTTTGATGCCAAGTTGGAGCTGGGCATTATTTTTTAGCCTTTATACTGTGATTATTGCTTTTCTTTTAGTGAGCCGTCTACCAGTATGGAATGCAAAAACAATAGACCAAAATCTAAGGCGCGATATCGTTGTACCGTGCATGTTAGGGGTGGTTATTTATGTAGGTTTTCTTGCAACCTATACATGGTATACTTTATTGATTACAGCTATTGGCTATATGATTTTTCTTCCTTGTAGTTTTATGGCTTATAATAAACGGGTTGTTTTGGAAGGCAAAAAAAACAACGTTAAAACTATCCAAGAGTCATAGTATTTTTTAGAAGAGAAGAAGTATGAGAAATTCAGTTCAGGTTGGTTGTTTTTCTTCTATGTCTGTGATGGGTGGCATGTTTCTCACATAAAACAGAATGCCATTAGTTTGCTAATTCACGGGCTTGTTTTAAAGAGATATCTCTCAAGGCACCAAAGCTCATTTCGCGATGGTGTCCGTGAATGGTGTAACGATAAAGCCATAGTCTCCCCTCATCTTTATGCTTATGAAGGAGTAAGCCAAGACCTTCATGCTATTTGCTAGCTCCCAATGTTACGATAGCCCTTGCATTTGAGAGCATTCATAAGAGGCGTTTTTAGTCGTTTCTTGTACAGTTTTTACCCACACGCTAGCTCCGCATTTTTTTATCTTTAAACGGTTGATAAGAGCTATGCTATTTTTTCTTTTTGCAACAATTTTTTTCACACATAGCTTCCTTTTATGGCGTGCAAGCAAAGAGACTTGAAATGAGAAAGTCTTAACTGTCTTTGGAATTTTCATTGAAGCGAAAGAATAAATCAGTTTTATCAATCAGTATATTAGATTAATCAGGCACATGATAATCCATAAAACGATTTTTACGGACATTAAACAGTTTGCCTGTTTCTTTCAAATCAGGTGAGGATAAATGCGCTATCTTTGCAGCGACTTCTTGTGGAGAAGGGAGAGTTTGAGGATCTTCACCAGGCATGGCTTGTGCACGCATAGCAGTGCGTGTTGCGCCTGGGTCAACACAATTAATTTTGATAGGGGTTTGTTTGAGTTCTTCTGCCCAGCAACGTGCAAGGACTTCTAAAGCGGCTTTAGAGGCTGCATAAGGTCCCCAAAACGCGCGTGCAACATGAGCAACGCTTGAAGATAATAAAATTGCTCGTCCAGCATCGGATTGACGCAATAAGGGTTCAAAAGCTTTCATTAAACGCCATTGGCTGATGAGGTTTATTTGAAAAACATCTTCAAAGACCATATTGTCGGTATGAGTGATTGGTGAGAGTGTTCCAAGAATTCCTGCATTTGCGACCATAATGTCGAGCTTCTGCCAGCGTTTAGCAATTGAAATACTCAGAGTATCAATGTTTTCCATATGATGTAAGTCGAGCGGAACAAGTGTTGCACAAGCCCCTTTTTTTTGGATTTGATTGTCAAGTTCAGTAAGTCCACGAACCGTTCGTGCAAGGGCGATAATGTGAGCACCCCGTTCTGCGAGTTCTAAAGCTAAATGGTAGCCAATACCTCTTGAAGCACCAGTAATAAGTGCAATGCGACCAACAAGACTAAAATCAAATTTTGTCATTATTAATTTCTTGTTTTAAGGACCGATGCTTGATGAATTTGAGGGATATTTTCTTGATCCACTAAATGTGTAGGATAATGTCCGGTGAAATAATGGTCAGTAAATTGTGGATCAGCATTATTTCGTTTTTCTCCTGATACAGCAAGATACAGGCCATCTGTTGAAAGAAATTCTAATGAGTCAGCTCCAACAAACTGACACATAGATTTTAAATCCGGATATTTATTAGCTAATAAGCTTTCACTTTTAGGTGTATCAATACCATAAAAATCGGGATAGAAAATCATAGGGCTAGAAATACGCATATGAACTTCTTTTGCCCCCGCATCGCGGAGCATTCGCACAATTTTAAGGGAGGTTGTTCCGCGCACAATGGAATCATCAACCAGAATGACGCGTTTGCCTTTGATGATAGAACGATTTGCAGAATGCTTTAATTTTACTCCAAAAGCACGAATTTGCTGCGTTGGTTCTATAAAAGTGCGGCCAACATAGTGATTTCGAATAATACCAAGTTCAAAGGGAATTCCAATTTCCTGTGCATAGCCAATCGCAGCAGGTGTTCCGCCATCGGGAACGGGAACCACAACGTCACCCTCACAAGGGGCTTCCCGTGCCAAATGAATTCCCATATTTTTACGTACCGTGTAAACACTCCGCCCTCCAACAATCGAATCTGGGCGCGCAAAATAAACATATTCAAAAAGGCAAAGCTTTTCTGGTTTTTCATTCTCTGGTTTTATAAATTTTTTAGTAATTTCCCCATTTTTTTGGATTTCACATATGATGATTTCTCCATTTTTGACATCTCGGACATATTTAGCTCCAATAATATCAAGGGCACATGTTTCAGAACAGAAGATTGGTTTACCATCCAGTTCACCCATCACGAGAGGTCGAATACCTGTTGGATCGCGTGCAGCAATGAGCTTGGTCCGTGTAAGCGCTAACATGGCATATCCCCCTTCCACTTGCCGAATAGCATCAGCAAAACGGTCAGAAGATGATTCATAGCGCGAACGAGCAATAAGATGAAGAAAAACTTCTGAATCTGAGGTTGATTGACAGATAGCACCAGAAGCAATGAGCTCGCGGCGTAATGTAAGACCATTGGTGAGATTGCCATTATGGGCAATAGCAATACCACCAGCTTTTAATTCCGCAAAAAGAGGTTGGACATTGCGTAATGCTACTTCTCCAGTTGTTGAATAACGGGTATGACCGATAGCACGATTTCCCGGCAAACGAGCAAGAGTTGCAGGGTTTGTATAGTGATCACCAACAAGGCCTAGATGCTTTTCTTGATGAAACATTTTATTATGATAAGAAACAATCCCAGCTGCTTCTTGTCCACGATGTTGAAGTGCATGAAGCCCGAGAGCTGTTAATGTTGCTGCATCTTCATGTCCAAGAATACCAAAAACTCCGCATTCTTCATGAAGGGTATCGTCTTCCAATAAAAAATCCTGACAGGAAATGTCACTTTTTGTCATCATGTTCTTTCAGTTGTAATATCAGCAGTAATGCTACCATATTTATATGTTATTTAAAACGTTGTGTCCGTGATGAACTATTCTCCATTTTGCTGAATGACTTTTTCATGAGAGCGCTTATCCTGTGTATGAGCATCGTCTTTTTTTAAAAAATTTTCAGCCTTTTCAAGAACAGTATCGAGATTTTTGGGAAGTCTTTCCAAGACCTTTTGTCCCAATGAATCTAAGATGGGTTTTGTTTTGGCATTTTTTAACCAATTTGCTTGGTTTTCAGGATTCACAAGTGCATTAAGAAGCAACATGCCGATAACCACAATAAATAAACCACGAAGCACTCCAAAAACAAAGCCGATAATACGGTCAAGGATGCCAATGCGGCTATCAATAATAAAATCAGAGATCTTCATCGTAATGATCGAAGTAATAATGAGAACAATAATAAAGATTGTGACCAAAGTTGTGATCAATGCGATCATTTTATTAGAGAGATATTGTTCAAAAAAGGGTAAGACAGGCTTGAATAAAAATAATGTAGCAACAGCTGCGATTGCCCAAGAAACCAACGACAGTATCTCGCGTGAAAATCCTCTGAGCATAGCAAGAAAAGCGGACAACAGGATGACTGCTACGACAATTCCGTCAAGGACTGTTATGATCATTTGTTTGTTCCTTATACATAAAGTTGTATTCTTTTAGGTGAGTATACAAATGCGTTTCTTGTTATGCCATTTTTTATTCTTATAGCAAGGGTCTTTTATCTTTTGTAGAGTTTTTTCTATATTATGATAGGTGTGACGTGGAGCATTTTTTACCTGCAGTAAGCGCTGCAACCAGCTCGGGAAGATCAGAGAATGTTTTTTGTTGAAAATTGAGCAATTTCATTGTTTTGGTTTTTGTTGTGGGTTGAACAGCTCCTTGAAACCCTAGTTTTTTGGCTTCATTGATGCGTTGTGCTGAATGCGCAACAGCGCGGGTTGCCCCTGAAAGGCTGATTTCACCAAAATAGACATAATCTGTTGGAAGAGGAATGTTTGCAAGAGAAGATACCAAAGCTGCAGCAACGGCTAAATCAGCGGCTGGTTCTGATATGCGATATCCACCTGCAACGTTAAGGTAGACATCATGTTGTCCAAAGCGAATACCGCAATGTGCTTCCAAAACGGCAAGAATCATTGAAAGACGATTTCCATCCCATCCCACAACAGCGCGTCGTGGTGTTCCAAGTGAGGAGGGAGCAACAAGCGCTTGAATTTCTACGAGTATTGGGCGTGTTCCTTCCATTCCTGCAAAAACAGCAGATCCTGGTGCTTTTTCATTTCGTTCACCCAAAAAGAGCTCCGATGGATTAGCAACCTCCCGTAATCCTTTATCAGACATTTCAAAAACACCAATTTCATCTGTTGGGCCGAAGCGGTTTTTAACAGTTCTAAGGATTCGATAATGATGTCCACCTTCACCTTCAAAATAGAGAACAGCATCCACCATATGTTCGACCACACGGGGGCCAGCGATTTGCCCATCTTTTGTTACATGGCCGACAAGAACAACAGCTGCTCCTGTTTTTTTTGCAAAGCGGATCATTGCTTGAGCACTGATGCGTACTTGTGTGACAGTCCCAGGTGCTGAATCGGCTGCATCTGACCATAGAGTTTGAATAGAATCGATAATCACCATATCGAGATTTTTATGATCACTTAAGGTTGCAAGAATATCTTCAACATTCGTTTCAGCGGCAAGTTTAACCGCTGTTTTGGCCGTTCCAAGTCTTTGGGCACGCAGACAAATTTGTGCAATAGCTTCTTCACCTGAAACATAAATGACATTATGCCCCTTTCGCGATAAAGCAGCAGCTGTCTGTGTCAGTAATGTTGATTTACCAATACCTGGATCGCCACCAACAAGGAGCGCTGATCCACGAACAAAGCCTCCACCTGTCACACGATCAAGTTCAGTGATACCAGAATGGATACGTGGAGCATCTTTCAGATCTCCCGAAAGAGATGTAAGAGGAATAACACGTCCTTTACGAATATTTTGCATTGGACCAGTGCCGATGCCCCCATTCAGATTCTCTTCGGTAAGGGAATTCCATTCACCACAAGAATTACATTTCCCAGCCCAACGTGAATGGACGGTTCCACAATTTTGGCAAATAAATTGAATGCGGCTGCGTGCCATGATGATTTAACCAATCTGTTCTGGAAGATAATGACTATCTGCCAGATCACTAAAACGTGTGAAATCAGACTGAAAAGCAAGAGGAACGGTTCCTGTGGGGCCATGGCGTTGTTTTGCGACAATAACGTCGGCTTTCCCCATAATTTTATCCATTTCATCTTGCCATTTTGTATGTTCGAGAGTGCCTAATTTGGGTTCTTCATTTTTGAAATAATATTCTTCGCGATAGACAAAAAGGACGATGTCTGCATCTTGCTCAATCGAACCAGACTCACGTAAATCTGAGAGTTGTGGTCGTTTATCTGTTCTATTTTCAACTTGGCGCGAAAGTTGTGAAAGGGCAATAATAGGAATATTCAGTTCTTTTGCCAAGGCTTTTAATCCCGTAGTGATTTCTGTAATTTCCTGAACACGATTTTCTGAGGAACGTTTTGAACCGCTTGTCATGAGCTGAATATAGTCAATAAATAAAACATCCAAACCATGTTGTCGCTTAAGACGCCGTGCACGAGCAGTCAGTTGCGTAATGGATATACCACCAGTTTGATCAATATAAAGCGGTGCTTTTTGCAAACGATTCATAGCACGGATAATTTTAGAAAATTGCTCTTCTGAAATATTTCCACGACGGATATCAGAAGAAGACACCTCTGTTTGTTCGGAAATAATGCGGGTTGCAAGTTGTTCTGATGACATTTCTAGTGAGAAAAATCCAACAATGCCTCCCTCATTTTCTTGTGTTTTGTTACCACGATTGCAAGCATTCGCAATATTAAAGGCAATATTGGTCGCCAATGATGTTTTTCCCATACCAGGGCGTCCTGCGAGGATAATGAGGTCGGATGCTTGTAATCCTCCCATTTTTTCATCAAGTGTTTTAATATGAGTTGCTATTCCTGATAAGTGTGAAGAGCGCTTTTTGGCAGCGCTTGCCATGTCCACAGCTTTTTTGATAGCTTCATCAAAACTCTCAAATCCACCTCCATATTTTCCCTTTTCTGCCAATTCAAACAATTGCTGTTCAATAGTTTCAATTTGTTGGGATGGGGTAAATTCTACAGGAGCATCAAAGGCTGTATTAACAACTTGCGTTCCGAGATTAATCAAGGAGCGCCGGATAAAAAGATCATAGATAACACGTCCATAATCTTCGGTATTAATAATTGTTATGGCTTCTTTTGCTAAACGAACAACATAATTATATACGGTGATATCTCCAATTTTTTCATCAGCTGGAATAAAGGGCTTGATGGTAACCGGATCAGCAATTTTTCCTTTTTCGATATGATGGGATAAAACATCATAAATTTTTTGATGTAGTGGTTCAAAAAAATGTTCAGGCTTTAGGAAATCTGACACGCGATCATGCGCCTCATTATTGATGAGAAGCGCGCCAAGCAACGCTTGTTCAGCTTCAATATTATGCGGGAGTTGTTGAAAGGAAGAGTTTTCCTCTTTTTGCGCAGGACTGAAGTTGACAATGCTTGTTTTTTCCATAACAGTTTTTTCCACTAAATTTCACCTTTAGCTATTTTAGGCTCTCAATGAAGTGCTATATACTAAAACGATAGATAATGAGATCGTCCTTTTGAGCTACAATCATATTTTAAATTTTTTGAGCTTCTCTTCAATTGCTGATTCACCATTTGTGTATTACTAATATACACCTTATTCCTTTATATTTTATTTTTAGAATGTGGAAATTTTAGAGAATATATAAACTTCCCAAATTGCACTTTATGGTGTTAAAAGAAAACACAATACCATACCTCAGATATCTTGGTAATATGTAATTTCAAAATTTTAATATCAGTATACGTAAAACAACCCTTTTATAATCAAAATTATTTTAGATCATAGAGGGATGTCATTGATTGACTGCTTCATGTTATGCAAATACCACTCTTTTGAGGAATAGAAACTTAAGCAATTTTTATTCTATTAAAAAAAACGGATAAGAAAATTTTCACTCAGCTCTTATAGCTTTTAGTATATAATATTTTACGCGATATGCTAGATACAGTTTTTTTTTATGATAAAATAACAAAAGGCACTCAACTTTTTCGGCTGAGTGCTTTTATAATGTATCAATCTTTTAGACAATGCAAAATGCAAGACAGATAAAAAGACAATTAAACTTCTTCATTAAGACTGTTTGACTCATTGTCATGATTTTCTTCTGCTAATAATTCTTCCTGTTGTTCCTCTACCAACTCTTCTTGAATGTCATATATTGCTTCAGCAGAGGTTAAATTTTCACCTTCTGCTTGGCGTTGTGCTTCACTCGTTGATCGTGCAACATTAATGACCACAGAAATCTGAACTTCAGGGTGTAAGCTAAGAGTGATGGTATGAAGGCCAATAGTCTTTATGGGATGGTTAAGTTCAATTTGATTTCTACTAATAGAAAAACCGTCATTTGTTATAATTTCAGCGATATCACGTGTTGACACAGAACCGTAAAGTTGCCCCGTTTCGCCAGCAGAACGAACAGCAATAAATGATTTACCATCAAGTTTTTCAGCGACTTTTTGTGCTTCGCTTTTACGTTCAAGGTTACGCGCTTCAAGTTGTGCACGTTGTATTTCAAAATGTTTTTTATTAGCTTCATTCGCACGTAAAGCTTTACCTTGAGGCAAGAGAAAATTACGTGCATAACCATCTTTAACTGAGACAATGTCCCCCATCTGACCAAGGCGAGGGATGCGCTCAAGTAGAATAATATCCATAGTTTTTCCTTTCGAACAATAAATTTAATGAAGTTTTTTGCGTGATTGAAAGTTGTATTGAATAGCTGCCCAAATACCCATTAACAGCATCATGAAAGAAATTGGTGGAGCAAAAACGACGGTTAAAATGGCAATATAAACAAGAGAGAGTATAATAAATCGTCCGTTGATCCCTTTCGTAATATTATGGAGATATGCTAGACCACTGATTGATATGATAAGAGTATATGCAGTGCTAAAAACACGTGTGCTCAAATTAACAGGAGCGCTCAATTCAATCATTGATGCTATGCAAACAATAATGAAAATAAAAATTCCAGAGATTGGCAAACGGAGTGTTTGACTCCAATCATCACGGGGCCTTTTGAGCCATTTCATATGTTGTGCTGTTATTACCGAAAAATAAAGATTACCAATGAGAAAAATCAAACTATAAATTGTCAAAGCAATAGCAGTCAAAGTTGCTGCATGTGTCATCAACAATTCACTAAGAGCCTGTATATCAGTTTCTCTCATTGATCGAGATTGTTGCATAGCTTGTGCTATATTTTCCGTGATTTTTTTTACAATAAGGGGGGTAGAAGGACGGGTTTGCACATAAAGCCCGATGAAGGTTGCTATAAGAGCTATGAAATTAGTTAAATGAAAAATGACCGATGATAACGGATACCATATCAGGCCATTTTCCTTTTGTGTGGGTCGTGCAAGTCCGAGGAGCCAAGAAGCATAAACAGCCGGAAGGAAAAATAACAACATAAAGCCAAGAGCAATATAGATATTAGTGGTGATGATAAGAACAACAGTAGCAATGATGAGCGCAACGACGCTGGCAAATGTTCCTTGAGCGAATGCAACAATGAAAATTGGCAATGAAAGAAAGCAGCCAAGAAAAAGAGAAAAATAGGGAGCAATATTCGCGACATTGATAATTGCCATTCCTATCACAACAGCAAACAACCCCGCTAAAATACCGGTCATTATCTTATAAACATGAAAATTTTCCATTTACCGCTGTCCTGCTTTTTGCAGTTAGAGGCATTATAACGCCCCAACTTTTGGTACTTTATAGACTTTAATATAATCTGTAATCAGGCTATATTGCTAAGTTACACAAGGCAACTGGGGAAACACCCCAGTTGGAGGAGTTTATCTTATAACGTATGGTAGTAGTCCGAGAAAACGAGCACGCTTAATGGCATTTGCCAACTCACGTTGTTTTTTCTGACTAACAGCAGTGATTCTTGATGGAACAATTTTCCCACGCTCTGAAATATAACGTTGCAACAATTTGACATCTTTATAATCAATTTTGGGAGCATTCGCACCTGAAAACGGGCATGTCTTACGACGACGGTGAAAGGGGCGACGCGCTGCAGTTTGATTCATATCAGTCATTATTCTATTCCTTCTATGGCATCTTCACGTTGACGACGCGAGGAGCGAGAGCGCTCTTCGTCTTGACCAATTTGATTACTACGATCAAAGCGTGAAAGCGCAATAGATTTCTCTTTTTCGTGTTTTTCGACGCGAATGGTCATGTAACGCAAAATATCCTCATTGATACGCATTTGACGTTCAACTTCAGCAATCGCTGCGGCTGGCGCATCAATATTAACCAGCACATAATAAGCCTTACGGTTTTTGCGAATACGATAAGCAAGGGCGCGAAGACCCCAATTTTCTACACGCCCAACTTTTCCCCCATGCGCTTCGATGACACCTTTGTAGACATTCAAAAGTTCATCAATTTGCTGTGGAGCAATGTCTTGTCGGGCAAGGAATATCTGTTCATAAAGAGCCATTATTTTGCCTTTCTTCAATTAAACTTTACCGGTTTTAGCGCAAAGCCTCTGCGACTTGTCTTTTTTGGAGACCCAAAGAAGAAAGGACGCGTTTACAATTTGAGACATTCGAGAGCGGAGACACAGGAGGTCGAAAATTTTGCACTTTCTACTGGTTACTTTCCAGTCCTCCGTTCAATCCCCAGCTAAAATGCCGGTAACAAACGTCTGACATTTACAGCTTATCTTTTAAAATAGCAAGTTTATGTGCATAAAAAAATTGATTTATTAAATCTTGATATATTGTCCTTATTTTCTAAAGAGACGATGCCGTAAAGTTGTAATATAGATATGAAGGAGAGAGGAATGGATTTTTTAAACCGGATTGACATTGCACTTTTAGGAATATTGACAGGCAATCATCAGTCTTGGTCGATTTTACTATTTTTTAGTATTTTTTGCGCAAAGTTTTTAATTTATGTTATCCCACTACATCTTTGCGTATTGTGGTTTTGCGGTGAACAGATGGAACGGCGCACAGCCTTAAGCATTTGTGTGAGTATTTGTGTCGCTCTTTTTGTCGGTTATCTCATTTCACTCACTTATTTTCACCCACGCCCATTTGTTGTCGGTTTGACAAATCCACTCATTCAACATCGTCCAACAGCTTCTTTTCCGAGTAATCATGCTTTGACTATTGCATCTTATACAGCGAATCTCTACTTCTACCGATACAAAGTAGCTTCTAAGATTGCAGGAGTGCTTTTGTGTTTAATCTGTTGGGGGCGTATCTTCGTTGGTGTACATTATCCTCTTGATGTTGTTGCTGGGATCATTTTAGGAAGTTTCATAAGTTGGGGTGTTGTTCAATTTATAGCACCGTATTTCCCTCAGTTTTTATATCAGATTCCACCATTAAAATATAATTTTAAAAGAGATATCCATTTCAAATAAGGCACTTTATCTTGATTTGTGCTGATGAATAAGATCAAAAGAAAAGAATTGAATCGCACAATTTTAGGAGTCGATAAATGGCTACAGCTTTTATTTTTCCAGGGCAGGGGAGTCAGCTTGTTGGTATGGGCAAGGCGCTTACGGAGCAATTTGTTGCAGCACGGATGGTTTTTGAGGAAGTTGATGAGGCCCTCGGGGAGAAATTATCAGATATTATTTTTGAAGGACCAGCAGATGTTTTGACGCTAACAGCAAATGCGCAACCAGCATTAATGGCCGTATCCATGGCTGTTATTCGTGTGATGGAACAATTGGGGCTGAATATAGAAGAAAAGGTAAAATTTGTTGCAGGCCATTCTTTGGGAGAATATTCGGCTCTTTGTGCTGCAGGTACATTTAGTCTTACAGATACGGCAAAGCTCTTACGCATTCGTGGCAATGCCATGCAAGCTGCTGTTGCTGTTGGTAAAGGCTCTATGGCAGCACTTATTGGTTTGAGTGAAGAAGATGTGGAAGAAATTTGCGAAACGGTTTCTAAGCAAGGATTATGCCAGATTGCGAATGATAATGGGGGAGGACAAATTGTTATTTCAGGTGAAGCAAAAGCGGTTGAAACAGCGGTAGAGGTTGCATCAAAAAAAGGTGCTAAACGTGCACTTCTTCTTTCTGTTTCTGCTCCATTTCATTCGCTTTTAATGCAGCCTGCTGCTGATGCCATGAAGAAAGCACTTTTCACTGTTAATAAAATGCCTCCTCTTGTTCCTTTGGTTGCCAATGTTTCTGTTGCACCAGAAACTGATCCAGAACGTATTCTTACGCTTCTTGTCCAACAAGTGACAGGGAGAGTACGCTGGCGTGAAACAATAGAATGGATGGGAAGTAATGGGGTTGATACACTGTTTGAGGTTGGTTCTGGAAAAGTGTTAACCGGTTTAGCGCGTCGTATTAACAAAGATATAAAGGGATTTACAGTTGGAACAGTTCAGGAAATAGAAGCAGCACTACAGGTGCTTGGTGTTTAATCTATTAAGGAGTCTAAAAAATGTTTAAATTAACAGGTCGTAAAGCTCTTGTGACGGGGGCATCGGGAGGAATAGGTGAAGCAATTGCACGTTGTTTTCATGCGCAAGGAGCGACTGTTGGGCTTCATGGAACGCGTGAAGACAAGTTAAAAGAAGTGGCAGCAGATTTAGGACAAGATGTTTTTGTATTCCCTGCTAATCTTTCTGAGCGCAAAGCCGTTAAGCAATTGGCTGAAACAGCAGAAAGAGAGATGGGTGGGGTTGATATCTTGGTTAACAATGCGGGCATCACCCGAGATGGTCTTTTTGTACGTATGCAAGATCAAGACTGGGATGATGTCTTAGCAGTCAATCTCACTGCTGCTTTTACTTTAACACGTGAATTAACACATTCTATGATGCGGCGTCGCTATGGAAGGATTATTAACATAACGTCTATAGTTGGTGTTGTCGGAAATCCTGGACAAACCAACTATTGTGCTGCAAAAGCTGGTTTGATAGGTTTTTCTAAAGCATTAGCGCAAGAAATTGCTTCACGAAACATTACGGTTAATTGTATTGCTCCAGGATTTATTCAGTCTGCTATGACCGATAAGCTTAATGAGAAGCAAAAAGAAACCATTATGGCGGCGATTCCAATGAAACGTATGGGAAGTGGGGAAGAAATAGCTTTTGCTGCTGCTTATTTAGCAAGTGATGAAGCAGCATATGTGACAGGTCAAACGTTACACGTCAATGGCGGGATGGCAATGATTTGAGTATTTGCTTTATTCCACATTGATTTATAATCTGTATTATTTTAAGTAGTAATAAAAGAAATGGGAAGATGCGCCCATGTCTTTAAATATCGTAGATTGATCAATTTATATCGGAATGTCAGATTGTTTCATTTTTAGGGGATATCCACAGGGTGTTTTGAATCGCTGCTAAAATCTTTAAGAGTAATGCATCTATTACTTGATTAGATGATCCGATATAGCTAACCAAATTATAGGAAAATAAATTTGAGGATTTCAATATGAGTGATACAGTAGAGCGCGTTAAGAAAATTATCGTAGAGCATCTTGGAGTGAGTGCAGATAAGGTGGTAGAAAATGCAAGCTTTATCGATGATCTAGGAGCAGATAGCCTTGATACGGTTGAGCTCGTTATGGCTTTTGAAGAAGAATTTGGTGTAGAAATCCCAGATGAAGCTGCTGAAACGATTTTCACGGTAGGTGATGCAGTGAAGTTTATTGATAAAGCTTCTGCGTGATAACAGAAAGGCAAAAGTGTAAAATACTTTTGCTTTTATTTTTTTAGCTATTTTGGAAATAGAGCTTTGAGAGGTGATCTCAATTCAAGGTTAAGAGTTATGAGACGTGTTGTTATTACTGGTTTAGGGTTAGTATCTCCATTAGCTGGTGATGTTGAATATAGCTGGAAACGCCTCCTTGAGGGAAAAAGTGGTGTTCGGCGTATTACGGAGTTTGATGTATCCGATTTGCCATGTCAGATTGCTGCTCGTATTCCCTTAGGCGATGGAACAGATGGTACATATAATGCCGATTTGTATATGGATCCAAAGGAACAGCGTAAAGTTGATGCATTTATTGTTTATGCAATGGCTGCCGCTGGCCAAGCACTTTCAGATGCTGAGTGGTTTCCCAAGAGTGATGAGGATCAGATTAACACAGGTGTATTAATTGGTTCGGGAATTGGGGGTATTGAAGGTATTGTTGAGGCTGGTTATACACTTCGTGATAAAGGGCCTCGGCGTGTTTCTCCTTTTTTTATTCCAGGACGTTTGATTAATCTTGCTTCTGGCTATGTATCAATTAAGTATGGTTTACGTGGTCCTAATCATTCGGTTGTAACGGCTTGTTCGACAGGTGCGCATGCCATTGGTGATGCAGCACGTTTGATTGCATTTGGTGATGCAGACGTCATGGTTGCAGGAGGCACTGAATCTCCGATTAATCGAATATCTCTTGCTGGTTTTTCTGCTTGCAGAGCTCTTTCTACTTGTCGTAATGACGATCCTGAACATGCATCACGTCCTTATGATGCTGATCGCGATGGTTTTGTGATGGGTGAGGGAGCAGCAGTTGTTGTTTTAGAAGAACTTGAACATGCGAAAAAGCGTGGAGCTCGTATTTATGCTGAGGTTATTGGCTATGGTTTATCTGGTGATGCCTATCATATTACTGCTCCCTCAGAGAGTGGTGAGGGTGCACAGCGTAGTATGATAGCTGCTCTAAAGCGTGCACAGGTAAATGTAAGCGAACTTGATTATATTAATGCCCATGGAACTTCAACGATGGCAGATGACATAGAGTTGGCCGCTGTTGAACGTGTTTTGGGGCATTACGCACCAAAAGTATCCATGTCATCAACAAAATCATCTATAGGGCATCTGCTTGGTGCGGCTGGTGCTGCTGAGGCTATTTTTTGTGTTTTAGCTATACGTGATAATATAGCTCCAGCGACTCTTAATCTTGATAATCCGTCAATTGAAACGAAAATTGATCTTGTTCCACATAAACCGCGTGAACGAAAGATTAATACGATTCTTTCCAATTCCTTCGGCTTTGGTGGAACAAATGCCTCTTTAGTGATGCGGCGCTTTGGAGAAGAATAAGTTACATTTTTTTATTTATGAGTTTTCTACTTTATTATAAAATTATAAAAATCTAAGTGAAAAATTATAGCTGTAATACTTAAGACTTGTTGAGGGTAAGAATTGTGTCCGATGTGAAAAACAACAAACCACTACAGGACATAGATGATTCCTCTTCAAATCATAGAGTAGATAAGAGTGGTATGTTAGCACATAAAAAACAAAAGAAGTCATTTATCGTACGTAATCCATTGGTTATTCTCGGTCATTTTTTTTTGATGTTTATTGTGGTTATTATTTTAGCCATAAGCATTCCACTTTATATTGGAAAAAGTATTTTTGAAGGAAAGGGAATATCGAAAGAAGAGCAAGTTGTTCTTATTTCTCCTGGAACAGGGATTCGTGAAATTTCTTCCCTTCTTGAAAAACGAGGTCTCATTCGATCAGCGGATGTTTTTGTTTATGGGGTTGGTTATCATCAAAAAACAACCCATCTTAAGGCTGGTGAATATTTAATTCCAGCCCATGCTTCAATGCAGGATATTATGGATATTCTTGTGAAAGGCAAATCTATTGAATATACTTTTACGGTGCCAGAAGGTTTGACGGTTCAACAAGTTTTTGATCGATTAGCAGCTAATGAAGTTTTAATTGGTGATCTTCCAAAAGTTTTGCCTCCAGAAGGCAGTTTGATGACGGATACTGTTCGTTTTATTCGTGGAACAACGCGTAAAGAAATTATAAACAGATTGCGCGAAGGACAGACAAAATTAATTCATGCTATATGGGCTACGCGCTCACCCGACTTACCAATAAAATCTATCGATGAATTTGTTATATTGGCATCAATTGTTGAAAAAGAGACAGGAATTGCGGCAGAAAGACCTAAGATTGCTGCGGTATTTTATAATCGTCTTGCAAAACATATGCGTCTTCAATCTGATCCAACAGTAATTTATGGTCTCTTTGGTGGGAAAGGCATGCCATCCGGTCGTGCAATTTACCGTTCAGATCTTGAGAAAGAGACACCATATAATACGTATAAAACTGATGGTTTACCGCCAACAGCTATTGCCAATCCAGGTCGAGATTCTTTAAAAGCCGTGGCACATCCACCAAGCAGTGATGCACTCTATTTTGTTGCGGATGGTTCAGGAGGACATGTTTTTTCTAGAACTTTAGAGGAGCATAATATGAATGTTCGCAAGTGGCGTGCACTCAAGGCAACACATTGATTTTAAAAAACTCTATAGAGAACCTATTATTGAAGTTTTAAAGAAAAGTAGAACAGTATGATGACAGATTTTGGGGATGGATCGCATGCTAAAAAAAGCAACCAGCGTCGTGGTTTATTATTGATTCTCTCTTCACCCTCAGGAGCAGGCAAATCAACTCTCTCTCGGTTACTTTTAAAAGATGGACAATTAGAGCTCTCGGTAAGTATGACAACACGGAAAAGACGTCCTAGTGAAGTGGATGGCCTTCATTATCATTTTATTTCAAAGGAAGAGTTTGAACGCAAACGCGATGGTGATGAATTTCTTGAATGGGCAGAAGTCCATGGAAATTATTATGGAACTTTACGTGAAAGCGTTGAAAATGTTTTGAGTGCTGGCAGAGACATGTTATTTGATATTGACTATCAAGGCACAGAACAGCTTCAAAAAAAGTTGCCAGATGATACCGTATCTGTTTTTATTCTTCCACCATCTATGAAAGAGCTTATTTCACGTTTACATCGTCGAGCAGAAGATAGCCAAGATATTATCAATTTACGCTTGAAAAATGCACGGACGGAAATGCAACATTGGCGTTCTTACGATTATGTTGTTATTAATGAGGATTTAAATCAGTCTTTATCACTTATTAAAGCGATTTATTTCGCTGAAACAGTAAAACGTGAGCGTTATTCTTTTCTTGAGTCTTTTGTTAATGGGCTTATTGCTGAAAAGGTTGACGAACGCCTTGATCATTTTGAAAAGAAATAAGAAGCAAAAAGCTATGTTTTTTAGGTTAGCAAATTCGCTAAAGTTACAAATTCAGCAATTGAAAGCGTTTCAGCACGGTGTGTCCCGTCGATGCCAGCTTTTTCTAAAAGCTTTTCTCCTCCAAGAGTTTTAAAATTTTGACGAAGCATTTTTCGTCTTTGTCCAAAAGCAATTTTTGTAACAAAACTTAATTTTTGGGCAGAGCAGTTGAGGGGGGTTGCGCGGGGAATAATATGAACAATGGAAGAAGTCACTTTGGGAGCTGGTGTAAAGGCTTGAGGAGGAACATCAAAAGCAATTTTAGCAGTGGTCCGCCAACCAGTTAAGACACTAAGACGTCCATAGTGGGCGGATTGAGGCTGAGCAGTAATGCGTTTTGCTACTTCACGCTGAAACATCAATGTCATTGATTCATAAAAAGGAGGCCATGGTTCAGTCAATAGCCAATTTAATAAAAGTTGCGTTCCAATATTATAAGGAAGATTTGCAATAATGCGTGGTTTTTCTAGAGATGTTTCAAAAAGTATTGAGAAGTTTTGCTTCAATGCATCATTACAAAGAACTTTTAGTTTTTGTGGATAGTGCTTTTCTATCTCTAAAAGAGCCGGTATACAACGCTCATCACGCTCTATCGCTGTTACTATGGCTCCCTGTGCAAGCAAGGCACGTGTCAAACCTCCAGGACCAGGTCCCACTTCAATAACAGGTTTTCCTTCTAAATTACCTGCTTGATGAGCAATTTTGGATGTCAAGTTAAGATCAAAAAGAAAATTTTGTCCCAAGGACTTAAGAGCTTGTAATCCATATATCTCAATGACTTTACGCAGAGGAGGTAAATGATCTATTGGCATGCTATCAAACTATTTTCTGCAAGTTGATTTGCAAGTTTAAGGGCAGCAATAAAACTTGTTGGAGAAGCTATTCCTTGATCAGCAATATCAAAAGCAGTTCCGTGATCTGGAGAAGTACGAATAAAAGGTAGCCCTAATGTGACATTAACAGTGTTATCAAAGTCTAATGTCTTAACAGGAATAAGGGCTTGATCATGATACATGCAAAGGGCAACATCATATGTTTTTCTTGCACATTCATGGAACATTGTATCGGCAGGCAATGGACCGACAATATTGAGTCCTTTCTTTTTAAGAGTTTCAATAGCTGGAGTAATAATTTCAAGATCTTCTTTTCCCATAGCGCCTCCTTCTCCTGCATGAGGATTAAGTCCAGCAACAGCTAAACGGGGAGCAGTGATTTTAAATTTCTTTTTTAAGTCATATTCCGTAATGAGTGCGGTTTGAACGATTAAATGGCAGGTAAGTTGTGAAGAAACTTCTTTGAATGGGACATGAACAGTAATCGGTACCGTTTTTAATCGGGGTCCTGTTAACATCATAACCGGATGATAACATTTATTGAAGGCTTGATGAGCCAAATCGGCTAAAAACTCTGTATGACCCGGAAATTTAAATCCGGCATCGTAAAGATTTTTTTTGGCAATAGGACAAGTAACCAGTGCAGAAGCATATCCACTTTGAATCAATTGGACACTACGTTCAATAGCCTCAATCACTCCAGCAGCATTGTTTGGAGAGGGGAAACCTCGTTGATCACTTTGTCGATTTTCCAATGGGATTACAGGAAGAGCGGCATAAAAGTTTTTTACAGGATCATCTATTCCAACACTTTCTACCTCAACATCCATCTGTAAAAAATGGGCACGCGAACGAATAACATCTGGATCAGCAAGCAAAACAAAAGGAGGGATTTGACATGTAAAACGCAAATTCCACGCTTTTAGTGCTATTTCAGGACCAATTCCGGCAGGATCACCGCCGCTAACAACAAGGACAGCCATTATGAGTTTTGAATACGCGCTACCCGACGCAATTCTTCTAAATATTTATCGCTTAACTTTTCAAGTTCCTGTGGGCTTTTTTTCTTATTATCTTGAATAGAAAATATCAACCGAGCGACGTAATCGTCAGAAACTCTTTTTATTTTACAGACAGCTAGCGCTTCAATTCCATCCGATGTTTCTTGAAATTTTGTCATTTTCCCAGCAGGTGTTGCAAGAATAGCCTGCTCCCACGCGCTTGGAAGCTGGGGCTCGAGAAATTTCCCCAAGTGGCGGATAGTAACGTCTAAAATGCCTCTTGCTTGATTTTGAGAATTTGCGCATCCACGGAAATGTGTGCGAAAATTGTTGGCTTCTCTTTGGCGTCTTTCAAAAATTTCTGAACGGCGGTGTGCAGGAATGACAAAGATAATTCGTTGTAGTGTATATTCATTGGTTGAAGGTTTTACACCACCATTTTTCAATATTCTGCGTACGGCTTCCTGTTCGCTAATCAAACCCGTTTCAGCTTGATAACGTGCATGAACAAGACGACCCCATCCTATTTGTCCACGGATATAATCTTTAAAGTGTTGTACTGTGATATCATTTTGAATCAAAATCTGATTGAGTTGATCAATAGCCATATTATTTTGCATTGCAAAATTTTCAAAAGCTTTATCCACCTCGTCATTGCTTACTTCAATATTTCGGCGCTTTATTTCAATGTTTTTGAGGGTCTCATTGATAAGTTCATTTTTAGCTTGCACCGCAAGATTGCCTTGCTTTTGTTGCAATCTAAGAAAAGCGACACGTCTTTGAATATCGTAATTTGTGATAGGGTTACCATTGACTGTAACAACAATGGCAGTCTGTGCGAAGACCGGTGAAATTAAAAATTCACTTATTATGAGGTTGCTGACACTCAAAGGTGCAATACACAATAAAGCAAGAATACGCTTTTTGAATTTATTCATGTAAGTAGGCCTTCGCATTATTTATTTAATCCTTATCAATTACTTTAAATATACGGTTTTTTTCATAAAAACAATGATAAGTTAAATGATCTATACATTCTCTTTATAAATTTGCGTTTATCTTTTTCCGATATCTGCAATGGTACGCAATGAAAGAGAGAAATTAAAGTTTTGCAAAGGTGTCTTCTTCCCTGGGTCCGTTATCTGCTGATAACCAAATGTGAGTCCAAAACATTCATCTGTATAGTTTAAGCTGATTCCTCGTTTTATGAATGTCCCCGATACGAGATCATAACCGGCATTGCTGTTAACAGACCAATAGTTAGCCAGTTTAATACCTGTTTGAAAAGAAATTTCTTGGCGTTCTTGTGGATATTCGTAATCTGGTTGATTTGCTATATAGGCATATTGTACAGCCGCCCCAAAATTGCGCCATTTCTGTGATGCTTCAATTTCACTACGATGGATTTTTCCTGTTTTTTTATCAAAACGTCCACGCGTTTCTAGGGAAAAACCACTTTTATGGTTTGCACCAAACATCGCGACATAGTCTGAACGGGTTACCTCTAAGCTAGAATGAATTCCTACGTTAACAAGATCCTTTTCTGCAAAAGAATTTTTTCCTGCAAGATGAAAGGATTGTCCAACAAGACCATAAAGAGACCAATTATTGTTAAAATTTCCAGAGTATCTTAAACCGATATTGGCTCTTGTTCCTCCTTCTACACGGTCGTAACCAGAAAATTTATCCCGTTGAAAGAGGGTCGTTGCATCAAATATAAAGCTTTGCGCATCCTCATTAGAGAGCTTTCCGATATATCGCTCATTATTGCGTATAAAAATTTGTGCAGTTGGCTCTATAATATGTGTGGAGTTTTCCAATGTCATGAGTAAGGGATAGCGTAATTCGAGACCAGCAGTTGCCATACCACGAAATGCTGAACGATGAAGAGTGGATGAGAAGTCATTTGTTCTATAAGCAGTATCATTTTCGTGTGCATTTGTTGTAATGATATCAGCTCGTAAAGAAAGAAGAGGGGTTAAGATAAGCCCACTTTGCATGTTAAAGCGCCTCTTCCACTCTAGCTCATTTGTTAAACGAAAACTATTGCCAGCGATGCCAGAAAGTCTAGCAGCGTTGAGAGGTTTTCCGTTCCAGTCAGTAGAAATAAAGTCAGTATGACGACGATAAATTGATTGCATATTGCTGTGAAATGTGAGTTCCCCATGATAAATTGGTTCATTCGGTGTGAAGAAATAATCAATACGGGGAAGAACCCACGCTTGCCGAGAATGACGTTCATGAGGATTATTCAATATCAAATCTTGAACTTTAAAATGGTAAAAACGCATATCAAAATAGTTTTTACCTGCAAGACCATTCAAATAAAGTTGAGAAAGTTGTGTAGGATTGTTATAGTTATCAAGTTTATAGGCACGACTAAAATGTCTGTCAGACTGTGCAAGAATATCCCACCCATAGGTCCAGTGTGAATTAATATGAAAATCCCCCTTTGTCGCTAGCATATAACGATTTTTATGTTGTGCATCAATTGTCTCATTGTCAAACTTATGCGGTTTCATTTGATATATATGCGCGAAGCGAATGTTATAGCTGCCTGTTTTTAAACGTTGACGCCATTCACCTTCGGTTAAAAGCCCTTGTTGAGTATAGAGTGTAGAAGAGAGGGTCAAATCATAATGCGGTGCAAGATTCCAAAAGTAAGAATTTTTTATACCCATACCGAGATAATCAGCATAGAAAAGATGAGGAACAAGGAAACCGCTAGCACGCTTTACAGTTGGATCATTAAGCTCAAAAGTTGGAAATTGTAGGATTGGTACACCAAAAATTTCAAAACGGCTGTTTTCAAATCGAATTTTTTTAGTAATGTTATTCCAGATGATCTTTCTTGCTTTAATTTTCCACAGGACTTCTCTATCTGGTTTATAAGAACAGGGTTCACAGGCTGTATAAGAAGCATTATCAAAGACTGTTATCTGGCTGTTGCGGCGTGTAGCACTTGCTGCTGCAAAATGGACATTGTTAGCGGTATCAATACGTAAGGCATTTACGAAACCTTCGCCGAAATCTTTAGTCATATCAATTTGGTTGGAATAAATTTTGTTACCATCTTTTTGAGTAACTTCAACATTTCCTTGCGCTATGATTCGTCCTGTTTTTTGATTGTAAGTAACTTTTTTAGCGATAACTTTGTTGCCATCATATTCGATTTGGACATTGCCTTGTGCAGAAACACTGTTTTCATCACGGTTGTAGATGAGTTCGTCTGCAGAGAGTAGAAGAGGGCTGATGGGATTTTGGATACGATTTTGAGTAAGAAGAGTAGGGCTTTTGGCGTTTACAGAAGAGGATAAAGATATAGCGAAAACACAGCACATAACACTTTTAAAGGTAAGTGCACTTAATTTTGTCAGAATCACTCTTTTACGGATCAATGCTTTCACTTAGCCATCCTCTTTATGGAGTAAAAAGGAGATTCCCAAAAATAATGCAATAACGACTGGTGTCCAAGCTGCAATAATTGGTGGAATATATCCAACGTTACCAAAAGCTTGAACGAGTACAGAAATAACATAAAGCACGAAACCGGCGAGTACGCCACTAAGAATCAACATTCCAGATTGTCCAAACCGCGTGAAATTTAAAGATACAGTTGCTGCAATAAGAGTCATTGCCACAAGAAGAGCAGGTAATGCAATCAAAGATTGTAAATACATATCAAAATTATTGGCAGAATAGCCGAATGAACGTGCGATCATAATTTTTTTTGGCAATTGATAAAATGGGATAGTCGCTGGATTCACTAAACGTTCAGTTAAAAATTCAGGTTTTAGGTTAGTTTTTATTTGAAATGTCGTAAATTTTTCCGGAGGATGTCCTATTTTATAGATTGTTCCATTTGTTAAGAGCCAAGCTCCGTTCATCAATGTTGCTTTTTTTGTGTTAATCCAATTTTTGACTGTTGCATCATCATTGTATTGTACAAAGGTTGCTTCAATGAGAGAAAGTCCTTGATCGGTGATAGATTTAGCACCAATGGTTGTTCTACCTGAAGGTGTTTGTTGTGTTAACCATGGGATACGGGTATTTTGAAAAGAAGATGTTAAGACGTTGTTACTACGCCACTCAGTCATCATTTTTTCTGCTTGAGAAAATCCCCATGCGGCAAGAGGATTAATAAAAAGAATTGAAAATAATCCAAAAAGAAAAGCACCCAAGCAAGCAGGCATGAGAAATTGCCATGCAGAAACGCCAATAGAGCGTGTCACAACAAGTTCAAGTTTTCGATTAAGTGAAATCAGCATAACCATTGCAGAAAACAGTGCAATAAAGGGAATGAGTTGCTGCATAATAAAAGGGATGCGTAAAACAGAGATGAAAAAGGTATCTTTTGCCGTATAGTGGGAAAGATAAGATAATCGACCAGAATTTTCTGTAAAATCAATCAAAAAGGCAAGAATAAAAATACCCCAAAAAAAATAACAGGTTGTTTTAAGATAACGTATAAAGAAATATCGTCCAAGCGTCCACCCAATCATGATACCTCATCCGAGGGATATTGAGACTTTTGATGCGCAAATTTTTTAACCAATTTTTGAAAAATAAATTGAATAATCTCATGAAGTTTTGTGGGAATAGCAATTGTATGATTCGTCAAAAGCATAGAAACAACGAAAGCACTCATTCCTATGGGGGTAATATAAAGAAGGGGAGTGTATGCAAGATCGCTCTTTGCTTTTTCGGCAAAAAAATATCCTATCCAATATACGAGTAATGAGATGGCAATGGCAGAGAAGTTTGCAAAGTTATGAGCTTGCCGATATGAGCCTGTATTTCCTGCTGCGGCTAAGGCAATAAGTGAAAAAACAATTGGATAGAGCCATTCTGTAAGTCTGCGATGAAATTCAGCTTTATATTGGAGTGGTTTTCGCTGATAGTACGGATCTTTCGGATCAGGACTTAGTAAATAAGAAAGAGGACGGTCTTTCGGGTAAAGTGTGGGTGTTTTATCGTTGGGAATGAATTCACTCAAGCTAAAGACATACGAGCTGAATTGAACGATTGAGACGCTATCATTTTGATGATTAATCCTTTCTATTTCACCATTATGAAGGATAAGAAAACTGCCACTTTTATGACTCACAATTGATGCATCTGTTGCATAATAAAAAAGATCAGTTTTCGGATCGCGCTGGTCGGCAATGAAAAGTCGTTCAAGCGTTCCATTTGAATTGCGTTCACCAATTTCTATGTAAAGATTATTGGCAAGTTTTTGGAAGCTACCTTCACTAATAAAAAGATTAATAAGATCAACATGGGCACTTGCTAGCATTTGTCGCATATTAAGACGTGCTTGAGGAACAACAAAATTGGCTATAGAAAAGGAGACACATGATGCAACAATAGCGAGAAGAAGAATTGGTTTCCACACAGTGCTTTTGGGAAAACCAGAGGCGCTGATGATTGCAAGCTCTGAGTCTTGATTCATTGTTGAAAGAGTGCTCGTAATTGCAATCAGTAATGCAAATGGAATGACAAGAAAAATAACAGAAGGAACCAATGAAAATGAAAACTGCAAGACTGTTAGAAGTGTTTGCCTACTTGTTGTAAGAAAATTTATTCGTGCAAGTATTTGCACTGTCCAGCTAATACTAATTGCTGCAATCATGACAGCACTAAACAAGATTAAAACACGTTTTAGGATGTAAAACTCAATAATACGCATAAATGGGATAAGACCCTCAGTTTCAAACGAGAAAGAATTATTCTACACTGCCTTGAATGAAAAATATAACCAAAATTTAAAATATTCTTATGTTTCTTGCACATTTTTACCAAATAGATAGAGCAAAATAGTAGGATAATTTCAACCCATTGTGTAATACATTATATTCTGTGTTAAAGGATAGGCATAGGGAAGTGATAAATAAAGCTAAGAGTGATCTTTTAGTGACCTTAAGAACAGACCATTTGTCTTTAATACATATGAAAAAGCAAGTAATACATACAATCAAAAGAAGAGGAAACATTATGTTTTCAACCAGTTTTTTAATTCTGGAGATGAGAGAGGATTCTTCCCCAAAATGTTAATTTTTTATAAAGAGTGATGAGGTCTAAGAGGGTGGATATTCTATTCTATCATTTGACGCAGTCAACGCTTGGGGAAATTCTGCCAACACTTGTGGAGCGTGCACTGGATCGTTTTGGTAAGGTCACAATACAATGTGTGAGTAAAGAGCAACGCGATGCTATGGACATGCGTTTGTGGGTTTATGCTGATGAAGCATTTATTGGACATGGGACTGAGTGTGATCAATACCCAAATTTACAACCTGTCTTTCTTACCACAGGGCAAGAAAATCCAAATGATTCAAAGATACGCTTTCTCATAGAGGGGGCGATTTGCTCAGATATCGATTCTTATCAACGGCTTGTCGTGATATTTGATGGCAACAATGATGAACAATTGAATCTTGTTCGGGCACAGTGGAAAAAATATAAAATGCAGAACCATAAATTAACGTATTGGCAACAGAGTGAAGACCGCGGTTGGGAAAAACAGATTTGATGTGTGTAACGCCTATTATTTTGATTTTTAGAGGACTAATGGAAAGCACAACTCGGGCATTTCTTATCGGGAAAGAATCAGGAGAAAGTAAAGGGTTTTTCTTGTGATTTTTCTTTTAGGAGTACTAAAAGTGTGGACTATAAGAAAAAAAGATTAAACAGCAATGATGATGATTATTGATCGAATTTTGCTTATTTTATGGGCTGTAATGTTAGCTTTTTTTTGCGTTTCATGGTTGGGCACAACGCATATTCTATCGCGAATGTTTTCTGTTACTTATATTGGCAATATTGCAGATATTTTATTCTTTTTTTTGAGTGCACTGTTTTCTGGAATATTGTGGTTGAGTATACCTCAACCGATGTCTTGGAAAATAAAACTGGCAGCATTTCTACCGCCAGCGCTTATTTTATTGTTTTTTATTATATTCTAGTTAGAGATTTCATCTTCGGTAAATCCCACGAAGCAAAGCAGTGAAATAAAAGAAGCGAGAAGCAAATAATAACCGATATAAGAAGTATCAAAATGTTGCACGAGATATTCTGCAATATAAGGTGCAAGAGATGCCCCTACGATACCAGATAAATTGAATGTTACAGAAGCACCCGTATAGCGGATTGTTGTTGGATATGGCGAAGCCAAAACAGCACCAAGAGGACTGTAAATCATTCCCATGATAGACAAGCCAATGACAGACATTATAAGGACTCCTATAATTCCAGAATTTAGAAAATAAGGAATTGCGAAAGAATAGATACCAGTAATGATTGTGACCAAAATCATCAAAGTTCTACGCTTAATGCGATCAGCAAGTTTTCCAGTGATAACGGTAAAAATCCCACAGAAAATAGCACCAATCACTTCTACTTGAAGAGCCTGATGATATGGCAGTTTAAGGTGATTTGTTGAGTAACTTAATAAATATGCTGTGACCAAATAAAACAAAACAAATGTTGCCATACCAGAAAATATTCCAAGAAATAGGATTCGTGGACATTTTAAAAAGACATCAATGATAGGAACTTTAACACGTTCATTACTTTGAAGGGCTTTCTTGAATTGAACTGTTTCATTGATTGAAAGACGAACCCACAGTCCCACAATCATGAAAATAATAGAGGCAATAAAGGGAATGCGCCATCCCCATGCCAAAAGTTGATCGTGATCAAGAAAGTGCAACAGACCTAAATAAACAGCAATAGATAAGAACAAACCGATTGGAACGCCCAATTGAGGAAACATAGCATACCATCCACGTTTTTCTGGAGGAGCATTTTCTGTTGCGAGCAAAACGGCTCCCCCCCATTCGCCACCCAATCCCATTCCTTGTCCAATACGGCATAGGGTTAAGAAAAAGGGAGCCCACCAACCAGCTGTTTCATAAGTGGGAAGAAAACCAATAATAACGGTTGACATACCCATGGTAAGAAGAGAGGCAATAAGTGTTGCTTTTCGTCCAATTTTATCTCCAAAATGTCCAAAAAGAATTGATCCAAAGGGGCGTGAAAAAAAAGCTGCTCCAAAAATCAGAAAAGATTGCAAAATGGCAAGTTGGTCATTTTGCGTTGGAAAAAACACATGGGGAAATATAAGAGCTGCGGCAGTTGCAAAGACATAAAAATCAAAGAATTCAATTGTTGGACCAATAAGGCTGGCAAATAAAATTCGACGAGGAGAATTTCTTTTGCTTGTACTTTGTATTTCTGAGTTTATAGACATGAATAGAATGTCCCTTTCAGTATATGACAAATCAAATTATGGAACTAATTTCTTATAAATATAGAAATTTCAAATCAGTGTCGAGTCGATATTATTATTCTTCCGTATATTAGAACAATGCTTATAGTATGAAAAGCATAGATGACTATATTGTAAATATATCCAAATTGAAGACAATTAAAGACGCTTTTAAATGTCATGGAATATGGAAATATACTTCTGTAAATAATGTGGTTTTTGAATATATTATTACTTTTTACTTTAAAATACAGGTACTGTTTTAGTCTCTTTCAAGAATCAATCTGATTTTTAAGATAAATGTTTCTTATCTCAAAAATATTTAAAAAATTTTTTTATTGATGCAATTAAAACACTTTTTGGTTGTAAAAGGAAAAATTTTATCTTTTTGTTGTGTATAAGTTTAAAAATACACACTGGAGTGTTCGATGAATCAGAGCTTAGTACGCTGAGCAGAAGATGATTTGTCATTTTGAAGAATATGAGGTTGAGCAGGTACATTGTGTTGTTTTTATTATGCACTTTTTTCCAAATATGCGGATTTTTTTATGTGAAATCATGGGGTGTGAAGAATGCAATGCAAATTGAGGATAAGTTTTTTGGCATTAATAGCTGGGAGTTTGCTTGTAAAGAGTGCCTATGCTGAGGAAGTAACGGCACTAGGAGAGAAATCATTAACATCAGTAAGTGTAAGTGGGCAGTTAGGAGAAAGGAAAAAGAAGCTTACCAGTGCGAATCTTACAATTAAAAATAGTAAAGTTGAGATCGTCGAGAACGGGCAAGTTTCGCAAGGTACCCATATTCATACATATGGACTACAAAATGTTGAGTATGGAGGACAAACAGAGGATGCTAAAGTCTTTTGTGGTGAACAAATTGTTGTAGGAGATGGAAGTTACGCTTATAATTCTGAAATTTATGGTGAAGGTGAAACATCAGGGCAACAGAATGTGTATGATGATGGAGTGGCTCTCTTCACGAATGTTATGAGTGGAGGAGAACGAAATATTGATACATGGTTCGGAGAAATAGGAGGACTAGCAATCGATACGAAGGTTTTTGCCGCTGGGGTGCAGAATATTTTTGCGAAAGGTAAGGCAAACACCGTTACCTTGGAAGATGGAGCTCTGCAAAGAGTCTATGCCGGTGGGTATGTGAAAACTCTGACAATTAACAGCAAAGCAAATTCATTGGTATATGCTGGGGCGACATTAGAAGGAGAAACAAAGGTTAATGGTTCTGGAAAGCACTGCCTTTATGCTGGAGATAATGGGCAGTAAACGAAGGTAGAAGAGATTATTTTAAAGGGAAAAGAGTCCCAATTACATTCTATTACTACTAAAATTGATGGTTCAAGCTCTCTCATTGAGAAGTTAAGTGGTGAAGGGACTGTTATTTTCACTTCTGATTCTCATGATTCTCAGAAGTCTCACCCATATTATTCTTTGCTTTATATTGGTGAACTTTCGGGCAGTATACATTTCAGTTTGAATGCTAATTTTGCAGAGAGATACGGTGATCATCTTATCATTGAGAAAGGAGAAGGGAACCACACAGTAAGTGTTACGATTCTGGTAGTGAAATTTCAAATTCTTCTTTCAAAACATTTGATTTAATTACTGATAAAAGTGGCAATGCACATTTTTCTTTAACAGATCATTCAGATAAAAAAATGGGTGCCGTTGATGGTGGAACATATTTATATGATTTGAAATCAAAAAATAGCGGGAAGGGAGAAGAAAAGATTTGATATTTGGCTGCTGCAGAAAAGGTTTCTGCTTCTTTAACCTCTTCGTCTAAGACGGAGTTGCCTATAACGGGATCTCTTGGGAAAGAAGAGGATATAATAGTTTTTCAAGATTCTATAGTCAGTTCGTATGTAAGTGATTTCAGTTTTTATGCAGATGATTTCATTATGGAAAGGAAGAAGAAGTTCTGCAAAGCTCTGTCATTAGTTATGACAGAACAGTCTGTATTTCTGATGTTGGAGATTCATATGCTGGTAAATGGTCTCTTAACACTACGGTTGAGAAATCTGGAACACTTTAATGTTGAGGCAGGTGGGTTCAGCAAGAATACGACACTTCTGGATGGTGGTTCTGAGATTGTGGCAGAACAAGGCATTTCGGAATCTACTATTGTCTATGAAGGTGGAAAACAAAGTGTAGAGGGAGGAGGATCTGCATTGAAAGCTGAAATCTATGGTGGTGAGCAGCTTGTTTTCGGAGATGGTTATATGAATGGTGGGATCGTAGGAAGCAGTGCTTATAACACGACCATCCACGGACAAGGAAAAATACCAGGATACCAGAAAGTGTATGATGATGGGATGGCTGTGGGCACAAAAATTATGGAAGGAGGGATACAAATTTTTGCCAAATGGTTTCCAGACGATGATAGCTTTACAGAAAAAAGCGGTGGTTTTGCAGCCATACAGTGATTTTACGCGCTGGTAGTTTTCAAGAAGTTTATGCTGGTGGAACTATGAAAGATCTAACGATTGAAGGTGGAGCAAATTCGTGGGTCTCTTCTGGTGCGATGTTAGGAGGACAAATAACGGTTAAAGATTCTGGGTATCTCCATCTTTATTCTAGAGATGATGAGAATGAGATGACAGTAGAAAATATTAATTGAGAGGGTGAAAAGGCTAAATTATATTTTATTGCTGGTGGATATGAAGACGCGAGTACGCATATTCAGAAGTTAGGTAATGCGGGAAGGGTTATTTTAAAGTCAGCAAGGTCTGATTTATCTTACTCTCGACTTTATGTTGATGAACTTTCAGGAAGTTTACATTTTAGGTTTCATGTGAGCCTTGCAGAAGGAGAGGGTGATTATCTCTCTATCAAAAATGGTTCAGGTTATCACACAATCAGCGTTGTCGATTCTGGTGTTGACATTGTTGATCCTTCTTCAACAGATCTTGATTTAATTTTTGATCAAAGTGGAGAAGCACATTTTACTCTGAAAAAATTTTCTGGTGCAAAAATAAGCACTGTTGATGGTGGAACTTATATGTATGGTTTAAAAGAGAAAAACAATGAGGATGGAAGTGGTAAAATTTGGTATTTGTCAGCAGCCTACATTGATAATTTGCCACGTAGGAACAGAACTCGTCGAGATTTTAACCAAAATCATCCACATTCCATACCTTTCACGATCCCATCTTCAGAAAACCGAGCTAGTGTGGCATTATCTCCAGCAAGTCACCCGCATCCTTCATCGGAACAACAACAGGCTGCTGTTTCAGCAGATGCTTCGTTGACAACGGATCAAATGGTTTTACGTCCAAGTGACCATGGTCAAGCTGCAGCCCAAAAGCGTGAAGAAAGATCAAAGCCTCGTTTCTTAACCTCCCCCTCTACGGATGCCGTGTTGTCCATGTCTGTAGCTCCAGCAGTTATTTTTCATAACGAGTTGCAAACGATACGTGCGGGAAGAGGCGATTTAGACAGAAATCAAAAAAATGCAGCTCTCTGGACATATGCCATTAAAAGCAAAGAAAATATTGCAGCAAAGCATATAGATTTTAAACTTGAGCAAACAGGGATAGTGCTCGGTCTCAATGGTTTAAATGAATGGGAGAATGGAGATGTTTATATTGGTGGTTTCGGCAGTTATGATCGAGCACGTGTAGAGCATGCACGAGGTGGTGTGAGTGGTATCAATACTTATGGCGTTGGAGCTTGTATCACTTATTCTGATCATAGTGGATGGTATCTAGACGGTCTTGTCAAATATAATCGTTATCAAAATAGTCTCAAAGCTGTTTCAACGAATGGTATAGCGATTGAAGGAAATTATGATCAGTGGGCAGTTGGGACGTCATTTGAAACGGGATATCGTTTAAAAATCTTTCCAAGCAGTTGGCTACAGCCTTATGGGCAACTCACATGGTTGCAAGTTAAAGGTCAAGAAATCAAGCTTTCGTATGACATGATGGGTGATATCAAGCCATTCACATCATTGCGCAGTGAGGTTGGTGTATCCTTGGGATATGAATTTGGAACAGCGACAGCTGGTTCCTCTCTCGCTTACATTACGGCTGCTTGGTTGCGCGAGTATAAAGATGACAACCACACGACAATTAATCAACGGCACCAATTTACCACAGATTTATCAGGCAATGCAGGCAAGTTAGGAATGGGGTTAAGCAGTTTAGTCAGTGATCAATTAAAGCTTTATGCAGAGGCTCATTATGTCAAAGGGCGTAAGACTCAGGGTATTTTAGGTGTGCGTTAGAGCTTCTAAATTTGCGTTTTTAACATGAAATATCTGATGCGTTATTAGAGAATAATTTGGGGGAAAATATTAATATATTTTCGCATCAGTTATGCCCTTTAATGGTGTAGGGACTCTTTTTCTCTTTTGTCGGGAACCTCTGAAAAAACACAAGAAGAGACTTTCTGTGCCATCAATTAAAAAAAGCCATTCAAGAGTCGTTTCTTATGGGTGCAAAGGGAATATTCAGGAGAACTGTTACAATCTTAGGTTGAAAATATATTTTGCAGAGCTAATTACACTTGATGTCTGCTCAGGTGTGAAGGGGGGAGGATATAACTATGCAAAATAAGTGGAAAGGAAGTTGTTGGGGGCTCATACTATGCAGTTGTTTTGTGCAAATAGCTGCTGCAAGTGAGGGGGGAGAACAACTTTTTTGTCAATCTTCAAGCTATAAAAATGAAAAAATCTCACACCTCCACCATAATGAAGGTGTGAAAAGAGAAGAGTGTATAAAAGTCAGGACATCTGGGAGCACTGTTGTTGTAGAGGCGTTCGATAAATCAGGATTTTTTGAAAAACGGGGTGGCATTACCACGGGTAAAAGTACTGAAATAGTGCTTAGCAAACTGCAGGGGCTTAATAGCAATACTGGTATCAACGCTGCACAGAATATGCAAGGAAGCAATATTGCGACGTTTAAAAAGCCTGAACTTATTTTTATTAGGGATGGAGCTCTTCTAGAAAATTTTGTACTCGATAATGATGGCAAAGCCTATATTTCGAATGATGGTGAGAGAGATGATCCAGGGCGCTCTATCAATAACACAGTAAAAAATGGTGCAGAGATTTATGTTTATGCCGGAGGACTTAGTGAGAATAGCAATATTGAGCGTGGTGGAACGGAAAATGTTCAGGCTTTAAAGGGAAAACAAGGCTTTTCAAAAAATGCTGTCGTTAAAGAAGGAGGGCAGCAAAGCGTTGGCAGTGGAGGAAAAGTAGAGGGGACTAAAATTTATGGAGGTGAACAGCTTGTTTTTGGGGAGGGAGATGTTGGGGGACAAATGAAGGAGAGTAGCGCATCTCATACGGTCATTTATGGTCAAGGCGAGACATTTGGGCAACAAAAAGTCTATGATGGGGGGATAACTTGGAATACCAAAGTTATGAGAGGCGGCATACAAGAGATTGCAAAAAAATCATCAAGTGCAAAAAAGGGTGGTACTGCGTTTGATATACAAATTCTTGGTGGTGGTAAACAGCGTATCTTAGAAGGGGGAAAAGCTATTGATGTCACTTTAAATGAGACTGCTCTTCAAGAAATATATGCTGATGGATCTGTAAAAAATCTAACAATAAACGATGCAGCAAAATCGTTTGTACATGCTGGGGCAACACTAGAAGGTAAAACCTTGGTAAACCATTCTGGACAGCTCCACCTTTATGCTGGAAATGATCAGCACCATACCACAGTAGAAGATATTATTTTAAATGGACAAGATACAAAGCTATACGCTATCACGGATGAGTTTGATGGCAAAAGCTCTCGGATTGAAAAATTAACCGGTGAGGGGAGTGTTATTTTTGCCTTTACTGGCTCTGATCCCTATTACTCTCAGCTTCATGTCAATAATCTTTCTGGTAGCTTACATTTCACATTTAATACGACAATTGCACATAATCGAGGTGATTATCTCCTTATTGAGAATGGTAAAGGAAATCACACAATAAGTGTTGCGGATTCCGGAGTAGAAATCACGGATCCTTTTTCAAATAAGCGTGATTTAATTATGGATCAAAGCGGTGGAGCACATTTTTCTCTGACAGATCTCTCTGGTGAAGAAATTCATGCTGTCGATGGGGGGACCTATATGTATGATTTGAAACAGAGAAAAGATGAAAAGGGCAAAACTTGGTTTTTGTCTGCCAACCGACTAAGTGGACCAGAACCTTCCTTTCCTGATCCAACAGATCCATCATCTCCAGGCGCATCAACAACGCCTTCAGTTGATGCAGCACTTTCTACAGCGGTAGCTCCTGGACTGATTTTTAACAATGAGCTGGAAATTGCGCGTACGGCAAGAGGACTTTTAGACCAAAACAGAAAAAATACAGATTTATGGGCTTATGCGATCAAGAGCAGAGAACGTATTGCTAGCGGCCATACAAATTTTAAGCTTGAGCAGACAGGTCTCATGTTTGGTGTTGATCAGTTGAACGAACTCACACATGGAGATTTGTATGTTGGTGGTTTTGGTAGTTATGATCGAGCAAGTGTCGCACATAAACGGGGCGGTGATAGCAATTTAAACACTTATAGCATTGGTGCTTACGCAACTTATTTTGATCATCATAGATGGTATTTAGATGCTGTTTTGAAATATAATTATTACCGAGATAATCTAAAAGCCATTTCAACAAATGGTTTAGCTATTCAAAGCGATTATAATCAATGGGCAATAGGAGGATCCTTTGAAATAGGTTGTCGTTTTGAGCCGGCGCAAAATACTTGGATGCAACCTTATATTAAACTAACAGGTTTGCAGGTTGAAGGCAAAAAAATCACGCTTTCCAATGGAATGACAGCTGATATAAGCCCATCGACTTCCTTGCGTAGTGAAGTTGGATTAACAGCAGGGCATAAATTTATTGTAAATGCAGAAACTTCATTAACGGCTTATATTACAGCCGCTTGGTTACGTGAGAATATAAACAATAACCATACGATAATTAATAACCAGCATAAATTTATCACAGACTTGTCAGGAAATGCGGGTAAGCTTGGAATTGGTGTGAACAGTTTGGTTAATGATAAACTCACGCTTTATGCAGAGGCACATTATTTGAAAGGACATAAGATCAAGCAGTCACTTCAAGGTATTTTAGGGTTACGCTATAGTTTCTAAAATATGTGTTTTACCGCTATCAATTCGCTTGAGAAAGGGAATTGTTTTGTGAGTTAAACAATTCAGTGTTCAGCGAGATCTCTGCGAATGTAGAGATAATAATGATCTTGCCTTTTATTCAAAAGTAATATCGTTTGCTTATCATCAATGATGAGAAGTGTTACAAATTATGCCCTTGTATTGAGGGCATAATTTGCATTGTATGAAAGCTATACAGCTTTAGATGCAAAGGGTTTCTTGTGGTTTATATGTATGCAACTATAGGTTGCATACATATAAAATATACTCCAATAAATTGCATTTAGACATAAATAAAACACATTATGATACATTCTAAAATGAATTACCTGCTTGGTAGCAGGGTATTTTTGAATGATTGAGAATGGAGTGTGGATGATGAAAAATAAACACAAATTGAGTTTTTGGATATTATTGATCAGTACTTGTCTTGTACAATCTACAAGTGTAGCTGAGAGAAGGAATGAAGAGCTAACGAGTATAGCAAGTATGGGAAATGGAGGGGCAGTACCAAACGGTTCTGCACTGATTACAAATGTGCTTCCCAGTAATAATATTAAGATCGAAGATGGTGGTGTAGAGGTTGTTGATAATGGAGGATATTCAATTGATGCTACTATTGAAAAAGGGGGGATGCAAATAGTTACACGTGGGGGAACTGCGATACAAACTAAAATTGAGGGTGGTCAGCAGTTTGTTCATGAAGAGGCAGGTCTTAATCTTATAAGCTTAGAGAAAAAAAGTGGTGCTTATGATGCTACAGTTACTGGTGGTGATGGATCAATAGGACAGCAGAACATATATGATGGCGCATGGGCTTGGGAAACAAAAGTTAAGAGTGGAGGAGAGCAAAATCTTTATGCGGCTAACAAACATAAGGGTGGTGTGTCAATGAATGCTAAGATCTCAGGAAATGGTAGACAGCACGTTCTAGCGTTAGGAGAATCTTATGATACCACTTTAAGTGAGAATGCAACTCAAGTCGTATATCCTAGTGGTTTTGTAGATAGTTTAACAATTATGGATTCAGCTCGTTCATGGTTTCACTCTGGTCTTCAAAAAGTGGTTGGAGAAGTAAGGGTCAATGGTAGCGGAAAACTTTATTTGTTTGCTGGTGATAGGACAAATCATACCACTAAAAAAACAATTCCTATACAGGGAAGAAGTAGTGAAACAATATTTAAGGTTGGGGAGCGGACTATAGGAGAAAAGCCCCAAATGGAAATTGAGGATTTAGGCGGTAATAACGGGACTGTGATTTTTACTTCTATTCCATATGATCCAAGACATATTTCACTTCGTGTTGAAAGGCTTTCAGGGAGTTTACATTTCCAGTTCAATATAGACACGATGGGTGGTAGCGATTACTTGTCGATTGAAGAAAGTACTGGTAATCACAAAATAAGTGTTGCTGATACAGGTCGTGAAATTACGGGTCCTCTCTCACAAAGGAATAGTTTGAGGACTGAGATTCCGTTAATTACTGAGAGATCCGGAGACGCTAATTTCACTCTGGTAAATAGTTCTGGTATATCAACTCAAGCTGTTGATGGTGGGGCTTATATGTATGGTTTATATAAGAGAGAAAGATGTGCTGATTCTAGTGGTGGTTTCACAATTTGGTATTTGGGTATGAGTACTGAAAATACAGAAAGCTCGAGTACTGGGGGCCAGTGCGCAAAACAGAAACCAAAGGTTACGACTTTTTCAAGTTCTTTATCTACTGATACGGGGAAAGGATCTCACCGAGGATCTTCTTCTCGGGGGAAAAAGCCTAGTAATAAACAGCCACCAAAGTCACGTCCTCCTCGCCATTTAAAAGATGCGCAGAGTGCTTCAGGGCTTGCAGTATCCTCATCTTCAGAAAATCCGTCTAGAGTGGCATTACCTCCGGTAGGTCATTCTCATCTTGCATCGGAACAACAACAGGCTACTGTTTCAGCAGATGCTTCATTGACAACGGATCAAAGGGTTTTACGTCCAAGTGATGATGGTCAAGCTTCTGCCCAAAAGCGTGAGGAAATATCAAAGCCTCGTTTCTTAACCTCCCCCTCTACGGATGCTGTGTTGTCCATGTCTGTGGCTCCAGCAGTTATTTTTCATAATGAGTTGCAAACGATACGTGCAGGAAGAGGCGATTTAGACAGAAGTCAAAAAAATGCGGGCTTCTGGACATATGCCATCAAGAGTAAAGAAAACATTGCAGCAAAGCATATAGATTTTAAACTTGAGCAAACTGGTATAGTGCTAGGCCTCAATGGTTTAAGCGAATGGGAGAATGGGGATATTTATATTGGTGGTTTCGGCAGTTATGATAGAGCACGTGTAGAGCATGCACGAGGTGGTGTGAGTGGTATCAATACTTATGGCGTTGGAGCGTATGTCACTTATTCTGATCATAGTGGATGGTATATAGACGGTCTTTTCAAATATAATCGTTATCAAAATAGTCTAAAAGCTGTTTCAACGAATGGTATAGCGATTGAAGGAAATTATGATCAGTGGGCAGTGGGGACATCATTTGAAACGGGATATCGTGTTAGAACCTCTCCGAGCAGTTGGCTACAGCCTTATGGGCAACTCACATGGTTGCAAGTTAAAGGTCAAGAAATCAAACTATCGAATGACATGATGGGTGATATCAAGCCATTCACATCACTGCGCAGTGAGGTTGGTCTATCCTTGGGATATGAATTTGGAACTACGACAGCTGGTTCCTCTCTCGCTTACATTACGGCTGTTTGGTTGCGCGAGTATAAAGATGACAACCATACGACGATTAATCAACGGCACCAATTTACCACAGATTTGTCGGGGAATGCAGGGAAATTAGGAATTGGTTTAAGTAGTTTATTAAGTGATCACTTAAAGCTTTATGCCGAGGCCCATTATGTCAAAGGACGTAAGACAAACCAATCCCTTCAGGGCATTTTAGGTGTACGTTATAGCTTCTAAATTTCTGCTATTTTTTAGATTTTTCTTTGTATGTAATGGGGGGAGATGTACAATGTTGAGGTATCGTTTTTCAAAGAGATTAATCTTTTTATAAAGTCCATATATTTTTTCTGTGTATTGTTTTTTCTTCTATTTATCTACTATTAAATAATCATTTTTAAGAGAAGTATTTAAAATTATGCAAAAAATCCAAAATGATAAGGAGAGCAGTGGTCGTGTGATAAAAAGGTTAGGTACTACAAATGTTTCTATTCTTGACTAAAATTCACACAAGCCAATACAGTTTTTTGAACTTTGCTATGGAGATTTTTCTACAGTCCCTTGGCAAAGAGCTTATTGCTCGTTATAGAACAGCCAAATAATGTTATATAAAGGTGGTCAAATGGCTGTAGAACGTACTTTTTCGATGATTAAACCAGATGCAACGCGTCGTAATTTGACAGGAGCAATTACAAAAATGCTTGAAGATGCGGGACTGCGCGTTGTTGCATCTAAACGTGTGTGGATGAGTCGGCGTGAAGCGGAAGGATTTTATGCAGTTCATAAGGAACGCCCATTTTTTAGTGAATTGGTTGAGTTTATGTCTTCTGGTCCAACAGTTGTGCAAGTTTTAGAAGGTGAAAATGCAATAACTAAAAACCGTGAAATAATGGGTGCTACAAATCCTGCGGATGCACAAGAAGGAACAATTCGTAAAGTCCATGCTTTGTCCATTGGCGAAAATTCTGTTCATGGTTCAGATAGTCCTGAAACCGCGAAAGTAGAAATTGCCTTTTGGTTCTCAGAATTGGAAATTGTGGGTTAATCAAAGCATAAAAATAGAAAATCCCGAAATATATTGTTTCGGGATTCTTTTTATAAATCTTGTAGATTTTTTGTGGTATGTGGTACGGACTGTTTTTTATGTGATAACGTGTTTTAAGCCTGCACGAAAATAATCCCACCCTGTCCACAATGTGAGAAGAGCAGAAATCCATAGCATAGTAATGCCAAATTCTACTGTGTAGGGGAGAATTTTATTACCAGCTGGTCCTGCTAAGAGAAGAATGATAGCTATCATTTGTACAAAAGTTTTCCATTTGGCAAGACGAGAAACAGGAACACTCACTTTCAATTCCGCTAAATATTCACGTAAACCTGATACAAGAATTTCTCGACAAAGAATAATAATCGCTGCCCATAATGTCCATCCAGCAATCGTGCTATCTGCGGCGAGCAAGAGTAAACAGGCAGAAACGAGAAGCTTATCTGCAATGGGATCTAACATGCGACCAATATTGGATGTCTGCTCCCAAATCCGAGCAAGATAGCCATCAAGAAAGTCAGTAATAGAGGCAATAACAAAAATAGAAACAGCAGTCCAACGTGCAATATCGCTTGATTGCAACCTTCCTTCTAAAAAAAAGCAAGCAACAACCATTGGCACCGCGATGATCCGTGCATAAGTGAGAATATTTGGAAAAGAAAAAGTATGATTTTTCATAGAGCAATTTTCAATTCTTTGTAAGATATGGTTTATTTTATAAAGGTAACAAGGCGAATATGATGAAACAAGCTTATTTTTCATTAAAATAGTTATGAATTTTTTTTGCAATAGTGGCAGAGATACCCATCACTTTTGTTAAGTCTTCGAGTGAAGCATCGGCTACAGCTTTGGCACTTCCAAAATGATGCAGCAATGCACGCTTTCTTGTTGGACCAATATTTTCAATTTCATCAAGCGGGTTTTTGAAGGCCGCTCTTTTTCGTTTTTCCCTGTGCGTTCCAATTGCAAAACGGTGCGCTTCGTCGCGTAGACGTTGCAAAAAATAAAGGATAGGGTCACGTGGGGGAAGTGTAAAGGGTGTTTTGCCCTTGATAAAAAAACGCTCACGTCCAGCGTTACGGTCTACACCTTTGGCTATTCCAACAACTGTGATGAGGTCGCTTATTTTTAATTCAGAGAGTATTGTATGCACACTGTTAATTTGTCCCTCACCACCATCAATGAGGATAAGATCAGGCCAAAGAGGAGAAGAATCATCGCTTTGCTCTTTTATGTCACTGCTTGTATGAGGCAGATCATGCTCTTTGATAAGACGTGAAAATCTTCGTTTAATGACTTCTTTCATCATAGCAAAATCATCACCAGGTGTGATATTGGTCGAGCGAATATTAAATTTGCGATATTGATTTTTCATAAATCCTTTGTGATCTGCAACAATCATCGCACCTATTGCATTTGTTCCCATCATATGGGAGTTGTCGTAGACTTCTATACGGCGTGGAGTATGAGACATTTGGAATATTTCAGCAAGTCCCTGAAGCAATTTTGTCTGTGTCGCTGTTTCAGCAAGTTTGCGTCCAAGTGCTTCTTGAGCATTGATAGAAGCGTGGTGAATAAGAGTTTTTCGTTCACCTTTTTTGGGTAAAGAGAGTATTACTTTACGATTTGCTTTGAGACTGAATGCTTCCATAAGAAGTGCTTGTTCTTCGATTTCTTCAGATAAAAGGATCAGTTTGGGAAGTGGTTTATCATCGTAAAATTGGGCAAGAAAACTCTCTAAGATTTCGGGACGAGAAAAAGAGGAATCTGCTTTAGGAAAATAGGCTCTGTTTCCCCAATTTTGTCCCATGCGGAAAAAGAATACTTGGATGCAGGTCACTCCTTCTCGTTGTGCAATTGCAAAGACATCTGCTTCTTGTATTGTTTGAGGATTAATGCCTTGATGGCTTTGTATGTAAGAGAGAGCGGATAAGCGGTCACGATAGGTAGCAGCTTGTTCAAAATCAAGGTTTTCTGCAGCTTGATGCATAGCTTGAACCATATGACTTTTAACAGATTGGCTTTTTCCTGAAAGAAAAGCTTTTGCTTCTCTCACCAGCTGCGTATAATCACTAATAGGAATTTCATCTGTACAGGGAGCAGAACATCGCTTAATCTGGTAGAGTAAACAGGGGCGTGTACGGTTTTCAAAAACTGAATCGCTACAGGTTCGTAGTAAAAAAGCGCGTTGTAAAACATTGATTGTTTGTGTTACGGCACCTGACGAGGCAAAAGGACCAAAATAATGGGCTTTCTTTGTTCGGGCGCCACGATGTTTGTAAAGTGCAGGTGCGCGATGATCGTCAGTGATAATAATATAAGGAAAACTTTTATCGTCACGCAGTAACACATTAAAACGTGGATGTAATCTTTTAATAAGATTAGCTTCTAGAAGGAGAGCTTCTGTTTCCGTATGGGTAACGACAAATTCCATATGGGATGTTGCACGAATCATTTTGGTAATACGATTATTGTGCCCTTGTTCACGCGTATAGTTTGAAACGCGTTTTTTGAGATTACGTGCTTTGCCAACATAAAGGACATCACCATTGTCATCAACCATTCGATAAACCCCTGGCTTATGCGGAAGATGTTTGACAAACTCTTGTATGAGTTTGGCACCTTTCAATTGATTTATATCATTTTCTTGGTTGCTATTGTCCCATATAATCGGTGAGAGAAAAGAGAGATTTTCTCTTTCATTTTGAGGACAAGCAGTGTTGTTTTTCAGAACCATTCAGTTTCTCCGGAAACATTTTCTATTTATTTTATGAAATGTTTTTCTTCATAAGAAACTATTATTTATGTAATGATGCTCATTTTTCCTATAATAACGTATTATGACATAAGTTCATTCAATTTGAGAGTTATTACGTTTAAACAAAAAGAAGGGCAATTTCTAAAAACAATTTTACAAGATTTATGGGTAATGAAAGTAGGTTTTCTTGAAAAAATGAAATTTCCACTGCTAACCATGATGTATATTGAGAGATAATATAGTTCAAAAGGTCAAGAAAACCAAGATCCTTGGTATTGCAAGATTTTTAAGCAGGGCAAAAACTTTGATTTTGACCAAGAAAAATTTAACTTAAAATGCAATTTAGATGAAAAACCTAATATAATGAATGTTCTTTTTGGATCCATTGATGAATTATCCTTGCATGTTTATCTTGTCCAAGACGATGAATAAGAAGCGGGCTTAGTTTTTTCATTTCTTCTTCTAAAAGATAGGGAGGATTGATAAGAATGATCCCACTTCCATTCATTGTGGGTGGGATTGAACTTTTTCGAACACGCATTTCGAGTTGTAAAATTTTTGGAATCCCTGTTTGATAGAGTGCATAAAGAAAATTTTCAATTTCTTTGTTGTATTTAACAGGATACCATAGAGCATAAATTCCTCCAGGAAAACGACGATAAGCTTTTATTAATCCGTCAATAAGACGAGAAAATTCACCAGTTTTTTCAAAGGGAGGATCAACAAGGATAAATCCACGTTTTTCCTTTGGTGGCAAGTGCGCATTTAAAGAAAGCCAACCATCTAAATGCAAGATTTTTGTTTGGTAATCACCTGCAAAATTTTTTGCTAAAATACGATAATCTTCATCATGGAGTTCAATTGCGGTAAGCCGGTCTTGTTTACGCAATAATTGGCGAATAATAAAAGGAGATCCAGGATAGAAGAGGAGTTCTTTTTCTCCTTCATTAAGTAAATGAATAATATTATACCATGGAGAAAGAAGTGTTTTTAAATCTTCTGGAATAGGAGCTGATAAAAGCCGCCAGACACCTTCACGCCACTCTCCAGTTTTGTATGCTTGTACAGAAGAAAGATCATATATGCCAATTCCAGCATGGGTATCTATAACGCGAAAAGCTTTTTCTTTGCGTTTGAGATATTCTACAATGCGGGTGACAATAATGTGTTTAAAGACATCAGCAAAATTGCCAGCATGATAAATATGCCGATAATTCATGAATAAATTCTACCGTATATGACTGCTTACTCAATTTCTCTATTAACATAAAATAATGGTTTTATATCAACAAAAATCCTTTTGTAGAGGCCCCAAAATAGAAAAGTCGTATATGCATCTATGAAAAATACAGATATGAGAAATACAGATGTTATAGCTTTACAATTATGTTTTCTATTTTGGTAATTCATACAATTTGTATGAAGAGGAATTAATCACCAAGATTTCGAATCTTTTATCAGAACACAGAAAGAGAAGACTTCAAATATTTGGTTTTTTATCTTTGTGAAGAAATTTTTTATTACTGCTGTCTTGTTGTCTAAAAAGCCATACGAATATTCTTCGTAAGAAGATAGGTTTTACCGGACTTTTAATATTAGATGATGTATCAATGAAAGTTTCTTCAGAGATCACATTTTCGGAAAAATTTTCAGATTGAATACATAAAATTTTTGCAGAAGGTTGTGATGGGGTCTTTCATTGTAATAGTAGTTTGCAAGAAATGAGCATGCTTGTACAGATGACACCATTTTAAAAGGTAAAGCATTGGAGGGTGCATAGAATGTTTCCAAGAAGATTTTTCACTCCGATAAATCGGATGAAGTTGCTTTAAGAGAAGAGTTTTCAAGCCTTTTGAGTTTTTTTTAAAAACAGCTTATTATTTAAATTTTATTTAGGTTCATGATAAGACATTAAGAAAAATGGACGAGAAGCTAAAAAGTGAGTTTACAATAAAGAGCGTACGATTGCCTTTAACTGGAAAAGAAAATATACAAGTAAGAGAGGGTTATATTTGATATATTGCTCCAGAGTAAACACAAACAAATGAACGCAAATTCAAAAGCAGTGAGAGAAAGTGATGGGTAATATTTTTTCACCAACGCACTTAATTGTAATTTTGTTAATTATCCTTGTACTTTTTGGGCGTGGCAAGGTTTCTGAATTAATGGGTGATGTTGCTAAGGGGATTAAAGTTTTCAAAAAAAATATGAGGGAAGAAGAGGACGCTATAGAAGAGACGCATGAAGTAGCAGATACGTCCAAAACAATTGATGTTGAGTTTCAACAATCTGAACCATTAACGATAAAGCGTGCAGCAGTACGTAAAAAAGCTTCTTCTTCCTCTCAAAGAGGAAAGACATCTGTCGCTAAAAAGCAGCATATAGAATGAGAAAGTCGAGTATAAACAATGTTTGGGATTGATGGGCCAGAGTTTCTCGTGATCTTACTTGTTCTCATTGTTGTTGTTGGACCAAAAGATTTACCTAAAATGTTAAAAACAATGGCAAGAGCAATAGCTTATGTCCGTTCAACAGCAAAAGAATTTCGTCACCAGTTTGATGATGCAATGAAACAGGCCGAACTTAATGAGTTGCAAAAGACGTTGTCGGATATGAATGATCTTGATCTAAACAGGAAGCTGACAGAGACTTTTAATCCTTTTCATGATGCAGTAGAGGATATCCGCAATAATTATGATGGAAAAACGACACACTATAAATTGAAAAAAGAGAAAGGAGTTTTGAGATGTGATCAAAACAAAGCCAATGAAAATTTAATCGCATCCGTTGATTCTCATAGTTCTGGAAATATTTCTTTAATTTCCAAAGAGAAAGAGGGTGCGTCATGAATATTAAGAAGGATGAGGTTGATGCCAATATGGCTCCACTTTTGGAGCATTTGATTGAACTGCGTCAGCGAATTATTGCTGCACTTATTGCATTTTTTATAGCTTTTATTTTGTGTTTTCTTGTCAAAGATTACATTTTAAATTTTCTCATATGGCCTTATCAATGGGCAATGAAAATATCAGGTGGTAATCCTGAGAATATTCGTCTGCAATCAACACAAGTATGGGAAACTTTTTTAGCAAAGATGAAACTTTCGGCTTTTGGGGCAGTTATTTTATCTTTTCCCTATACAGCTTTTCAGTTTTATAGCTTTATCGCACCAGGACTTTATAAAAATGAACGTATGGCTTTTTTGCCATTTCTCTTTGGTGGACCGATTTTATTTTGTATTGGAGGGGCATTTGTTTATGCTCTGTTAGCACCAATAATGCTTTGGTTTAGCCTTTCTCAGCAATTTCTTCCAGATGTTCATTTAAGAATAGAGTTTATCGTCCGTATTTCCGATTATTTGAGCTTTATAATCTCATTTATCCTCATTTTTGGTTTGATTTTTCAATTACCTCTTGTGACAAGTCTTTTAACGAAAGTTGGACTTTTAACTTCTCATGGTTTAATATCTAAACGCAAGTGGGCTATCCTTATCTCTTTTATAATTGCAGCGATAGTAACGCCGTCGGATTTTTTTACTATGTTTGCAGTAGCTTTACCAACGATAGCTCTTTACGAGATTTCAATTTTAATTGCTTACTGTATAGAAAAGAGAAAAAAAATCTCTTAAGAGAAGTTTATATCCCGTGTGATAGCGAACGAATAGAAATGATGTAAATGAGGAATTTTGATGCTTGATATTAAGTGGATTCGTGAACACCCTGAAAAATTAGATAAAGCACTGGAAAATAGAGGCATTGAACCGCAAGCAGAAAGATTAATAAAACTTGATCTTGAACGCCGATTACATGTTGCCAAAGTGCAGTCTGCACAGGAGCGTCGCAATGCAGCTTCAAAAGAAATAGGACAAGCTTTAGCGGCATGTAATCAAGAAATGGCTGAACGTTTGAGAGCGGAGGTTGAAGAGATTAAAGCTTTTCTTTCTTCCGCTACAGTGGAAGAAAGGCGTTTGACGGAAAGTATTGAGGAGGTTCTTTCAGCACTTCCGAATATTCCATTGGATGATGTTCCAAAAGGTAAAGATGAAAGCGATAATGTTGTTATTCGACATTTTTCTACACCTCCAACATTTGACTTTACACCAAAGGAGCATTTTGATCTTGGTCAAAATCTCAAACAGATGGACTTTGAACGAGCAAGCCGTTTATCAGGGGCGCGCTTTACAGTCCTTTCGGGAGCTTTGGCGCGGCTTGAACGCGCATTAGGTCAATTTATGCTTGATGTGCATGTTGAGGAGCATGGTTATACAGAAGTTTCAACACCTCTCCTTGTTCGTGATGAGATTGTTTACGGAGCAGCCCAGCTACCAAAATTTGCGGATGATCTGTTTCGGACAACAGACGGTCGATGGCTTATTTCTACAGCAGAAGTGCCGTTAACCAATTTGGTGAACAATGAAATTCTTGAAATGTCAGATTTACCACTGCGGTTTTCTTCTTTAACGCCCTGTTTTCGTTCGGAGGCAGGTGCAGCAGGGCGTGATACGCGTGGGATGTTACGTCAGCACCAGTTTTGGAAGGTAGAAATGGTATCAATTACCACTGAAGAGCAGTCTTTAATGGAACTAGAACGTATGACAGAGTGTGCAGAAGATGTGCTGAAACGTCTCGGTTTGCCTTTTCGCACGGTAGTTCTTTCTACAGGTGATATGGGCTTTGCTGCACGTAAAACTTATGACATTGAAGTTTGGCTTCCAGGGCAAGGATGTTATCGTGAAATTTCCAGTTGTTCAGTTTGTGGAGATTTTCAAGGGCGACGTATGAATGCGCGCTACCGTAGAGAAGGCGATAAAACATTGCACTTTGTGCATAGTCTTAATGGTTCTGGTACAGCTATTGGACGTTGTCTTATCGCTGTTTTGGAGAATTATCAGCAAGCTGATGGATCAATTATTGTTCCAGATGTTTTACAGCCCTATATGAAAGGCGTACGTTGTATTACCGCTTAAATTTTATAACAAAAAAGAAGCACTCCATGTTTCTTGCTAAGAGATGGTGACGTGTAAAGACAAGGCTTTGCCATTTTAAAAAATGAGTTGTAGGTATGGCAAGGGTACCACTTCATTGGAGAACGAATGACACTATGGAGCAAAAGGGTATTTTACGATTTCGTGAGGAATTGGCCAGCCTTGTGCTGAAAATGCGTAGCAAAGGAATTGATGATGTTCGCTTTTTTTCGGCATTTGAGAAAATTCCGCGTCAACAATTTGTTGCGTCTTCTTGGTTCAACAGTGCTTATGATAATAAAATTATTCCGATTGAGTGTGGTGAATATATTGAGCGTTTAGAAGAACAGCTTTTAATTCTTTTTGCTTTATCATTGAAGAAAAAACATCGTGTTTTGGAAATTGGTACAGGGTCTGGTTTTTGTACAGCTCTTATGGCATGTCTGAGTGACCGCGTGACAACTATTGATCGTTATAAAACATTGGTTGATTTGGCAGGTCAGAGATTTCAAAGTTTAGGGCTTGAAAATATTGTTATACGGCAGATGGACGGAAGCTACACAGTGACAGGTTTAGGATCATTTGATCGTATTCTCATTTGGCCATCACGTTCAGATGAACCTCAAGAATTTCTCAATCTTTTAGCTGAAAATGGGATTCTTATTCAAGCTATAGGACCTGATGAAGGGGTACAAAAGATGACACGTTATAGGAAAATTGGTAGCCAATTTGAGTGTTTAGAAATGTTTCAAGTGCGTTATCAGCCTTTTATTAAAGGCCTTGCAGAAATACTGTAAATTTTTTTAGCTTTAAGATACTGTACAGACTCTTTTCCCTTTTTATTTTACGATAAATTCATTTTGATCTTATTATAAAGATATTTATGAATAAAATAGCGAATTTTAACTCTTAGGTAATATTAAAAAGCTTTAATAGAATGAGTTGAGTATTGACGAGTGGGCAAAACTATGTGGTTAAAGGTTTTGGGTAGTATTTTTCGGGGTTATTTTCAAACAATAGCTTTTTTAGTGATGATAATGATTTTTGCGGGGTGTAGTTCTGGCACGCAGCGCTTCACGAATATTTTCTCTCATCGCGCAGGATCATCACACCCGAATATATTCACACCTATGCCTGCAGATCCGCAAGCATCGCCCTATGGTAGCATGATACAAAGCACTGATTTGCCTCCAGTAGATCAGAGTGGTGATTCATGGACAGGCGATGATATTGGGTATGATTCTCCACAACAAGGAGGGACCTCTCCTGATAGCCGGATTATGGGGACACCGCCACGCAATCTTGGAACTCTTTCCCGTTCACAAATAGATAATTCTCCGATCTTTCGGCGAAACTCTTATATTGTTCAAAGTGGCGATACACTGTTAAGCATTGCACGGCAAATAGGAGTGAGTGTTGAAGCATTGAAATCAGCAAATGGTATAAACAATAATTCTATTTATATTGGTCAAGTACTCGTGGTTCCAAGAAAGCGCACACTAGCAACTTCAAACACCTATAATCATGATAGGGGAACATCAGCAGCAGAATCCTCATATCAGTCTCAAGTCACGTCTTCTACAAGACAGAAGAAGGTTTCACCTACTGATAAAGCGCCGGTTACAACTCTTCCTTCTGCTAGGGTGAACAATTCAAGTATTGAGAAAAATTCTTCTAAACAGATGACACAATTCAGTCCTGAGACGGGTTTGTCAAATGGTGTTACGAATACAGATAATATTGTGACTCCGCAAGCCACAGGAATTTCTAAGATGCGTTGGCCTGTAAGAGGACGTTTATTAAGTCAGTTTGGTCAGAAAAAAGGAACGGCAACGAATAGAGGGATAGATATTGCTGTGCCTGAAGGTTCATCGGTAAAGGCGGCAGAAAATGGTGTCGTTATCTATGCAAGTGATGGGTTAAAAGAACTAGGCAATGTTGTTATGATTCGACATGAGAACAATATTATTACTATTTATGGATGTAACAGTAAGCTTGTTGTGAGCAAGGGCCAAAGGGTACGGCGTGGAGATGAGATTGCTAAATCTGGTGTTTCTGGCAATGTTAAAACGCCACGCGTTTATTTTGAGGTGCGTAAGAATTCATTACCTGTCGATCCTAGCAAATATTTAGAAAACTAATTCATTTTGAAAATCTATAGTTTAGATAGATTGAAAACAGAATAATCCTTTTTCTGAAACGAAAGAGTATTTCGATAGGAAAGTCATGTACTAAAAAAGAGTCGTTAGTTTAGTTTGTTAAAAGATAATACAATTGATTTATATCGTTAATTCTTCCGTTAATGAGGATGCGTATGATATATAAAGGAAGAAAATAAATCTGTTTCTGAAGAGTTTTTTCTCGTTGCCTTCTGTCTTTTAAGGTTTTATTTCCTTTCTATAAAGCTATGGTTACATTGTGTCGTTATCGCTTTGTATGACAATTCCTCTGGGAGAGCTTTTTTTCTGAGTCAAAAGTCTATTTTAATGGAGTGGGAATTACCTGAAGTTTATCTATAGGAGATCAAAATGTTTATTAGTAACGCTTATGCTCAAGTTGCAGGCGGTGTTTCCAATGGGACCTCACTTGTTAGCTTTGTTCCATTCATTTTAATTTTTGTAATTATGTATTTTTTTATGATTCGCCCACAGCGTCTACAAATGAAAAAGCGTCAGGAAATGCTTGATGCTGTGCGCCGTGGTGATACCGTTATAACAGGCGGTGGTATTATCGGCAAGGTTACAAAAGTTTACCATGAGAGTGGTGAATTAGAGGTTGAGATTGGTGATGACACGCGTGTTCGCGTTATCCGTTCCACATTAACTGATGTACGTGTTAAAGGAGAACCCATTGCGGAAAAAAAATCAAAATTGAATACTAAACCAAAAACACCACAAAAATCTAAGACTAAAACAAAGAAAAATGTAAGTGTAACTGAAGAGAAAAAAGCTGGATCAGAAGAAAGTGAATCTTAAATATAATTGCAGCTTATGACGTTATTTGACAATGTATTTTTATAAAAATGGATAACTTCTGTATAAAAAATATTCAGCTTATGGGCAGTTTCGTAGTCGATAAATGAACATAATCCCTGAATTATTGAAAGACTACTAAAAAGTAATATTTCATTTGCTAAGTGTTGTAGTCAATTTTCCTATTTTTTGAATAAGTTTATTGTTTAAGAGAACAGAGGTTATCTGTTTTTAGTGAATAGTCTGAAAGAGTGTTTTAGCTCAATATATTGAAATGAATATGATATTTAATAGCATCTTATTATAAGCTTTTATAAAATCGATAAACAGATTTTCAATTGAATGCTTACTGTATGGTTAGAAGGGTATTTTGTATGAGGGATGCATCAATATTGCTATGCGAGGTATGATTATTCTAGCACTATTTATTACAGACCCTTTACTGATTTTGAGAAGAGAGAGTAAAAATGCAATTAGTTATCAAACATAAAGGGTACTTTTGATGTCTCATGCCATTCAAATCCGTGAAGCACATTTTCCAAGACGCGCACCTATTGATGCTTATGGAAATGGTGGATTTCGTTTTGCTGATATGTCCCATAAAGGATCTATTATTTGTGTACCATCAGGTATTTATGGTATTGACATGGAAGGGCCAATTCCCACTAAAGAGGATATATCTCGAATTTTAGAAGAGGCATCTGAGATTGAGGTTTTGCTCATAGGTACTGGAGTTGAATTATTGCGGTTGCCTGAGGAATTACGAATGCTTTTATGGGAAAAGCGAATATCATCGGATACAATGAGTACAGGGGCTGCTGTGCGTACATTTAATGTTTTGTTGGCTGAAGATCGTGCGGTTGCTGCGTTATTGTTTGCAGTAGAATGATATTTTATTTAAGAAAAGAAAGATAGGTTAAAATAGAAAATTTTGTCATTATTGATTCTCTTAATTTTTTATTTATTTTCTCTTTAGAGGAAGATATTTTTATCTCTTTTATAGCGTTTTTTCCGATGAGCTCTCTTTATGTATGGAACTTCAATACTTTCCTGATGTATAGCTAAAAAAGCGTTTTGGCTTGATAGTGTAAGGGTAGACAGCGCTCAACAACATCGTTAAGCCGCTATTATGCCTTTTCTTGAAAGAATGAGTGTGTGGTATAACAACATCTGATATAAATACCTAAACTCAAGATTATTTTTTCCTTTTAGAATATAATCATAACTTTCAAGCGAAATATCTATCATTATAAATTGCTGAATATTGAGCAAGTTCAATGATACAGTTCATGCCTTTTATGTAGAGAAGACAATTGCTCAATCACGAGAAAAAACGAGTAATGCAGTTATTGTATCTCAATTTTGGGATGGTGAATGTCCACTCTATTTCAGGTTTCCATCAAAAACTCCGCAGTATTATGCAAGCAATTTTCATAAATTCCTCTGTAAAAGAATGAAGGTTTATGTGGGGTGATTTTCTTTGTATGGTGTTTTTAGTTTCAAAGTGTAAGTGCTTAGCCGGTTATTTTTCCTCATTTTTAAAAATGCTAACATTGCTATGGTTAAAAACAAATAAAGAAGAAGCATTATGGCTTTAGAGCAAAAATTAACAAAGTATTATGTCAAAATTATACCTCTGTTATACACAAAAAACCCAATATGATAAGATTTGATATTGATCAAAGACAAATACCCTATGGTGAGACAGAAATATTGGAGGGAATAAAGGGTATCATCAAAAAGAGGAATCTATTGGAAGGAATTGGTATAGAAGATGATATTAGTAACATGGAATGGAATATATGGGAGTGAAAGCTAGGGAAAGGCATGCGCTTTGGTTGATGAAAAGAGGAAAAATAACCAATAGAAAAGAAGCTTTGAAAAGTTTTGTTTTTTAATTTACCTATAGTGAAATTTGCTCAATGACCATTGAGCTGGTGAGTTTAGGGGAGGCGGTGTAGCTTTTCTTCAATCAATGAGATTTCATAACATATTCTGTTTTTTCATATTCTTAGCAGTTTATACCTTATGTACGTGTATCATGCTTGAATTTCCTGTAACGAATAGCGTTACTTCACAGATACACTCTTTCTTAAAGAGTGCACTGGTGTTTTCAAATATTTCATTTAGCTCCTTTATAGTTTTACATGTAATGTGATGAGATATTTGGACATTGAAAGACCAAAATTCTTCATTCATTACATGTAAAGATATCATAGGAATGAGATCTTGAGGCGATGAACGCATGCTCTCTAAAGTGATTTTTATTTGCGCGCTCATTTCAGTAGAAATATGGGCATAAAGGAATAAACTTGCATGATTGTTTTTCCATTTATGAATATTCATTCTCAAGTGGCGGTATTGTAGAGTAAGTCAACTTTTAAAAGATAAAAAGAGTTTGTATGTTTGGGTAAGCAAAAAATATCCAGAAAAGGAATCTTAATTCCTATAGATTCATAGAAGTATATTTGAAGAATTTATTCTTCTCGTTGTGTTTTCTCATCTATCGTTTTTAAATATGAATAAAAATAGGGTATTCATTGTTTAAAAAGGAAGTTAAGAGGTGTCATAGAATGATAGATTCTCTTCCTTATTATCTTGATATTTTACGTGCCACAGATCGTGATCGCTATATATCGGTTTTGTTTGCGCCTAAAAAAAAGCGCAGAGCATTAGCTGCTCTTTACGCTTTTAATGTAGAAGTTTCTCGTATTCGTGAAATCGTACACGATCCGCTTATCGGTGAGATACGGTTACGTTGGTGGTATGATTCGATTGCTCATGGTGAAATACAAAAAAGTAACAATAATCCAATTTTGGCTGATTTGCTTGCTGCAATGGCTCTTTTTGATTTACCCAAAACAGCTTTTTTACGGTACTGCAATGCGCAAATTTTGGATCTTTATCACAATCCGATAGAAACTCTTCATGATCTTGAATTCTACTGGGGTGAAACTGCGAGCATCATTTTACAGCTTTCTTGTCAGATATTAGCTCCTAATGGAACACAAGATTTTACAGATGCCTGTGAACATGGAGGAATCGCACAAGGATTAAGTGGTGTGTTGCGTCTTTTATCATTTATGCAATCACGATATCATTATTATTTACCTGCTGATGTGCTAAAGACTGTAGGAGTGGAGAGGAGAGATTTAGAGTCTCATCGTGTCAGTAACGAACAGAAATATCATATTATTGAAGCTATGGTAGCGTTATCGCGAGATCATTATACAAAGTTTTATGAACGTTCTCATGCTTTGCCTAGAATGCTTAAACCAGCATTTCTTCCATTGGCAATTATACCAGCATCTCTTCAAAGAGCGCAGCAGTTGGGAGCAGCAGTTTTTCAAGAAAGCGCAACTTTGCCGTTAATTCGGCGCTATTGGATGATAACATGGGCAGCGATAAGCGGTAATTTTCCAAAAATATCATAAAGGGGAAAAGGGGTATTATTCAAAACCAAGAAAAACAATAAATTGATTCAAGATTACTGTATAGTATGAATGCAAATCCTTCTTTATTATCCGGATTTATAATCTGGAAAATATTATTCGTGCGTTGATAAGGATTTTCTTCAAACGATGAAAAATGGGATTTATGAAGTTGACGATATTGTCTGTTTCTTTTGTTATTTATTCATTTTGTTGAGTGTTTTCTATCGGTAGATGATATAAAAAACATAAAGTATAAGCTGAAATTTATAAAATGCGTTAGCTGATTTTCTAGCTGTTTGAGAAAATCGCCTTCAAAATAGACATTAGAGAGGAGGATTTTGCTACTCAACAGTAAAATCTATAGCGGATGTCTTCTTTGCCAATGAAGTGTAATTTTGGGGATGAGAGAATATTATAAGCTCTGTAAAAAAATTGTGCTTGCAGAGAAATATCGCATATACAAACTATAAGGCTGTAAACCATTATCGTTTGTTATGAAGACATTCAGAGGGCAGGTTTATATGGGTTGCATTCTTTCTTAAGATGAAAAACACCACACTCAAAATCACCCCCACCACTTTCTGTAAACGCGCAAGTTCACAGAAAAGCTTATATTTTTACAGATGCTATTCATTCTGACACTACAGAGAAAGAAGGCTATCTTGTTTTCTTCCATATAGAAGAATCTCTGATTACATTTTTATTACTTAAAAGCACCAATGATTCACTCCATTTTATTGGAGAGTATTGAAGATTTGCTGATAATTATTGTTATTAATTTCCAAAGGGTGTTCTTTATTGGCAATTTGTAGCATTCCCAGCTTTAGATCTTCTCTCATCATCATATCTATATTGTTACGAATATGGGGTGAGAGAGTATCAGGAGACGTATTTTGAGGCATAGTTACGGTCTTTATTTGATACACAATACGATTTGTTATAACCGGACCTTTTACGATGCCATAATGACCTTTTGGAGCAGAAAATAATGCTTTAATACCTTCAACTCCAAAAATTTCAGATGAATCTTGACGTCGGAGAGCTTGTGTTGTTTGTGTTGTGACACCAAGTGTATGAGCGAGAGAAATAAGACTTTTTCCTTCCGTGAGTTGTTTGAGAGCATTTTGAGCTTTTTCATCAAGAAGGCGTTGAATTTCTTCACTTTTCCATTGAGAGAGAACATCTTGTTTAGCTTCTTCAAATGTTCTATCGCGAGCAGGGATAACTTTGTCTACCTTATACCAGAGATAGCCATCTGTTTGCAGAGAAAGAGGATCAAGATCGACTCCTTCATTCGCTTGATAAATGGCATTCATTACAATGTCTTTTTGCGGTAAATCCGTAATTACAGTACCTTCAATTGTTTTTCCTGTTTTATCAAGAGTGATGGTACGAAGAGATAATTTATATTGGTCAGCCAGTTCTTGAAGAGAAGCGCCTTCAAAACGGGCATTTTCGATTGCTGTATAATTATTACGCATGATATCCACAGCACGACTTTGTGCAAGTGTTTGCCGGATATTTTCTTCTACCTTTTCAAAAGGAAGAGAGGCCGAAGGTTCAATATGTGTAACGCGAACGATAACAGGACCTTGTAAATCATTGATTACAGCACTAATTTGCCCTTGTTTGAGTTCAAAAATTTCAGCTGCGAGATGATTAGGAAGTTCATTTTCGGTAAGAGACCCTTTTTGTATGTCACCAAGAGTTTTGTTTTCCTCTTTAACCAACGCCTCAAAACTCAATCCATTGGCTATTTTTTTTGCCGCATTATCGGCTGCCTCGCGTGTAGAGAATCGCAACTCTTCAATGGTGCGTTTTTCAGGAATCATAAAACGTGAGACATTTTGAGCATAATAGGCTTTAGTTTCATCTACGGAAATATCTTCAGGTTTTACAATATCAGTAGATGTCATAGATAACAAAGAAACAGTACGGTATTCAGGAGCACGAAATTCATTTTTATGTGTTTCAAACCAGCTTTGCAATGTTTCCTGATCGGGGTCAGAAATTTTTTCCTTTTCTTTTAAATCGATAACGAGATAATCAGCAATACGGCTTTCTCCTTGATAAAGAGCAAGGGCTTTGTAAAAGAGGTTGGGTGCCTTCATTCCTGATAGCGAAGCTGCAATGAGTTGGTTACGCTTTTCTTTTTGGGTGTAATAGTCAAGGAAATTGCTTTCGCTGATATGTAAATGTTGAAGATAGTTACGAAACAAATTTTGATCAAAAACACCATTTGTTTGAAACATATTATCAGCACCAAGAATACGAGCTATTGTATCTTTTGAAAGACTAATTTTCATTTTACGCGCCTGTTCATCAAACAGTACATCATGTTGTAACTGATTGAAAACAAAGGCTGGAATTTTATATTGCTGCATTTCATTTGGTGTAAACATACGCCCAAGATGAGATGCAAACGCTAAACGTGCACTTTGATCGACCAGTGCAAGACGATACTCATCAACAGTTATTATGGATTTTCCAGAAGTAATAAGGTCTCTTTCACTCTTTGTGTGCAACTGTGGGATTCCCCATAAAAGGATGAAACATAAGAGCAAAATAGCAAGGAAAATTTTAAAAACCCAAGAATTTGCAGCACTTCTTAAGACGTCAAGCATTGTTCAATTCCATTTTTAGCATGAATGATTATCAAAGCAGTGATGGAATTTGCAATAAAGAAATAAAAGATGCAAGCTTAAAGACTTGCTTTCGTTTTATAATTTGGTACCTAAAGACAAACAATATATTGTAATAGTTTTTGAGGTAAAAATATGTCTCCAAATATTCGGCCTTTTATCGCTGGAAATTGGAAAATGAATGGAACGGGCGAAGCCCTTGGAGAATTACGTGCCATTGCTGCGGGCGTAAGCTCTGATTTAGGCCGTTTATTTGAAGCGCTTATTTGTGTTCCAGCAACACTTTTATCACGTGCCTCTGATACATTGGACGGTGAAAATCTTCTTCTAGGGGGGCAAAATTGTCACTTTGATGATCATGGCCCTTATACTGGAGATATTTCAGCTTTTATGCTTAAGGAAGCAGGAGCAAGTCATGTCATTATTGGGCATTCAGAACGCCGCACAGTTTATCAAGAAAGTGATGCGATTGTTTGTGCGAAAGTGCAAGCGGCGTGGCGAGCAGGTCTTGTTGCTCTTGTTTGTATTGGTGAAACATTGGAAGAGCGTAAAAGCAATAAAGTGTACGATGTACTAGCGCACCAGCTTGCAGGATCTTTACCAGACGATGCAACAGCAGAGAATACGATTATCGCTTATGAGCCTATATGGGCTATAGGAACAGGCAATACGCCTACTTCAGCTGATGTGGCACAAGTACATAAATTTATTCGTGATAAGATGTGTTCTCGTTTTTCTGATGAAGGAAACAAGATGCGATTGCTTTATGGGGGATCAGTAAAGTCCTCCAATGCCTTTGAGCTTTTGAGTATTGGTGATGTTAATGGCGCTCTGATAGGGGGAGCAAGCTTAAAAGCAACTGATTTTTTAACTATTTGCGATATTTATCGTAAATTATAAGAGAGGAATCTTGGTTCCCCCTTGGATTATGCGTTATTTACGTGTAAAGAGCCATGAAGAGTTATTTGAAGAGCAAGGTTTATGCAAACAGTACTTATTATTATCCATTTTTTGGTCGTTATACTTTTGGTTGGTGTTATATTAATTCAACCTTCAGAAGGAGGTGGGCTTACTGCAAATAGTGGTTCTGGGTTAATGAGAACACGAGGCTCTAAGAATCCGTTAACGCGTTTGACTGCTATTTTAGCATGTTGTTTTTTTGTGGTGTCTATTGGGCTTACCGTAGTGGGGAATATGTCGAATTCTAGTTCTGACATTCTCAAGCGTATTCCGGCGAATTTAGAACAAAACTCTACAAATAAAGGAACGCCAGAAGCAGCACCATCATCAGATAGTAAGCCTCAACCTTCTATTCTTGAACAATTAGGAGGTGTTTCGGCTCCGCCTCAAGAGCAAAAACAACCGGCAAATCCTACAACAGAAAATCCGTTACCACCGGCTCTTGAAACGCCAATTCCGGATAATGATACAAAATAGTTTTTTTAAAAAAGAGGATAGATTTTAAAAAAGGTGTTTTTGCACCTTTTTTATTTTAGAGAAGAAAACAGTTTATTTTTGCATTTTTTGCTGGAAAAATCATTCTAAACTGCTTATCACCATAAGCCCATGGCACGTTATATTTTTATTACTGGTGGTGTGGTTTCTTCTCTTGGAAAAGGCATCGCAGCAGCAGCATTAGCTGCACTATTACAAGCGCGTGGGTACCGTGTGCGGCTTCGCAAACTTGATCCTTATCTGAATGTTGATCCAGGGACGATGTCGCCTTATCAACATGGTGAGGTGTTTGTGACTGATGATGGTGCAGAAACGGATCTTGATCTTGGTCATTATGAGCGTTTTACTGGGCGTTCTGCAAATAGCCAAGATAATATCACGACAGGACGTATTTATCGCAATATTATTGAACGAGAGCGACGTGGTGATTATTTAGGGGCAACCGTTCAGGTTATTCCTCATGTTACCGATGAAATTAAGAAGTTTATTACGACTGGAAACGAAGAATTTGACTTTGTTTTGTGTGAAATAGGTGGAACGGTTGGTGACATTGAAGCGATGCCTTTTCTAGAAGCGATTCGTCAACTTCACAATGAATTGCCACGCCATAATGTTGTTTATGTGCATCTTACCTTAATGCCTTATATTTCGTCGGCCGGTGAATTAAAAACCAAGCCAACACAACATTCTGTCAAAGAATTACAATCAATTGGTATTGCCCCCAATATTTTGTTGGTGCGTGCAGACCGGCCTATTCCAGAAACAGAGCGAAGTAAATTATCACTTTTTTGTAATGTTCGCCAAAACGCTGTTATTCAAGCATTGGATATGCCAACGATTTATGATGTTCCCATAGCATATCATAAGGAAGGGTTAGATTCGGAAGTTCTTTCTGCTTTTGGAATAGAGCCGGCACCTAAGCCAAAAATGGAGTACTGGGAAGATATTACACATCGCATTCACCATCCCGAAGGGGAAGTGACAATTGCTGTTGTTGGCAAATATATCGGATTGAAGGATGCTTATAAATCTCTGACCGAAGCGATTGCCCATGGTGGTTTAGCCAATAAAGTAAAAGTTAATATTGAATGGATTGATGCGGAGCGTTTTGAAGAGGAAGATCCTACATCTACTTTATACAAAGTGCATGGGATTTTGGTTCCTGGTGCTTTTGGAGCACGTGGGGCAGAAGGAAAAATGCGAGCAATTCAATTTGCGCGGGAGCATAAAGTTCCGTTTTTTGGCATTTGTTTTGGCATGCAATTGGCTTGTATAGAAGCTGCACGCAATATTGCACAGATTGAGAATGCTTCATCAAGTGAATTGTGTGAAACCAAAAATCCGGTTGTTGGTTTGATGCGCGAATGGCTCAAAGGGGATGTTCTTGAGAAACGTACACAATGTGGAAATCTTGGTGGGACAATGCGTCTTGGTGCTTTTGCCGCTGAATTAAAAGAAGAGAGCCATATTGCTCAAATTTACGGGATGACAAGGGTTTATGAGCGACATCGTCATCGTTATGAGGTTAATATTGATTATAAAGACAAGCTCGAACAGTGTGGTTTAATTTTTTCTGGGATGTCTCCCGATGGTATTTTGCCAGAAGCGGTAGAATATACAGATCATCCATGGTTTATTGGTGTTCAATATCATCCAGAATTAAAATCACGTCCATTTGATCCACATCCACTTTTTTCTTCTTTTATTGAAGCGGCTGTAGAACAAAGTCGATTGGTTTAGTGAATAAATGAAGTTATTTGCTTTTTGAGGGATAAAATGTCTGAACAAAATGCCCCAAATGCTCTTGTGAAAGTTGGGAATGTTGTTTTTTCCAATGAAACACCTTTTTCATTAATTGCGGGACCATGTCAGATAGAAAGTAGAGATCACGCTTTTGAAATGGCTGGTCGGATCAAGACAATTACCGATCAAGTTGGTATGAGATTTGTTTATAAATCAAGTTACGATAAAGCCAACAGGACATCTTTAGAGGCGGCACGTGGTATTGGTCTTGAAAAGGCAATGGCTATTTTTACTGATTTGAAGAAGGAATTTGGTTGTCCGATCTTGACGGATGTGCATACAGAAGAGCAATGCACGATGATTGCTTCCACAGTAGATATTTTGCAAATCCCTGCTTTTTTATGTCGTCAAACAGATCTTTTGGTAGCAGCAGCCAAAACGGGACGTGTTATCAATATTAAAAAAGGTCAGTTTTTAGCGCCGTGGGATATGAAGAATGTTTTAAGAAAGGTCACACAAAGCGGTAATCCGAATGTTATGCTTTGTGAGAGAGGAACTTCATTTGGTTATAACAGGCTTATTTCTGATATGCGTTCATTACCTATTTTACGTTCATTTGGTGCTCCTGTTATCTTTGATGCAACGCATTCTGTTCAAGAGCCAGGTGGTCAAGGCGATTCATCTGGTGGACAGCGTCAATTTGTTGAAGTTTTGGCGCGTGCTGCTGTTTCGGTTGGAGTAGCAGGCCTTTTTTTAGAAACGCATCAAGATCCCGATAATGCCCCTTCTGATGGACCTAATATGGTTAAAATTGATCATTTGCAAAGATTGCTTGAGACTTTAATGGAATTTGATTATTTATCCAAAAGGATTAATTGAATATACAATTATAGGGGATATTGCATCATTATGGTGTTAAAGATAGATCGAGGGTTTTGTTGGATGAGGAGACACACATGGCTATAATTGTTGATATTATTGGACGTGAAGTACTTGATAGCCGAGGTAATCCAACGGTAGAAGTTGATGTTCATTTGGAAGATGGAGCTTTCGGCCGTGCTCTAGTTCCCTCTGGTGCATCAACAGGAGCCCATGAAGCTATTGAGCTTCGTGATGGTGGTGCGCGTTATCAAGGAAAGGGTGTTGAAAAAGCAGTTTCTGCAATAAACGGCGAAATTCTTGAAGAGCTTGGCGGGCGAGATGCAAGAGATCAAATTGCCATTGACCAAGCAATGATTGCCTTGGATGGCACACCCAATAAAGCACATCTTGGTGCGAATGCCCTTCTGGGTGTCTCGCTGGCTGTTGCAAAAGCAGCAGCGAATTCACTAAGTTTGCCTTTATATCGTTATATTGGTGGTGTACAAGCGCATGTTCTTCCCACACCTATGATGAATATTATTAATGGTGGTGTTCATGCTGATAACCCAATTGATTTTCAAGAGTTTATGATTATTCCTGTAGGAGCGCCGACAGTAAAAGAAGCTGTCCGATATGGCGCTGAAATTTTCCATACGTTAAAAAAACGTTTAAAAGATGCAGGTCATAATACCAATGTTGGTGATGAAGGTGGTTTTGCACCGCAATTTAAAGATGCAGAACAGGCAATTGATTTCATTATGGAATCTATTATAGCATGTGGATATCAGCCAGGTGAGCAGATTGCTCTTGGTTTAGATTGTGCTGCAACCGAATTTTATAAAGATGGTTCCTATTTTTATAAAGGTGAGGATAAATGTCGTGATGTGGCAGAACAAGTCGATTATTTATCGCGACTTGTTGAAACTTATCCCATTATTACGATTGAGGATGGGATGGCTGAGGATGATTGGGAGGGGTGGAAGTTACTTACAAATTCGATTGGTCAAAAATGCCAGCTTGTTGGTGATGATTTGTTTGTAACAAATTCCGCACGTTTGCGCGATGGGATCAAAATGGGAGCAGCCAATGCCATTCTTATCAAAGTGAATCAGATTGGTACGTTGAGTGAAACGCTTGATGCTGTAGAAACAGCGCATAAAGCAGGTTACCGCGCCATTATATCGCATCGTTCAGGTGAAACGGAAGATTCTTTTATTGCAGATCTCGCCGTTGCAACGAATTGTGGGCAGATTAAAACGGGTTCGCTTGCACGCTCAGATAGATTAGCAAAATATAATCAGCTCATTCGTATTGAAGAAATGCTAGGCAATCAGGCATGTTATGCTGGTCGTTTGCGTCGTTGATCGTGATGAACATAAAATTGTAAATTATGATATCATTGCGATTGTAAGTTTAATTGTAGGAGAGAGGGGGGCAAAGATTTTATAGGTGTTAAAAGATGAGAGGTATAATTATCAGTCAAGATCAGGGAACTTATCTCGTTTCTGGGGATGATGGTAAGCGTTATCAATTTGCGACTTGGGATTGGCTAGGAAAAAATCCACCAAGGGTAGGTGATAACATTGATTTTGTGTGTGAAGGGGATAGTGTTAATTCTGTTTTTCCATTGTTACAACAAGATTCAGAGCCTTCAAAGCCAATGTTAGCACTCATTTGTTGGTTCTCTGGTGTATTTGGTGTTCACCGTTTTATGGTTGGTAAAGTGAAAACTGGTGCTTTAATGCTTATTCTCTCTTTAACACTTTTTGGCTTGATGGTTACAGGAATTTGGACAATTGTTGACTTTATAGTCATTATCGCAGGAAAGTTTACTGACAAAGATGGGAAGCAAATTACACGTTGGTAGAAATTTTGCATTACAAATAAAACAAAAAAATAAATAATATTATTTACTTTTTTACAGTAAATGTATTAAATGCCTAGTAAAAATTGCTCTAGTGTGTATCTTTGTGAAGATATTAAGGAAATTATACACAATTGATTTAACAGTATAAAGAAAGGCTGTACCTATTTTATTATGAAAAAATAGGCATACAAATCGTTCGTGTGTTTTGTATTACTCGTTTTAGCGGTGGGAAATCTAAGATCATTGGGGAGAATTTTAAGCTATTTCACTATTTATTTATTCTGGTGAGTACGGCTTGTATTCATGCCGTAAAGCTTATCAACAGAGCAAAAACTTGTTTTATAAATAACAGTATGTAACAATTTTAGAGGGGGCGAAAGAGAGGGAGATAATTGACCAAGATCAAAGTGTTTATCTGGTTTTGGCTGATGATGGTAAACGCTCTTAATTCTCGAGTTGGGATTGGTTAGGAAAAAATCCACCCAAGGTGAGTGATGCCGTTGATTTTGTATGTGAAGGGGATAGCATTAAATCTGTTGTTCCTCTTTTGGGTCAACGACCGTCAGAACAACCACAAGCGATAGTAGCGATCGTTTGTTGGTTTCTAGGGGGATTAGGTATTTACCGTTTTATGGTTGGTAAAGTTGGAACGGGTGTTTTAATACTTATCCTGTCTTTATCAGTTATTGGGTTGATTGTGACTTTGATTTGGCGGGTTATTGATCTTGTATTTATTTTGGCAGGGAAATTTACTGACAAAGATGGAAATAGAGTCACAAATTAGTAAAGAGCGAATATGAATATAAAAATAGATAATATGGCATGGCTATTAGCATGTAATAACAAATTATTTGCATGTGTAGATTTGGTAATGAGGTATTAATCAAAATTATGCATAGTTGAGCAAATATTAAGAGGATTATGTTGTAAAGACTGTATTATTATATGTGGACAAAGCAAAAACGCAGATCAATCAAAGTACGCTTTGTACTGCCAATTATGACGGTAGGTGTTTTAAGCTATTTCAGTTATCACATTTATCATGGTGAATATGGGCTGTATTCACGCAGTGAGGTTAATCAGCGTATTGTTGAATTAGAAGAGGAACTTCATCAGGTAGAATCTGAACGGTTATCTATTGAAAAGCGTATTGCTCTTTTACGCAATGGGCACATTGAGAGAGATATGTTGGATGAGTATATTCGGAAGAATTTGAATTTTTCTAAGGCAAATGAGCTAACAATCCTAACACCTTGAAAATGATATTAAAAGTCGATGAAAGATCACTCAATTTTTAAAAATATTTAAAAACAACTGCCGGTGAGAGCATTTAAGCTGATTGATAATGCTTGTAACTTTTGTTCGTAACGGTTATTCCTAAATAATCATAAAAGGGAGTTTAGTATGGCAGAAAAATCTAAAAAAGGTTCTGCATCGGTGGTGCGCACTGCATTATCAAACACCACAAAGAGAGCACCAATAGCGCAGTTTACAAAAAAAGAAGAAATTGATGCTTATCGTGAGATGCTTTTAATTCGTCGCTTTGAAGAAAAGGCGGGGCAGCTTTATGGGATGGGTTTTATTGGTGGATTTTGTCATCTCTATATTGGGCAAGAAGCTGTTGTTATTGGAACATTGCAGGCAGCAAAAGAAGGGGATCAGGTTATTACCTCTTACCGAGATCATGGCCATATGTTGGCGGTTGGTATGAGCCCACGTGGTGTCATGGCAGAATTAACAGGGCGTCGAGGTGGCTTTTCTAAGGGAAAAGGGGGATCGATGCATATGTTTTCAAAAGAAAAGAATTTTTATGGTGGGCATGGCATTGTTGGTGCACAAGTTCCAATTGGCTCTGGGTTGGCATTTTCGAATCAGTACCTTGGTAAAGACAATGTGACATTGGTATATTTTGGTGATGGTGCTGCCAATCAGGGACAGGTTTACGAAAGTTTTAATATGGCTTCGCTTTGGAAGCTTCCTGTTGTTTATATTATTGAAAATAATCAGTATGCTATGGGAACATCTGTTGCACGAGCATCGGCAGAGACTGATTTTTCTCGTCGTGGTCTTTCCTTTGAAATTCCAGGTCTTGTTGTTGATGGTATGGATGTTCGAGCGGTAAAAGGAGCTGCTGATGAAGCAATTTCTTGGGCACGCTCAGGCAAGGGGCCAATCATTCTCGATATGCAGACTTATCGTTATCGTGGTCACTCCATGTCTGATCCAGCAAAATATCGCTCAAAAGAAGAGGTTCAAAAAATAAAAGAGGAACACGATCCCATTGATCAAGTAAAGAATCGGATTCTTGAACAAGGCTTTGCAAGTGAAGACAATTTAAAATCTATTGATAAAGAGGTCCGTGCAATTGTTGCGGATGCAGCAGATTTTGCACAGCATGATCAAGAGCCAGATGCTTCTGAGCTCTATACGGATGTTTTAGTTTGATGCGAGGGAAGCGAATATGTCTATTGATATTTTGATGCCAGCGCTTTCACCAACGATGGAAGAGGGTAAATTGTCTAAATGGCTCAAGAAAGAGGGCGATAAAGTGAGCTCTGGTGACATCATTGCTGAAATTGAAACAGATAAAGCCATGATGGAAGTAGAGGCTGTTGATGAAGGTATTCTTGGTAAAATTTGTGTGCCTGAAGGTTCTGAAGGTGTGAAGGTTAATACCGTTATTGCGGTGTTATTAGAAGAAGGTGAAACGGTTGAGGATATTTCACAAACGACCGATTCTCTAAGTATGCATCAAAAAACTGGGAACGATCCTTTTCCTTCATCAGTGCCACAACCTCCTATTTTGAAGACACTGCCTGATTTTGATATTCCAGCGGGGACACAAATGGTTACAATGACGGTGCGTGAAGCGCTTAATCAAGCTATGGCTGAAGAAATGCGGCGTGATGAAAAGGTTTTCCTTATGGGAGAAGAGGTCGCAGAATATCAAGGTGCTTATAAAGTTAGCCAAGGTTTATTGGAAGAGTTTGGTGCACGTCGCGTTATTGATACACCAATTACAGAACATGGTTTTGCAGGATTGGCTGTTGGTGCTGCTTTTGGGGGATTACGTCCCATTGTTGAATTTATGACATTTAATTTTGCCATGCAGGCCATTGATCAAATTATTAACTCTGCAGCGAAAACCCGTTATATGTCTGGTGGACAAATGACGGCTCCTATGGTTTTTCGAGGTCCCAATGGGGCGGCTGCACGTGTTGGTGCTCAGCATTCTCAGTGTTATGCTGCTTGGTATAGTCATGTGCCAGGTCTTAAAGTTGTCATGCCTTATAGTGCTGCCGATGCAAAAGGTTTGCTAAAAGCTGCTATTCGGGATGACAATCCCGTTATTTTCCTTGAAAATGAGATTTTATATGGTCATCAATTTGATGTTCCTCAAATAGATGATTTTGTTCTACCTATTGGGAAAGCACGCATTCATAAATTGGGTCAAGATGTTACGATTGTTGCCTGTGGGATTGGTATGCATTATGCGGTTCAAGCGTTGCCAGAAATTGAAAAACTTGGTATTGATGTTGAATTAATTGATTTACGAACCATTCGTCCGATGGATCTTCCAACAATTATTTCGTCAGTCAAAAAGACAGGTCGCTTGGTAACCATTGAGGAGGGATATCCTCAATCATCTATTGGAACGGAAATAGCAACGCGTGTTATGCAGCAGGCTTTTGATTACCTTGACGCGCCAATTGCTACCATTTCTGGCAAAGATGTTCCGATGCCCTATGCTGCCAATCTTGAAAAATTGGCTTTACCGAGCACTTCTGAAATTGTTGAAGCCGTTAAGGCTGTAACTTATAGAGCATAACGGAGGAAAGCACTATGCCCATTAAAATTACCATGCCTGCGCTTTCTCCAACAATGGAAGAAGGAAATTTATCAAAATGGAATGTTAAGGTAGGCGATAAAGTTTCTTCTGGTGATGTTATTGCTGAAATTGAGACAGATAAGGCAACAATGGAAGTAGAGGCCGTTGATGAGGGGACGGTTGCCAAAATTGTTGTTCCTGCTGGAACGCAAGGCGTTAAAGTAAATAGTTTAATTATTATTTTAGCAGAAGAAGGTGAAGACTTAGCCGAAGCAGCAAAGATTGCAGAAGAAAATTCTCCTTCTTTTACTGTAAGAGAAACAGAGGATGCAAAACAGATAGCTTCAAAGACAACACAAGCTTCTCATGTGTCATCGGTTCAGCAAGTCATACAGCAGGATAAAAAGGATAGACGTCTTTTTGCTTCTCCCTTGGCGCGGCGGTTAGCAGCTCAAGTAGGGCTCGATTTATCAGTTGTTTCTGGCAGCGGTCCCCACGGGCGTATTATCAAGCGCGATGTAGAAAAAGCAATGAGTGGTGGTATTTTAACGACGCCTTTATCACAAACTGGCGCCTTGTCCATGGTAGGCTCTTCTGACGAACAGATATTGAAACTCTTCAAAGAGGATGAATATACTTTCACATCTCATAATAATATGCGTAAAACAATCGCTAAACGTTTGGTCGAATCAAAGCAGACGGTACCACATTTCTATGTGACGGTGGATTGTGAGCTCGATGCGTTATTGGAGCTGCGTGCACAATTAAATGCTGCTGCACCAATAGTGAAGACGCAAGAGGGGGTAAAGCCCGCTTATAAGCTGTCCGTTAATGATATGGTTATTAAAGCTGTTGCACTTTCTTTAAAAGCTGTGCCGGATGCGAATGTTTCTTGGCTGGAAGGTGGAATACTACATCACAAACACTGTGATGTTGGGGTCGCTGTTTCAGTTCCGGAAGGATTAATTACTCCAATTGTCCGCCATGCAGAGGAAAAGTCTTTATCGATTATTTCTAATGAGATGAAAGATTTTGCAAAGCGTGCACGTGAGCGCAAGTTAAAAATGGAAGAATATCAAGGGGGCACAACAGCTGTATCAAATATGGGGATGTATGGTGTGAAAAGTTTTTCTGCTATTCTTAACCCACCGCATGCGACAATTTTTGCTGTTGGTGTAGGTGAACAACGTGCCGTTGTTAAAAATGGTGTATTAGGGATTGCCAGCATCATGTCTGTTACACTTTCCGTTGATCATCGTGCTGTTGATGGTGCACTGGCAGCAGAACTTGCACGGACTTTTAAGAAGATGATTGAAAATCCATTAGCAATGCTCATTTGAGGTGTTTAAAAATGCTTCACGTAAAATATTTGTATGCGTGATGTGTGTAGTAGAAGCGGATTTGATGAGTTTAAATAGAGGTATTGCTGCTAATTTAGCAAAGGCATTTTATGTGAAGCTGAGAGTGAAAGATACAAGAAAATTTTGTCATATTGTTTTTTTAGTTTTAAGCACAAAGAATATATATCCATGGAGGGATTACTGTGGCGAATCTTTATGATGTAATTGTGATTGGATCTGGACCTGGTGGGTATGTAACCGCAATTCGTGCGGCACAATGTGGCTTCAAGACTGCGATTGTTGAACGTGAACATCTCGGTGGAATTTGCTTAAATTGGGGATGTATTCCAACAAAGGCGCTTTTGCGTTCAGCAGAAGTAAAACATTTTGCTGAGCAGGCAAATAATTATGGCTTAAAGCTTAACGGTTCCATTGAAGCAAATATAAAAGATGTTGTAGCGCGTTCGCGTGCCGTTTCAGGGCGTTTAAATGCTGGTGTTGGTTTTTTGATGAAGAAAAACAAAATCGATATTATTTGGGGTGAAGCAAAACTTACAAAGGCCGCAAAGGCAAGCCAGCTTGCAGAAATCATGGTTTCTGCATCATCCAAACCGATTATGCAACCGCAAAATCCAGTACCTAAAGGAACATTAGGAGAAGGAACTTATCAAGCAAAACACATCATTATTGCGACGGGCGCACGTCCTCGTGTGCTTCCTAGTATTGAACCAGATGGAAAGCGCATTTGGACTTATTTTGAAGCGATGATTCCCCATGCAATACCGAAATCACTTTTGGTGATGGGGTCTGGGGCAATTGGCATTGAATTTGCTTCTTTTTATCATGATATGGGAGCAAAGGTCACTGTTGTTGAAATGATGCCTCACATCATGCCGGCTGAAGATATTGAAATCTCCACGTTTGCTCGTAAACAATTAGAGAGAAAAGGTATCCATATTCTGAGCCAAGCAAAAGTAATAAAAGTTGAAAAAGCTGCCGATTCTCTTACTGCACATATTGATGTGAAAGGTAAGACAGAAATGGTCACAGCGAATCGATTGATTTCAGCTGTTGGAGTTCAGGGTAATATTGAAAACTTGGGGCTGGAAACATTAGGCATAAAAACGGATCGTGGATGCATTGTAACCGATGAATGGAGTTGGACAGGTGTAGAGGGGATCTATGCCATTGGTGATGTCGCTGGTCCACCTATGTTAGCACATAAAGCAGAAGAAGAAGGTGTGATTTGCATTGAACGTCTTGCAGGTTTGGAGAACGTTCATCCGCTTGATAAGAGAAAAATTCCAGGCTGTACATATTGTACACCTCAAGTTGCCTCCGTAGGGCTTTCGGAGGCAGCAGCAAAAGAAGCAGGTTATGATATACGAGTTGGTCGTTATTTCTTTTCAGCCAATGGTAAAGCGATTGCTTTGGGTGAAGATCAAGGCTTAGTGAAAACTATTTTTGATAAAAAAACGGGACAGCTTCTTGGTGCCCATATGGTAGGGGCAGAGGTAACAGAACTGATACAAGGTTTTGTCATTGCCATGAATTTGGAAACAACCGAGGAAGAATTGATGCATACTGTCTTTCCGCATCCGACATTATCGGAAATGATGAAAGAAAGTGTATTGGATGCTTATGGTCAAGTTTTAAATGCTTGATGACTGGAATGCCAATGAAAAATTTAGGTTTAATTTTTTATTGGCACTCCATATTGATAAGGCAAAGGCTTAAATGGTTACGGTTGTTGATAGAGTTACGAATAGACGTTTGCGTCATCCTGAGAAGGCACATCGTCCGGATACAAACATTCAAAAAAAACCGGATTGGATTCGTGTAAAAGCACCAACATCACAAGTCTATAAGGAGACGCATGGTATTGTCCGTGCTCATAAACTCGTAACTGTATGTGAAGAAGCAGGTTGTCCAAATATTGGGGAATGTTGGAGCCAGCGTCATGCCAGCTTTATGATTTTGGGTGAGATATGTACACGGGCATGTGCATTTTGCAACGTTGCAACAGGTATTCCTCTTGCTGTTGATGAGAATGAGCCAGAACGTGTGGCAGATGCTGTTGCACGGATGGAATTAAAACACGTCGTTATTACATCGGTTGATCGTGATGATCTTGCTGATGGTGGTGCGGAGCATTTTGCAAAAGTAATTTATGCGATTCGTCGAAAAGTCCCTAAGACAACAATTGAAGTCCTCACACCTGATTTTCGCCATAAGGATGGAGCTTTGGAAATTGTTGTTGCTGCTAAACCTGATGTTTTTAATCATAATTTAGAAACGGTTCCTTCTAAATATTTAAAGGTTCGCCCAGGGGCGCGTTATTTTCATTCGATTCGTCTTTTACAACGCGTAAAAGAACTTGACCCGACAATCTTCACAAAATCAGGAATTATGGTTGGACTTGGGGAGGAGCGCAATGAAATTCTTCAATTGATGGATGATTTACGCTCTGCAGATGTTGACTTTATGACAATTGGGCAATATTTGCAACCTACACGAAAGCATCACCCGGTTATTCGTTTTGTGACTCCTGAAGAGTTTGAGTCTTTTGCCAAAATTGGTAAAGTGAAGGGTTTTTTACATATGGCTTCCAATCCTCTGACCCGTTCATCGCATCATGCGGGCGATGATTTTGCGATTTTGCAAAAGGCGCGTGATGAAAAATTTGCCTTACAGAGATAGTTATGCCAACTTTTACAACACACCGGCAGATTGCCCATAGTGCGAGTGAGATGTTTGATCTTGTTTCAGATATTGAACGTTATCCTGAATTTTTACCGATGTGTGAGGCTTTAAGAATTCGTTCTCGCAAAGAATGTGAAGAAAAGACATTACTTCTTGCTGATATGATCGTTGGTTATAAAGTTATTCGAGAAATTTTCACGACTCAAGTATTTCTACAGCCGAAGAAAAATCTCATAGAGGTTAAATATATTGATGGTCCATTTAAATATCTTGAAAATCGTTGGGCTTTTCATGATATTGAGAATAGCAATTCGTGTAATGTAGAATTTTTTATTGATTATGAATTTAAAAGTAAAATGCTTAAATTAGTAATGGGCTCAATGTTTGATATTGCTTTTCACAAATTTACTGATGCTTTTGAAATGCGTGCACATCAAATCTATGGACCTCCTGTCAAATAATGTATTGAGTTGGCATTTTTCTATGACCACTATTATAAATTATGAATTGTCTTCGTGGTGATATAAAATCTGGAAATCAGATAGAGAAAGCGTCATTGGAGAGATTTTAAAAGCATTTTCAAAGCATTTTCAACGGTAGCATAACGAATAGCCTTGCGATCCAGCTGACCAAAGCGCATTTCTCTGTGTAAGATTTTGTGATTTTTGTAAGCAACAGCCAAATGCACAAGCCCCACAGGTTTATCGAGAGATGCTCCTCCTGGTCCTGCAATCCCTGTTACAGCAACGGCAATTTCAGCGTATGAATGTTTTAATCCCCCCTCTGCCATTGCAAGAGCAACTTCTTTTGAAACGGCACCATAGGTTTTTATAAGTTCAGCACATACGCCAACAAGGCGTGTTTTAGCTTCATTTGAATAAACAATGAATCCACAATCGAGTACATCGGATGATCCTGGAATATTAGTGAGATTTGCAGCAATGAGCCCTCCTGTGCAAGACTCGACAGTGGCTAAACGCAAACCTTTTTGGCGACAAGCTGCAAGGATTTCATGTGCTTGTTTTTCACAAAAATATGTCATTTTGGAACTTCTCCCGGATAAAGGACACTCACTGTTACAAAAGCGGCGATGCCTTCACCACGACCAATAAATCCGAGCTTTTCATTTGTTGTTGCTTTGATGGAGATTCGATTTGGTGAAATTGTGAGCATATTCATAAGATTTTTTACCATTGCATGACGATAGGGGCCAATTTTAGGTTCTTCGGCGATCAAGGTGATATCAACGTTAGCAATACGACCACTTGCTTTTTTAACAATATCAAGAGCATGACAGAGAAAAATTTCTGAAGATGCACCTTTCCATTGAGGATCAGAGGGGGGAAAATAGGTACCGATATCTCCTGCTCCTTGCGTTGCAAGAAGAGCATCTGTTAATGCATGAAGAGCGACATCAGCATCGGAGTGGCCATTTAATTTTTTATGAAAAGGAATTTTTACACCACATAATACAAGAGAAGTACCTTCTTCGAATGCGTGAACATCATAGCCATTGCCAGTACGGATATCAGGAAAGAATTGCATTCTTTTCTCGAGATAGAAATGTGCAGTATCAAAATCTTCGTGCCATGTAATTTTTATGTTGTGAGGATCACCAGGAACGATACGTATAGGAATCCCAAACCATTCGGCGATTGCAGAATCATCAGTGAATTCTTTTTTTCCAGCTTGTCTTGCTTTTTCATGGGCCGTTAAGATGTCTTTGAAGGGAAAACATTGGGGCGTTTGTGCACTATAAATGTGGCTGCGTGGAATTGTTTCTACAACATGATGTGCGTTATTTACACGTTTGAGGGTATCAGAGACAGCAAGAACGGGAAGAACCCCTTCTTGATGGGTGAGATTGGTATGGATTTTATCGAGGAGTTGTTTTTCGATAAAGGGGCGTGCACCATCATGAATATGCACATATTGGGGTTTAAACTTTTTAAGTACATGAAGCCCATGTAAGGTAGATATTTGACGTGTAGCACCTCCTTCAACGACGATGAGCTGTTCTTTAAAATCAGCAATAGCTTGTGCACAGATTTGGTGATCTTCAGGATGAATAACGAGGACAAGTGTTGTAATAGCTGGATGTTGCAAAAAACAACGTACAGTATGACAAATAACTGGCTCTTGTCCGAGAATCCAGTATTGTTTTGGAATTTTTTGTGGAGATCCTGCTCTTTTACCGCGTCCAGCGGCTAATATGACTGCTGCGATAGAAATATTCAAACTCCTTTTTATGATTTTAGTTTATGGTTTTATGGACATCGGTTTTCAATTGTTTTTGCAAAGTTGGGCGTTTTAGATCCGCAAGAGATATAACTGACAAGACATCAAAAAAAGCGCTTAATGCTTTTTGAAGGGCAGTATTTAAACCACAAAAATCGATCAATGGACAATGAGATTCTGTCGTATCGAAACATTCTGCCATAGAAAAATTATCTTCTGTTACTTTCACAACATCAGCCACTGAAATTTCTGCTGCGGGTTTAGCCAATTTAACACCACCATTGCGTCCACGCACTGTTTGTACAAAACCTGCTTCAACAAGTGGTTGAAGGATCTTAAATAAAAAAAGCTCGGAAACAGCATAGGCTTTCGCAATTTCTGGAATACGACTGAGAGATCCTTGATTATCTGCACAATACATGAGCATTCGCAGCGCATAATTTGTCTGTTTGGTTAACCGCATTTCATTTCCTTATGTAAATTATCACCTGACGCATTTTATTTTAAGATATTTTGCAAAAAGGAGAAATCTTTTCTTTTTTTGATAAATGAGGTCTCCATTTTAAATGCGCTACTGGACTTGTCAATTTTTGTTACAAGAGGTTATATGAGGACAATGGGATAAGGGTATATAAGCTAACTATGAATACAACATCTGTAACGAAACTCCAAGAGGTAGATCACAATACTTATAACGATGAGTTGTATCGCTTAAGTAAGGTGTATGTCTTTTTAGGGATCACAATTATTGTCTTGGCTTTGCTCACAGCGTCTGTTTCATTTATCATTCTTATTGGATTAACGCCTGTTGTTCCCAGTAGATCTGTAACGCTCATTCTTATAGGAATTAATAGTGTCTGGGTTTTAGGACTTGTGATCATTGTTTTTTATGAGATGATCCCTATCATTCGTGCGTGGCGCTCGAGGCGTGCAGGTTCTCGTCTTCATGTGCGTCTTATTTCGTTATTTGCACTTGTTGCAACCATGCCAGCTGTTGCTGTGGCTCTTGTATCGGGACCTGCGCTAAATCTAGGGCTTGATCGATGGTTTGATACGACAACGCGGCAAATTGTTGGTTCTTCCATCGATTTAGCCAATGCATATGCGGATGAAATGCTACAAAATTTAAAAAATTTATCCTATGCTATGGCTTTTGCTCTTGATAATAAGAAGCTTTTAGAGCGTAATCCAGCTGAATATAGAATGCAATTGACGCGTCATGCAATAGGACGCAATCTACGTGGTGCATTTTTATTAAGTTCAAGCGGCACTGTTTTTATATCGAGCAATCTTGGTGATGAGAATAAACTCCCAATTCCCCCCTCTCATCTTATTGAGCGTGCAACGAGTGCGAGACCTTTTTCTTTTCAACCAGGAGTTCATGATTACTTTGGGATTATTTTAAAATTTACCAATATTCCAAACACATTTTTATATTTGGTGCGTGATGTTGATAAAGAAGTTTTATCTGCTTTACGTTTGACGGAAGTCAATACAGATCGTTATCGTGATTTAAATGAAAATCGCCTGCTCACACAAATTGCATTTGGTATGCTTTATCTGTGTCTTTTTTTTAGTTTATTCTTATCAGCTATTTGGGCGGGTATTGCTGTCGCAGATCGTCTGGTACGTCCTATACGCCTTCTTATTGGTGCTGCTGATGATGTGGCTTCTGGGAATATGGAAGTTTTTGTACCAGTACGTGCAAGGGATGGGGATATTGGGCAGTTATCAAAAACGTTTAATTACATGGTGAGTGAATTGAAAAGTCGGCGCAATGAGTTGATTGCAGTTCGCGATCAAATTGATGAGAGACGGCGTTTTTCTGAAGCTGTTTTGTCTGGTGTAACAGCAGGGGTAGCTGGTATTGACGATAATGGCGATATTACCATTATTAATCGGTCTATGGAAACAATGTTCGACATTCGTTCTGAACAAGTTATTGGCCACAGTCTCTTATCATTAAGTTCCGAAATTTGGCAGGTTTTTCAACTTGCACGTTCGCTAGAACGTAAAAATCATCGCGAACAAGTCACTTTAAGTGTGGCAGGACAAGAACGCGTTTATAATGTGCAAATTACCATGGAAGAAGATGACGGACAGGGGCAATCTTGGGTTCTCACCATTGATGATATTACAGATCTTGTTGCAGCACAACGGACATCGGCATGGGCAGATATTGCACGTCGTATTGCACACGAAATCAAAAATCCACTTACCCCCATTCAATTATCGGCGGAACGTATTCGTAAACGTTACAATAAAGTGATTACACAAGATAAAGAGGTCTTTGAGCGATGTATTGATACAATTATTCGCCAAGTTGGAGATATTGGGCGTATGGTTGATGAATTTTCTTCTTTTGCCCGTATGCCCAAACCGCAGATGAATGCTTTAGATATACGCGAATTGCTGCGTGAAGCATGTTTCTTGATAGAAGTTACGCGACATGATATTCATTTTGAGCAAGATTTAGGAAGTACACCACTTGTAGGTGCGTTTGATAATCGTCTCATTGTGCAGGCTTTTTGTAATGTTATCAAAAACGCGAGCGAATCTATAGATTCGGTTATGCGAGAGGAAACTATCCACGGTCATATTCTTGTCCGTTCTTATTGTAAGAAGGGATGTGTTATTGTGGATGTTATTGATAACGGTAAAGGGCTTCCTAAAGAACAAAGGCAAAAGTTACTAGAGCCTTATATCACAACGCGGGAAAAAGGAACAGGACTTGGGTTAGCTATTGTGCGCAAAGTTATTGAAGATCATGGTGGTTCTATGGAGTTGCATGATGCGCCGAAAGGTTTTTATGAGGGGCGTGGTGCAATGATCCGTTTGATGTTTCCCTCATATAGAGCTAAGCATAGTAGTCTTGCACAAGCTACAAGTAATAAAATAGGGGAATAGAATGGTATCAGATATCTTAATTGTGGATGATGAAGCAGATATTCGTGAGCTTGTTGCTGGTATTTTAGATGATGAAGGTTATGAAACACGTGTTGCTTGTAACTCTGATGAAGCCTTAGCACAAATTAGTGAGCGTATTCCAAAACTTATTTTTTTAGATATTTGGTTGCAAGGGAGTCGTCTTGATGGTTTAGCACTGCTTGATGAAATTAAAACGCGCTACCCTGCGCTTCCAGTGGTTATGATTTCAGGTCATGGGAATATTGAGACGGCTGTTTCTGCTATAAAACGGGGAGCGTATGATTTCATTGAAAAACCTTTTAAAGCAGATCGACTTGTTTTGGTTGCGGAACGAACTCTTGAAAATTCAAGTTTAAAACGTGAGCTTTTAGAATTACGAAAACGCTCGAATGAGACCTTGGAACTTCTTGGAAAATCGACTGTTATAAAAAATTTGCGCCAAATCATAGAAAAAGTAGCCCCAACCAATAGTCGTATCATGATTACGGGTCCCTCAGGTGCAGGAAAAGAGATGGTTGCACGTTCTATACACGCACTTTCAACGCGTTCGAATGGGCCATTTGTTACCATAAATGCAGCAACAATTACTCCTGAAAGAATGGAAATAGAATTGTTTGGCAGTGAAATGGAAGGGGGAGAGCGTAAAATTGGTGCCTTAGAAGAAGCGCATGGTGGAATACTCTATCTTGATGAAATTGCCGATATGCCCCGTGAAACTCAGGGAAAGATTCTTCGGGTTTTAACAGGACAGACATTTGAGAGAGTTGGTGGTACAAAACGTGTGAAAGTGGATGTTCGTATCATTTCTTCTACGGCGCAAAATCTTGAAAATCTCATTTCTGATGGGCGTTTTAGAGAGGATCTATTCCATCGTCTTTCGGTTGTTCCTATTACCGTTCCACCGCTGTCAGCGCGTCGTGAAGACATTCCAGAGCTTGTACACCATTTTGTTAAAACAATATCGCAGCAGGTTGGTATTAAGCCGCGTGAGATTAGTGATGATGTGATAGCTATTTTACAAGCGCATGCTTGGCCAGGGAATGTACGGCAATTACGCAATAATATTGAGCGTCTTCTCATTCTTGTGCGTGATGGTGATGGTCCAATAACAGCGGATTTTCTTCCTAGTGAAGTCAGCGATTCTTTGCCACGTATTCAAATGGATACAGATGAGAACATCATGGATTTACCGTTGCGTGAAGCACGAGAATTGTTTGAAAAGAGGTATTTAGTGGCACAAATTGGGCGGTTGGGTGGAAATATATCGCGTACAGCTGAATTCATAGGTATGGAACGTTCAGCTTTGCACCGCAAACTTAAAGCGCTTGGAGTTTCGTAAGGTTATGCGTGTTATTATTTGTGGAGCAGGACAGGTTGGTTATGGAATAGCAGAGCGTCTTGCTGCCGAAAACCACGATGTCACTGTTATTGATATTGAAACAAGATTGATTGAAAAGATTCGTGATACGTTGGATGTAAGAGGTTTTGTTGGTCATGGTTCTCGGCCTGAAGTCCTTTTAGCTGCCGGTGCAGATAAAGCAGACATGTTGATTGCCGTAACTTTATTTGATGAAGTCAATATGGTGAGTTGCCAAGTGGCACATTCTTTATTTAATGTCCCAACAAAAATAGCGCGTATTCGTGCGCAATCTTATTTAGAACCACGCTATAAAACACTTTTTTCTAGAGAGAATATTCCCATTGATGTGGTTATTTCGCCAGAAGTTGAAGTTGGAGAAATGGTTCTGCGCCGTATTGCTCTCCCTGGTGCAATAGATGTTCTTTATTTTTGTAATGATGATATTGTTGCGTTAGCTTTGGAATGTATGGAAGATTGTCCAGTTATTAATACACCGTTGCGTCAATTAACAGAGCTTTTTCCAGATCTTCGCACGACAGTGACTGCTATTAAGCGTGGTTCAGAATTATTCATTGCGCATTCAGAGACGCAATTGCACGTTGGCGATATAACCTATCTTGTTGTTGCTCGTGATCAAATGCGCCGTGCTGTTGGTCTTTTTGGTCATAAGGAACAAGATGCGCATCGCATGATTATTGCAGGAGGTGGGCATATTGGTCTTTATGTCGCTCAGGCGATTGAAAAGCGCCTCCATAAATTAAGATTGAAAATTATAGAATCAGATAGAGAAAGAGCGCTCACAATTGCGGATCAACTTGAAAAAACAACGGTTTTATATGGTAACGTATTGGATCCGGTGATTCTTCAAGATGCTAGAATTGATCAAGCCGATTTAATGATTACATTGACCAATCAGGATCAGGTCAATCTTTTGAGTGCTATTATTGCTAAAAGATTGGGATGCAAAGCCAATATGGTATTAATCAATAATGTTGCTTACCAAGAGTTTAGTCGTGCAGTTGGTGTGGATGCTTATCTGAATCCACATAGTGTTACCATATCGAGAATTTTGCAACAAATGCGTCGTGGTCGTATTCGTGCGGTACATTCAGTTTTTAATGGGCAGGCAGAAATTATTGAGGCTGAAGTGATGCAAACTTCCTCATTAGTTGGGAAGTCATTGTCGGAGCTAGGTTTATCAAGTGGTTTAAGAATTGGCGCAATTTATCGCAATAAGACAATTATACAGCTTTCGGCGGATACACGTATTTTATCTGGCGATCGGATAGTGATATTTGCTCTTGTTGAGTGTGTTCGCGATGTGGAACAGCTCTTTCGTGTCAGTTTAGAATATTTTTAATTGATTGCCTATGGATATTTGCACTTTTTGGTATAGGGGACAATTGAGATTGGTTGATAGACTTTGTTTGTCTTCAATGGTTAAAACTGGGCAACGCGTTAAGCTTTTCAGTTATGATAAAAAAATAGATAATCTCCCTGCTGGTGTTGAATTATGTGCAGCAGAATCAATTCTACCACGCTCAGCAATTTACCGCCTTGATCCCAATTTTTCTGATGACAAACCAGGGTGTACAATTGTTCAGTTTTCGGATTTTTTTCGTGTTATGTTGATGAAATATCAGCAAGGTGTTTGGTTAGATACGGACGTTTACCTCGTGAAACAATTTCATCCAGATGCAGATAAAGTTTGGCTTGCCAGAGAAAATGCTGTGAGGGTAGGTGTTTCTGCACTTTATTTTCCTCCCTATAACCCTATTATAAAAGTGTTTGAAGATTATTGGGCAGGCACAGAAATGGTTCCTCATTGGCTTGGGTTTAAACGTCGTGTTTGGAAACCATTTTGGTTGAAGAGGAAAAAAATGCCGATTTTGCCAGGAAATCTTGGAGTTACAATATTTGGGAATGATGGGATTTCACGATTAGCCAAACGATATGGTTTTTTTCATGAAGCAAAGGAAAAGGAAACTTTTTATTATTGGACAGGACGAAAAGCTGAATATATCTTTGATTCAGCTTTTGGTGTTGAACCTCTTACAGATCCACGTTTGATAGGGTTTCATATTCACAGAAAGATGAGGACTATTCAAAAACCTCAAGAAGGGAGTTTTTATCATTGGGCAGTGTCTCGTATTCCTGCTGCAAATGATTTCTTTAGGTAGAGTTATTATTGCTATTTTAACCACTGGGGTTTTAATCTTTCTTAAAGAGCATTGATTATGGCTTGCCTAACAGAGTAATGTTAGCCTATGGAAAAAATATTGAATGCGTAAAGAGCGCTTGTTATATGAACGGAAAGTGAAAATATGAGTGATCCAATGAAAACAGTATTAAGCCTTGTGCCTATGGTTATTGAACAAACTAATCGTGGTGAGCGGGCCTATGATATTTTTTCCCGTCTTTTAAAAGAGCGGATTATTTTTATTAATGGTCCCGTTGAAGATGGTATGGCGATGCTTGTTTGTGCACAATTACTTTTTTTGGAAGCGGAAAATCCTAAGAAGGAAATTAGTCTTTATATCAATTCGCCTGGTGGTGTTGTGACATCTGGAATGGCAATTTATGATACGATGCAGTTTATTCGTCCTCCTGTTTCCACGCTTTGCATGGGGCAGGCCGCCTCTATGGGGTCATTACTTTTAACTGCAGGAGCAAAAGGTCACCGTTTTGCCTTACCCAATGCACGGATTATGGTGCATCAACCCTCTGGTGGTTTTCAAGGTCAGGCTTCAGATATTGAACGACATGCGCAAGATATTATAAAGATGAAACGGCGTCTAAATGAAATTTATGTTCAACATACAGGACAAGATTATGAGGTTATTGAGAGAACTCTTGATCGTGATCATTTTATGACTGCAGAAGAAGCCAAACAATTTGGCTTAGTGGACGATGTTATACAATATCGTGCTGAAACCGAAAAAGATGAAACAGATTAAGAGTTTTTATAGAAAAAAGAACTACTTTAAAAAGAGAGCTTTGTAAAAGTATCGCGAAAAAGAAGAAAAAACATCTAAAGAGATTGTGACACGCAGGTTTTTAAATATCTTATAGTTTTCTTTATGAAAAACTTCCTTTGAAAAAACGAAGTATTCATATATCGTGGTGAAAGGAAAGAGAAATGAGCAAGATTGGCAATAGTGGGAACGAATCAAAGAACACTCTCTATTGCTCGTTCTGCGGCAAAAGTCAGCATGAGGTGCGTAAGCTCATCGCAGGGCCTACAGTATTCATTTGTGATGAATGTGTAGAGCTTTGTATGGATATCATTCGTGAAGAAAATAAATCTTCTGGGATTAAGGCACGTGATGGTGTCCCTACTCCACAGGAAATTATAACGGTTCTTGATGACTACGTTATTGGTCAGCAACATGCAAAACGGGTTCTTTCTGTTGCTGTTCATAATCATTATAAGCGACTTGCGCATCAGTCTAAGAGCAATGATATTGAGTTAGCAAAATCGAATATTCTCCTCGTTGGTCCAACAGGGTGTGGTAAGACTTATCTCGCACAAACCTTGGCGCGTATTATCGATGTGCCTTTTACCATGGCAGATGCAACCACTTTGACTGAAGCAGGCTATGTAGGTGAAGATGTTGAAAATATTATTCTCAAGCTTCTTCAAGCTGCAGACTATAATGTTGAGCGTGCGCAGCGTGGCATTGTTTATATCGATGAAGTTGACAAAATTTCTCGTAAAGCTGAGAATCCTTCTATTACAAGAGATGTTTCTGGGGAAGGTGTTCAACAGGCGTTGTTAAAAATTATGGAAGGAACGATTGCTTCAGTTCCTCCTCAAGGAGGGCGTAAGCATCCGCAACAAGAATTTCTTCAAGTGGATACAACAAATATTTTATTCATTTGTGGAGGGGCTTTTGCTGGTCTAGAACGAATTATTTCAGGACGCGGTGAAAAAACTTCGATTGGATTTTCTGCTACTGTTAAAGCGCCTGACGAGCGCTGTGTTGGTGAAATTTTTCGTGATTTAGAGCCTGAAGATCTTATAAAGTTTGGTTTAATACCAGAATTTATTGGTCGTCTTCCTATAGTTGCTACCTTAGAGGATTTAGATGTAAATGCTCTTGTTCAAATTTTATCACAGCCCAAAAATGCGTTGGTGAAGCAATATCAACGTCTTTTTGAGATGGAAAATGTTGAATTAGCTTTTCATGAAGATGCGTTACGGATGATTGCTAAGAAGGCAATTGAGCGTAAAACCGGTGCACGTGGTTTACGTTCTATCATGGAGAAGATACTTCTTGAGACAATGTTTGAGTTGCCAGCTCTTGAGGGTGTTCAAAAAGTGCTTATTTCGAGTGATGTAGTTGATGGGAAAGCACGTCCTCTTTATATTTATTCAGAGTGTGCAGAAGATAAAGAAAATGTATCGGCATGACATTGTGTGATATGAGAAGTGGTCATCAACACAATTTGAGGATGATGTTTCTAGATATTATAGCGATAATGCTTGATTTATATGTTCCCAGTTACCATTTCATGTATTGTGGAAAGCTAAAGTTTTGCAAAGGATGGGCTTGTGTAGTGGATAGATCATAGGCTCCAGAAAGGAGAATTATGCAATATATTGATGAAAAGACAGATGAAATAACAGAAGGGTTTTACGCTGTTTTGCCTCTTCGCGATATTGTTGTCTTCCCACATATGATTGTTCCGCTTTTTGTGGGCCGAGAAAAATCAATTCGTGCTCTTGAAGAAACAATGGCGGTTGATAAACCGATACTGTTGGTTACACAAAAAAATGCTTCTGATGACGATCCAAAATCAGAAGATATTTATGATATTGGTACCTTTGCTAATATTCTTCAACTTTTAAAGCTTCCTGATGGAACGGTAAAAGTTTTAGTTGAAGGCACAGCACGTGCAAAAATTAGTCAGTTTGCTTTGAGTGAAGATTATCATCAGGCCTTTGCAACTGTTACAGAGGAGCCAAGAGAGAATAATGTTGAGATAGAAGCTCTTTCAAGATCAGTGATTTCTTATTTTGAAAATTATGTAAAACTGAATAAAAAAATTTCTCCTGAAGTTGTCAATGCAATTGGCCAGATTGATAATCCTTCTAAGCTTGCCGATACGATTGCCTCTCATTTGATGATTAAACTTTCAGAAAAGCAAAAAATATTAGAATTATTACCTGTACGCGATCGCCTTGAACGTGTTCTTTCTTTTATGGAAGGGGAAATTTCTGTTTTGCAGGTTGAAAAGCGTATTCGTTCGCATGTGAAACGGCAAATGGAAAAAAACCAACGGGAGTATTATCTCAATGAGCAGATGAAAGCTATTCAGAAAGAGTTAGGAGCAGGTGATGATAGTCGAGATGAACTCTCTGAATTAGAAGAACGCATCAAAAAGACTAAACTTTCTAAGGAAGCGCACGAAAAAGCTGGGGCTGAACTCAGAAAATTACGCAATATGTCTCCGATGTCTGCGGAGGCAACAGTTGTACGGAATTATCTTGATTGGTTATTAGCAATGCCTTGGGGAAAAAAGTCGAAGATTAAGAATAATTTAGACTTTGCTGAAAAGGTCATGAATAATGAACATTTTGGTCTTGAAAAAGTGAAAGAACGCATTGTTGAATATTTAGCAGTGCAAAGTCGAGCATCAAAAATAAAAGGTCCCATCATTTGCTTACTAGGTCCTCCTGGTGTAGGGAAAACGTCATTAGCACGTTCTATTGCAAAAGCAACAGGGCGTGAATATGTTCGTATTTCATTAGGAGGAGTGCGGGATGAAGCAGAAATTCGTGGACATCGCCGGACATATATTGGCTCTATGCCTGGAAAAATTATTCAGTCTATGAAAAAAGCGAAAAAATCTAATCCACTCTTCTTGCTTGATGAAATTGATAAAATGGGACAGGATTTTCGTGGAGATCCTTCGTCCGCTTTGTTAGAAGTGCTTGATCCTGAACAAAATGGTACATTTATTGATCACTATTTGGAAGTTGAATATGATCTTTCTGACGTGATGTTTATAACAACGGCCAATACACTTAATATTCCAGGGCCGTTGATGGATCGCATGGAAATTATCCGTATTGCAGGTTATACGGAATGTGAAAAAATGGAAATTGTCAAGCAGCATCTTTTACCAAAAGCATTAAAAGATCACTGTTTATCTAAAAAAGAGTTTAGTGTATCAGATGGTGCAATAAAGTCGATTATTCAGTTTTATACACGTGAAGCAGGGGTTCGTAATCTTGAGCGTGAATTAATGAAGGTAGCACGTAAATCCGTTACAAAAATTCTTAAAACGCATCAAAAGTCTGTAAAGATTACAGAAGATAATATTGATGATTTCTTGGGTGTTAAGCGTTATCACTATAATCAGATTGAAGGTGAAAATCAGATTGGTATAGTTACTGGGCTTGCTTGGACAGAGGTTGGTGGAGAGCTATTAACCATTGAAGGGGTGATGATGTCTGGTAAAGGCAAGATGACTGTAACAGGGAATTTGCGCGATATTATGAAAGAATCAATTTCGGCAGCAGCATCTTATGTGCGTTTTCGTGCAGTTGATTTTGGTATAGAACCTCCACTTTTTGATAAACGCGATATCCATGTTCATGTTCCAGAGGGTGCTACACCAAAGGATGGTCCATCAGCAGGGATTGCAATGGTGACGGCAATTGTTTCAGTCCTCACAGGGATAGCGGTCCATAAAGATATTGCAATGACTGGTGAAATTACTTTGCGTGGGCGTGTTTTACCGATTGGCGGATTGAAAGAAAAATTACTCGCAGCTCTTCGAGGAGGTATAAAAAAAGTACTTATTCCTGAAGAAAATGCCAAAGATTTGATTGATATTCCTGATGATGTCAAAAACAATATGGAGATTATTCCAGTAAATCATGTGAGCGAAGTTCTGAAATATGCTTTAGTTCGTTTTCCTGAACCTATTGAATGGACAGAACCTTCCACGGTACCTGTTCCCGTTAGATCAGAGAGCGAGAGTGAAGGAATACAGATTGCACACTGATTCATTTACCTCATTTGCAACGGTATTTTCAAAGCAGAAGAAGGAATTTTGGGGGTATTTGTCTCTTTATTTTGAAAAAAAGTAAAAAATTCCGTGAATAACTGTGATTATTGCTAAAAAAACAATATTTTGGATAAAAATAAGGCTTCTGTTTGCTGTACTTTTCAATAAACTGATCAATGACACGGTTAAGTTGTGTTATCCGGTAATATAGGGAAAGGAAATATTTTATGAATAAAAGTGAATTGGTTAGCTCAGTTGCTGAAAAAGCAGGAGTTTCAAAAGCACAAGCAGGTTCTGTTATCGATGCTTTTATCACTTCTGTAACCGAAGCTTTGGCTTCAGGGGGAGATGTTCGTATTCCGGGCTTTGGTTCTTTTGAAGTTTCTCATCGTGCAGCTACAAAGGGGCGTAATCCTTCCACTGGTGCTGAAATTAATATTCCAGCGCGTTCTGTGCCTAAGTTTTCTGCAGGAAAAAGCCTAAAAGAAGCTGTTAATAAAAAATAATTCGAATGACACTAAAGAGAGCCTGATTTATTTATAAGCAGGTTTTCTTTAGAATTTTCTGTGCTTTCTTTTTACATAAGAATTACAGCATGTGCCCGTTGTAAGGAGCGTGTTTAAAGAGATATCTTTTAAGCTATCTGCGTTTATTTACGACGTTTGTAAATGGTATAATGTGAAGTTCCCTTGCGGAGGAGTGTCTTTATGTTTATGGGCACCATCATTGTATTTGTTGCACTCAGAGAGCCTTTTTGAGAGTGTTTATAAAAGGCATTTTATTCCTTATCTTTGAAAAACTTTTATTGACACGCTCACCTCGCTTGTGATGTGCAAGTGAAGAGTTTTGATTGATTGAATATAAGCAGAACTCAAATGAGAGAGTCTTACGATATCTAGCTTTCTCATTCAGATCTAGAACAACGAATTATTCCTATAAATCAATAGGTTGCTTTTTGAAAGCTTTTTTAGGTTTGGCATAAAGTATGATGTGCGTAAAATATCTTTCTTTACATGCTTTCAATAAAATATTTGGAAAATGTTTTGCTGTGGAGATTCGTGTGCACTGTAAGGATTGTTTTCGGTTTGTTATGCAAGCATGTTACAGTGTGTCCGTATAGCAAAAGTGATTAAAACGCCATTATTGCGTAGTATCTGATATATGTTCGTATGGTTTGTGACTATAGCGTATTTTATGTTATTAGCAACTTCAACAGGTTGAAAGATTTGTGTTTTTTACGGTAGGAAAGGGTTTCATTTATATAAAAACATCTTTAAAAACTCTTACATAGTTTAAATAAAGAGAGCATGTTGCTTATGCGCTGCATTAGAGGGGTATCATAAAAAGCAGTTTAGGATAATTTGCCTACGAGAATCCGAGGGATGAAAGATTCTTGTGAACAGGCTGGAAGCATAAGGGTCTATTTCCATAACAAGGAATTATTTTTTTCTGCTAACCATTGAGTACAATCATTTAAGGCTCTAGCAGTGAGTGCTTGTTTCTTCGCTAATTTTTTTTCTTTGCCTATCAAACGTTTTCCTAAGTGCTTAAGAGAGTTGATAGGGGGGAAAAGTCCAAAATTGATATTCATAGGTTGAAAGGATTGCCTTTCTATTTCTTCTGCTACAATGTGCCCACCGGTAATATGATTCAAAAGAGCTCCCAATGCTGTGGTTAATGGCGGCAGACAAGGGCTGTTATGGTGATATTCAGCAGCGGCAAAACGCCCAGCAAGAAGCCCTATAGCAGATGATTCTACATAACCTTCACATCCGGTGATTTGCCCTGCAAAACGCAGCTGTGGTTTTTGTTTTAAGCGAAGGGTTTGATCAAGAATGGTAGGTGAATTAAGATAAGTATTACGGTGAAGTCCACCAAGTCGTGCAAACTCTGCTTTTTCAAGACCGGGGATCATTCTAAAAATGCGAATTTGTTCACCATATTTCAGTTTTGTTTGAAAGCCGACCATATTATAAAGGGTTCCAAGCTTGTTATCTTGGCGTAATTGGACGACAGCATAAGGTTTAACTGTGGGGTTGTGGGCATTGGTTAATCCCATAGGCTTCATGGGGCCATGTCTAAGAGTTTCAAATCCACGTTCAGCCATAACTTCGATGGGCAAACATCCATCAAAATAGGGTGTTTTTTCAAAGTCGCGGAATTCTGTTTTTTCGGCATTATTTAATTCTTTAACGAATACTTCATATTGCTCTTTATTAAGGGGGCAATTAAGGTAGTCCCTCCCTGTTCCTTCAGGTCCGATTTTATCATAGCGAGACTGATACCAACAAATGTCTAAATCGATACTATCAGTATAGATAATGGGTGCGATGGCGTCAAAAAAAGAAAGCGCTTCTACTCCGGTTATGGTTTGTATTGCACGCGCCAATGCTGGTGAGGTAAGGGGGCCAGTTGCAATAATAATATGCTGCCAATCCTCAGGAAAGTTTTTAATTTCCTCACGGTTTATTGTTATAAGAGGATGATTTTCGAGTGCTGTTGTGACGGTTTTTGAAAATCCATCACGGTCAACGGCAAGAGCACTTCCTGCTGGTACTTTATTGGCATCAGCAGCCTTCATAATCAGCGATTTTGCTAATCGCATTTCGCTATGAAGAAGACCGACGGCATTAGTTGAGGAATCATCAGAACGAAATGAGTTTGAGCAGACCAGTTCGGCAAGCTGATCGGTTTTATGGGCAGCAGATTTTTTTTGCGGCCGCATTTCATGCAAAATAATGGGGATTCCTGATTGAGCAATTTGCCAACTTGCTTCACTGCCTGCAAGACCACCGCCGATAACATGGATTGGAGTATTGAATGTCTTTAACATAACCTGCTTTTAGCGAAAGTCATTCTGTCTGAAAAGGGTAGATTTTATTTTTGCAATTTATTAAGAATGATGCGTATTGAGATTTTTAAATATATTTATTTGCTTTTTTTCTTAAATTAATGGTATAGAAACGCCGCTTATATAAGGTTACTGGCTTGTAAGTTTGAGCGGATGTGGCGAAATTGGTAGACGCACCAGATTTAGGTTCTGGCGGGAGACCGTGGGGGTTCGAGTCCCTCCATCCGCACCATTTACAGATTCTCTACAATACCACTTGATATCGTTGTTTATCTCATTTTATTTATAAGTCATTGTTTTTATTTCCTTAATTGTTTTTTACATACGATTTTGATATCTGATGAATCCACCGAAAGCGCAATTCAAAAGGTGGTTCAAAAGGTGGTTTGAAAAGTGACTAGGAAAACAAGAACACGTGATAGATTATCTGCTTTATCTGTAAAAAATTTGCCTAAAGGTAAATATGCAGATGGAGCTGGATTATGGCTTATTAAAACAGCACAGAATCAAGGACGTTGGGTTTTTCGATTCGATTTCAATAAAAAACGTCGTGAAATGGGGTTAGGCTCTTGTAGTGTTGTATCTTTGAAAGAAGCAAGACTTAAGGCTACCTCTTGCCGTGATCTTTTAAACCAAGGGATTGACCCGATTCGTAAAAGGAAAAATGAAAAGTTACGACAGGCTGTTGATAGTATTTCTTTACGAGAAATTGTTTTAAGCGCTTTTGAAGCCAAAAAAAGCGAATTGAAAAATGAAGGAACAGCCGCAAGGTGGTTAACACCTCTTACATTGCATGTTTTTCCAAAGCTTGGAGATATAGCAATTACTGAATTGACGCAGATTGATATAAAAGAGTGTTTATCACCTATTTGGAAAACAAAAAACGAAACAGCGAGCAAGGCTTTATCGCGTTTAAATATTGCTATAAAACATGCAGCGGCACGCGGTATAGATGTAGATATGCAATTGGTACCAAAAGCAAAAGCTTTATTGGGAAAATTTATTCAAAATGTTCAAAATATTCCGGCTATGCCCTGGAAAGAAGTTCCTCATTTTTATCAATCT
>NZ_JAQITA010000029.1 GCF_028618575.1 Bartonella sp. ML70XJBT.G | reverse complement strand
ACTATTCGCAACGGTGATTTCTGTACCTTCTTTCTCAGAACCTATCTTGATAACCTTACTCTCTTTATCTTGCTTCACAAGGCTATCACTCACAACTTGGCTAATCTCCTTATTAATCTCATTATGAATATTGGTGAAAGAAGTTCCTACACTTGCAAAAGCTTTTGCTACATCATCATAACTCTGTTCTTCAACCTTACTACCATCTTCATTGACAGTCTTCACTTTGAAGCTTGGAGCCTTCCAGTTGCCTTTTTCATCATAACCAGCGCCACCACCAAAATAGGTCGCAAATGTCTGATTCATCGTATAAAGTTGTGAACCATTCACGGCATCGCTTGAATTTGCTGTGATATCTCCATTCGCAAGATACTTAATCTTGCTGTTGGTCTTGGCATCTTCTTTACCGTGTTGAGCAACAAACGCGTTATCATTATCACTCCATAACAAGGCATTTTGCTTAATATGTTCAGTAACCTCATTATTATTTTGAGAAATCTCTTTATGAAGATCGGCAAAAGAATGATCAACACCAGAAAATGCATCCGCTACTGTCTGATAATCCTTATCCTGCACTCTATAAGTCGGTGCAACACCTTTAAACACATCTGCTCCACCACCAAAGAACTTTGAAGTATTCTCAGCAACTGTTTGCAGATTATTCGTTACAGCCGTGACATTCTGATTGGTTGCAAAAAGCTGAGAACCATTCACAGCTTCTGTTGATGTTGCTGAAAGAGTTGCCGCCTTCACACCTGAGATACGACGTCCCGCACCTTCACTATTCGCAACGGTGATTTCTGTACCTTCTTTCTCAGAACCTATCTTGATAACCTTACTCTCTTTATCTTGCTTCACAAGGCTATCACTCACAACTTGGCTAATCTCCTTATTAATCTCATTATGAATATTCGTGAAAGACGTTCCTACACTTGCAAAGGCTTTTGCTACATCATCATAGCTCTGCTCTTCAACCTTACTACCATCTTCACTGACAGTCTTCACTTTGAAGCTTGGAGCATTCCAGTTGCCTTTTTCATCATAACCAGCGCCACCACCAAAGGACTTGGCTATATTGCTCGCTGTTGTTTGCAGATTATTCGTTACAACCGTGACATTCTGATTGGTTGCAAAAAGCTGAGAACCATTCACCGCATCAAACGATACATCTGAAAGCTCTCCCGCTTTCACACCTGTGAGGGTCCGTGCGGCATGATCCGTGTTTGCAAAAGTCACTTGAGTCCCGCTCTTTTCACCTCCAACCGAAATCACATGGGTCTTCTCATCTTGCTTTACAAGGCTGTCTCCTACAACTTGATTAATCTCATTCTTAAGCTCTTTATGAATATTCGTGAATGAATTTCCTACACCAGCAAAGGCAGACGCTACATCATCATAGCTCTTTTCTTCAACAGCACTACCATCATCCTTGACTGTTTTAACTTTAAAGCTTGGAGATACCCATTTCCCTTCCTTATATCCAGCTCCACCGCCTAAATAGCGCGCTAACGTATTGCTCATCGAATAAAGCTGAGAGCCATTCACCGCATCAAGCGATTCTTCTGAAAGTACTCCTGATTTTACGCCTGTAAGAGTCCGCGCAGCATCACCACTATTGGCAATGTTAATGCTTGTTCCACCCTTTTCAGCACCTATCTTGATAACCTTGCTCTCTTCATCTTGCTTCACTAGACTATCACTCACTACATTGTTGATCTGTGTATTGATCTCCTTTGTAATGTCATTTTTAACATTTGTGATAGAATTACCAACTCCAGCCAAAGCTTCCGCTACATTGCTATAACTCTTCTCCTCAGCCTTACCATCATCACTAAAATGCTGAACTTTCAAATCTGGAGCTGTCCATTTCCCTCCTTCATACTTCGCTCCACCACCAAAATAGGTTGCAAGCGTATTATTCATCGAGTAAATCTGTGAACCATTCACAGCCTCCGTTGAGTCAGAAGCAATATTGCCATCCAAAAGATGTGTGATCTTGCTATTGCTTTTCTTTTCTCCGTGCTGCGCGACAAAGGCCTCTTCATCCTTGTTCCACAACAAAGCATCCCCTTTAACTTCTTGCGTAATATTCGTGATGTTTTCAGTAAGTTCATTATATTTATTCGTGAGATTAGTATTCACATTCTGGATATTCGTATCAAGACCTGCAAAGGCTGAACCAACATCGTTATATGATTTCTCTATTACCTTACCTTTTATATCGACACTCGATAATTTATAGGTCGGACCTGTAAAAGTTCCTTTCTCAAAAGCCGCACTACCTCCTAAAAATTTGGCTACATCCTGAGAAATTGTATTAATCTGACCACCGGTAACCGCATCATGCGAATTCTCAGTAAGCTTACCATCGGCAACATTATGTAATCCAACAGGAGAAGCATTTTGACCTTTTCCTAAAGTTACATTCGTATAGTCTATTTGACCTTCTTTCTGTTTATCGTAAAGAACAACAGCGGAATCCTCAGATTGAAGCTTATTAGAAAGCTGCTCCAACCCTTGATCAAATTGCTCTTTATTAACCGCTTCATTACCTTTCTCTGCCGCCTTTACACCAGAAAGGGTACGATCCGCTTTATCCTTGCTAGCAATATTGATTTGTGTACCATCTGTTTCGCCACCAATATTGATCTGCTTGGTTGTTTCATCCTGCTTGACAAGGCTATCACTCACTACATTGTTAATCTGTGTATTGATCTCCTTTGTAAGGTCATTTTTAACATTTGTGATAGAATTACCAACTCCAGCCAAAGCTTCCGCTACATTGCTATAACTCTTCTCCTCAGCCTTACCATCCTCACTAAACTGCTGAACTTTGAAATCTGGAGCTATCCATTGCCCTCCTTCATACTTCGCTCCACCACCAAAATACGTCGCAAGCGTCTGATTGAGAGAATACAGCTGTTTTCCAGTAATAGCATCCGTTGAAGCCGCTGTAACAGCACCATCCAAAATATGCGTAATCTTGCTATTGGTCTTTGCACCATCCTTCCCATGCTGAGCCACAAAAGCACCCTCAGCACTATTCCAATTTAAAGAATCTTGTGCAACTCCCTCTGAAACTTCCTTAATCCGATCATTCACATTCTTGATATTTGTATCAAGACCCGTAAAGGCTGAACCTACATCACTAAAAGACTTCTCTTTTACCTTACCTTCTGCAGAAACCTCTGACAATGCATAGCTTGGACCTGTAAAAGCACCATTATCAAAGGCTGTATTTCCACCTAAGAACTGTGCTACATCCTTGCCGATTTTATCAATCTGCTGACCAGTGATCGCATCACGTGATGTGGAAGAAATCTTACCATCCGCAACATTATGCAGAGCTGTAGGGATCTCATCCTTACCACCAAAAGTGACACTCGTATAATCCGTCTGACCATCATCCTTTTTATTATAATGAACAACCGCTGAATCTTCTGACTGAAGATGATTAATCTGGTTAGTAATCTCATTTTTAATATTCGTGAAAGACGTACCTACACCTTCAAAAGCAGCAGAAACATTCTTATACTCTTGCTCTTCAGAGTTACCATCCTCTTTAACTGTCTTAACTTTGAAGATTGGAGCTACCCATGTGCCATTCTCATAGCTCGCACCACCACCAAAATAGCTCGCAACTTTATCACCCAAAGAATGAAGCTGCGAACCATTTACTGCTTCTGTTGAAGCAGCAGATATATCTCCGGAAGCAAGATACTTAATCTTGCTATTCGTTTTTTCTTCTTCTCCATGCTGCGCTACAAACGCATTATCTTTAGCGCTCCAGTTCAAAGAATCCTGTGCAACTCCCTCTGAGACTTCCTTAATCCGCTGATTCACATTCTTGATATTCTTATCTAACCCTTCAAAAGCTGAACCAACAGTTTTAAAGCTATCCTTTTTTACATTTCCTTGTTCATCAACACTGGATAAAGTATAGGTCGGTTCTGTAAAAGAACCCTCTCTAAAAGTTACTCCACCACCAAGAATTTTCGCAACACCATCAGTTATTTTATGAACCTGTCCACCATTGATTGCATCATGGGAATTCTCAGAAATAATACCAGCAGAAACATTGTGGAGCGCTGTGAGGACCTTATCTTTACCTCCCAAAGTAACATTTGTATAATCAGTTTTATCATCCTTTTTATCATAATGAACAACCGCTGAATCTTCTGACTGAAGATGAGTAATTTGGTTAGTAATCTCATTTTTGATATTTGTGAAAGACGTACCAACTCCAGTCAATGCTTCCGCTACATTGGTATAGTTCCTCTCTTCAGAGTTACCATCCTCTTTAACTGTATTTATCTTAAAGTTAGGAGCTTGCCATTCTCCTTTTTCGTTATAACCAGCTCCGCCACCAAAATAGGTCGCAAATTGCTTGTTTAAAGAATAAAGTTGGTTACCTGTAACAGCATCTGTGGAACCAGAAGAAATGTTACCATCCGAAAGATGTGTTATTTTGCTAGCTTTTCTGTCATTATCTTTCCCATGAAGCGCACTAAAAGCATTGTCAGACTTGCTCCACAATAAAGAATCCTGTGCAATTCCCTGAGAGACTTCTTTAATACGATCATTCACATTCTTGATATTGAGATCAAGACCTGCAAAAGCTGTTCCAACACCTTGATAAGAACTCTTGCTTACTGTTCCATCTGTAGCAATATAAGATAAGTTATAGGTTGGCTCTGTAAAAGTACCATCTTTAAAAGATGCTTCACCACCTAAGAATTTGGCAATATCTTCACCAATTTTGTTAATTTGACCACCATTAATTGCATCATGCGATGCTGAAGAAATTGCACCATCCGCAACATTATGGAGAACGGTAAAGGTTTTATCTTTACCTCCTAAAGTGATACTCGCATAATCAATCTGATCATTATCTTTTTTATCATAATGCACAACAGCGGAATCATCTGACTGAAGATGAGTAATCTGGTTGGTAATTTCATTTTTAATATTCGTGAAAGACGTACCAACTCCTGTTAAAGCTTCGGCTACATTGTGATAAGTCTCATTTTTTTCCTGACCTTCAGCGTTAACTGTATTAACCTTAAAGCTTGGAGCTACCCATACGCCATTCTCATAACTCGCTGCACCACCAAAATAGGTCGCAACCTTATCACCTAAGGAATGGAGTTGATTACCCGTAACAGCATCCGTTGAACCAGCAACAATATTGCCATCTAAAAGATGCGTAATTTTGCTATTGGTTTTTGCACCATCATTCCCATGCTGAGCATTAAAGGCGTTATCAGTCTTGCTCCACGATAAAGAATCCTGTGCAACACTTTGAGTCACTTCCTTAATCCGATCATTCACATTCTTGATATTTGCATCAAGCCCTGCAAAAGCCGTTCCAACACCTTGAAATTTGCTCTCTGTTACACCGCCATCTTTAGAAATGTAGGATAATTTATAGGTTGGCTGTGTAAGAACACCGTTTTTAAAGGATGCTTCTCCACCTAAGGATTTAGCAATATCTTCACCGATTTTATTAATCTGACCACCCGTGATTGCATCGTGCGAATCCTTGGCAATACTACCATCAGCAACATTGTGAAGTGCAACAGATTTTTTCTCTTTACCACCTAACGTCACACTCGTGTAATTAATGGTGCCGTTTTTATCATCTTTATCATAATGAACAACAGCAGACTCATCTGACTGAAGATTATCAGAAAGTTTCTTCAAACTTTCTTGAAGCTGACCTTTGTTAACAGCTTCATTATCCTTTGTTGCAGCTTTCACACCGGAAAGTGTCCGATCTGCTTTGGAACTGTTGGCGATGTTGATTTCATTGCCTTCTACTTCTTTACCAATAGTGATATAATTGGTTTCTTTATCTTTCTTAATAAGGCTATCACCTTGTACATTGGTAATCGCATTATTAATCTGTTGAGTAATTTTATTCTGAACGTTTGTAAAAGAAGTACCAACACCAGTTAAAGCCTCTGCTACATTTTTATAAGTCTTATCTTCTTCTTTGCCTTCACCGTTAACAGTTTTTAGTCTAAAAGTTGGTGCAGTCCATTGCCCATCTTTATAACCAGCTCCACCGCCAAAATAGGTCGCAAGGGTATTGCTCATCGAATAGAGCTGTTTACCCGTAATGGCATCTGTAGAATCAGAAGCAATATTACCATCTAAAAGATGTGTAATCTTACTATTTGTCTTTGCATCATCCTTGCCATGCTGAGCACTAAAGGCTTTATCTGTTTCACTCCACAATAAAGCATCGTCTTTGACAGCAGTAATGGCATTATTTACTTGTTCAGTCACTTTATTCTGAACATTTGTGATAGAACTACCAACGCCACTCAAAGCATCGGCGACATTTTTATAAGTCGTCGTTTCTTCCTGTCCATCATCTTTAACTGTTTGTACTGTAAATGTTGGGTCAGTCCATTTGCCATCCTCATATTTGGCACCACCACCAAAATAGGTCGCAAGAGTATTGCTCATAGAATAAAGCTGTTTACCCGTAATGGCGTCTGTAGAATCTTCCGAAATATTACCATCTAAAATATGCGTAATCTTGCTATCTTTTCTTGTCTCGCCTTCCCCGTGAGAAGCAACAAAGGCATTGTCAGAATTATTCCAATTTAAAGAATCCTTTGCAACTTCTTGAGAGACCTCCTCAATGCGCTTATTTACATTCTTGATATTCATGTCAAGACCTGAAAACGCTGAACCAATATTGGTAAAGACAATCGGTGAGCTCTCGCCATCTACAGTAATACTAGATAAACTATAGACTGGTTCTTTTAAAGTGCCATTCTCAAATGATGCATTACCTCCTAAGACTTTTGATACATCCTTACCTATTTTATACATCTGCTGACCATTGATCGCACCCAGTGAAGACTCAGATATATCACCATTAGCAATATTATGAAGTGCAACAGGGGTAGAACCTTTGCCTTTTCCAAAAGTCACATTCGTATAATCAATTTTACCATCGTTCTTTTTATTGTAATGAACAACTGCTGAATCATCTGACTGAAGGCTCTCAGAAAGTTTTTTCAAATTGTCATCAAGCTGGCCTTTGTTAACAGCTTCATTGTTTTGCACTGCATCCTTTACACCGGAAAGTGTCCGATCTGCTTTGGAACTGTTGGCGATGTTGATTTCATCACCTGCTACTTCTTTACCAATAGTGATATAATTGGTTTCTTTATCTTTCTTAATAAGGCTATCACCTTGTACATTGGTAATCGCATTATTAATCTGTTGGGTAATTTTATTCTGAACGTTTGTAAAAGAAGTACCAACACCAGTCAGAGCTTCTGCTACATTATGATACGTCGCATCTTCTTCCTTGCCTTCACCGTTAACAGTTTTTAGTGTAAAAGTTGGAGAAGTCCATTGCCCATCTTTATGCCCATCTTTATAACCAGCTCCACCGCCAAAATAGGTCGCAAGGGTATTGCTCATCGAATAAAGCTGCCCCCCCGTAATGGCATCTGTAGAACCAGAAGAAATATTACCATCTAAAAGAGAGGTAATTTTACCTCTTAACTTCGGTATCGGTTCCCCCCCTTCCTCTTCAAAACCCTTTCCATGCAGCGCTACAAACGCATTATCCCTTTCACTCCATAATAAGGCATCGGCTTTTACATTGGTAATGGTATCATTTACATTGGTAATGGCATCATTTATCTTTTTGGTAATTTTATTTTGAACATTTATAATAGAACTACCAACTCCACTCAAAGCATCGGCGACATTCTTATAAGTCGCATCATATTCTTGTCCATTATTTTTAACTGTTCTTACTCTAAATTCTGGAGCAAACCATCTGCCATCTCTATAACTAGCTCCACCGCCAAAAGATTTGGCTATATTCGTGGCAGCGGTATTAAAATTATCTGATACCGTTTTCACATTTTTATTTGTAGCAAACAACTGCGATCCAGTAACGGCTTCTTTTGAATTTTCTGAGATGTCACCAGCTTTTATACCCGTAAGAGTACGCTGCTCGCTTTTGTTATTGGTAATATCAATTTTGTCACCATCGGTTTTTTTACCAATGGTGATATGTCTTGTATTGGCATCCTGTTTTACAAAACTACTGGCGGTTACTTGATCTTTGATATCTTTTTCAACTGTCTTCAGCTGTCCAAAATTCACAGCATCGGTCTCGTTAGTACCCGTTGCCACATTGGTTATCTTTTTATTCCCTGCATTAATACCGGCAGTTGTGATTTGTGGACCTTTCGCAATTTTCAAGCCCGTGGCATCGAAAGTATTGGCACCTGCTGTTACGCTCTCTAGTGTGATGTTCTTTGCTAAATCAAACTTTACCTTGTTGTCATCTTGTCCTTTGGTGATTTGGAGATTGTTACTTCCAGTAGAAAAATCTACGTCACTATCTAAAAGCACTGTTTTAGCATTTTTACCATCAACAGACAGTTTCCAACCGTTCTTTCTTACAACTTCTTCTAAATCTTGCAGCTGTCTAAGATTCACTGCATCAGAAGGTTTACTACCAGCTGCAACACCTGTAATCTGTCGTGTTATAGCATCACCATCACCAACACTAAAAGCGCCCACAGTACTCTTCCATTGGGATTCGGTGTTGGTGGCTGGTCCTTGCAGAATAGGAGTATATCCAAAAACACCAGCGGCCCTATTGGACACAGAATTGTTCCCTATAGCAATACCACCATCAACATTCACTTTGGAATCGTAACCTATAGCAATACCTCCCTTTGCATTTGCCTTTGAAAATACCCCTAAAGCAATACTTTGCTCTGCATTTGCCTCTGAATAAAAGCCTACAGAAACAGCGTGTTTAGCCATTGCATAGGCACGATGACCAACAGCAGTGGTACCATACTCCATAGCCTTAGAAACAGCACCCAAAGCCGTTGAATAATCACCATTGGCAGTGGTATAATCATTATCCCCGTGCTCACTCTTCACATTATATTCAGAACCTAACGCTACACTGCTTTTCCCCAAAGCGTGTGCCATGCGACCTATAGCCATACTATCTTCTTTTGTCGCCTCTGCCTCATTACCCACAGCTATACCGAATTTCCCCGTTGCCTTTGCTTTCTCACCAATAGCAACACTGTGTTCACCGCTTGCTTTTGTCAATCCACCAAAAGCAACCCCAGCGTCTCCTGACGCTTCTGCCCCCACACCTATAGCAACCGTCACCTTCCCACTTGCAAGTGCAGCAACACCAAAGGCTTGCGATCCTCCAGTCCGTGCCGTTGCATTTGCACCAAATGCTACGGAATAATTTCCCGTTGCAGAAGAACCACAACCGGTGGCAAAAGAATAAATACCATAAGCCTCAGGCATGATATTTGTATCACCACCCGTCGATGCCCCCATATAACCCGTACCCCCACTGGTCCTCCCATCACCAGACCATCTTTGTTGATTTAAGCTTTGGCTATAAGGAGAAACGCCATTTACCGTTTTGTATTCGGCAAATCTCTGATATTCTTCTTCCACACTTATTATACGCCCAGAACGCGGAGCACTTCCTCCACGACCAGTAACATGATCTACACCACAGAAATCATCATCACCAGAAAAAACAATACTGCCATGACTCCCTTTAGGATAACTTACCTCTGGAGCATTTTGACTCATATTCTTTGCTGCTGTAATAGCGAGATTCGAAGCCACCACAGGAAATCCACTCGATAAAAGCATGGCCATTGCCGTTCCCAACGAAAGCTTTGCAAATAAAGATAAACGCCGAGAAACAGATACAGCATGCAAACTAGGTCTCTTTGATGTGGCAGATAATTTTTTCATAACAAACTCTCCAATGAAAAAATTTAAAAAGCATATCCAGAACATAAAAAAGACACATTTCAGTGTTATTTGCACTGTTGTAGTAGTACTTGTATCAAAACTTGTGATCAAAGTGAGAACATTTTGAGTCTTTGTTTTTGTTTTGTGACGCTTTCTATGTTGAGATCTAAATGTGGAAATGTTTAATGGACTGAAAATGATACATTTAGATTATATTCAGGTTTAGAGGCGGTTTTCGCCCTTTGGGTTTTAAAAAGGGATTTTATGTATTTAAACATTAAAGGCATTTTACTTAATAAGGATCTTATTACTTAAAACAGTACTTTCAGAAGTATTTTGTTACTTTAAAGTTGGTAATGAATTCTTTCTTATTAAGAAGTTTTTTTCTTAATAAGAGGTAAATTATTAACCTATGATACTTAAGAAAAATAAGGGGTTTTGATTTATAGCATTTTTTTATCAAGTGTAATGCAACAGTGTGAATTTGTTTTGCTATTATTTTTTCGTCTTTTACGCATTACTCCCCCCCTTTTAATTATCTTATTTAATCAAAATGAGTCTTACTAATATACCTCTCTCACCACTATCTGTTATTTAACAAAATAGCAACAAAAAAATAAAACTTTTTATTAATTGGAATAAAAATATATGTTTTCACATCGTTATGTGATCTTTTTTCAACATTAAAAACAATATTCTAAAAAAAATTAGCGTTTACAAAAAAATTGAACATAAACGACTCTTTAAAAATATTACAAAAGATAAAATACAAATTCTCATATAATTTTCAAACAAAATACTTAAAAGAAAACTATATTTTCATAACTCAAGTACAATCTTGCTGGCTATCTATTAATTCAGCTTTACTCTTAAGTTGCTCCTATGCTCCAATGTCCTTCTGAAATCGTCGCAAATATATTTGACCAAATCTTCCTATTTTCAGACATATAACTTGCTCCAATCGCGAAGGCGGATTGATTGCACCATATGCCTGTCTCAATCGATAAACTTAAAGAGTCTAGCATATTTTCATAACTCAAATTCGATACAGCTAAACCTATAGCCACTGCCTGTCTCGACTCTTCGCGACAATAACCTTACCATAACTGGCTTTTCGTTTGCTTATAGGCATTTGTTTACGTCTTTTATGTTATATGCATAAAGCTCAAATTGAGAAGAATATAGGAATAATCTCTGCTGAAGAGATGAAAGTTTCATGGGATGCTACAACAAAACTTTCCATGCCTTTGTCATCAGAATCACTAAAATGATTAAACAAACCCTTTGTTTTCCAAAAATGATTTTATCCTTTCACTTACCGATTGTAATCCCTTTTCACATACGATAATGATATCATATATAACTTGAAATATAGCCGCGCATAAAGCTATTTTACACAACTGGCTAGCATAAATAACAATTTTCCCTCAAAAGAGGCATCTCCCTACAAATTACAATATCTTTGATTGTAATCTCATCACCACAAATCATATGGTATATCCCCGTTACAAACTGACAATTGGTATATTATGCAAAGCAACCTGTATCTTCATTTTATTATTGAATAATAATACTCCATTCATTCATAATGCGATTGTTATGTTCTTTTTTCATAAAAACAGTGCATCATAAGATCAAATTTTGCCGCGAAAAGACAAAAAATACTTAATAAAAGCAATTACTCAATTTCCAAAAGAATGTCTTTTAAACAATAACAAAAATCGAGAATAATATGGATTCTACAAATTATTCCTCTTTGATACGATAAATACTTTTTTACCACAAACTTACCAATGAGAACGTCAAATAGGCTATTTATTGATAGTGATCCTTTATTTCCTATCGATCTCCATGAGTGATTAAAAAATTCCCTTCGCCTTATTTAAGAGAAGGGAAATTTCTATTTTTTTTACTGTTAATTCAACGTGACCCTAAATCCAGCACCTATACCCCAATGACCTCCAGCACTCGTTGCAGATATATTAGAGCGGAATTTCCCATTTTCAGACATATAACCAGCACCGATAGCAAATGCCGATTGGCTACGCCATACACCCGTACCAAATGAAAAACTTACTTTCCCTGGTGTATCGTCATAACTTAAATTAGAGACAGCCAAACCAACAGCAGCTGCTTGTCTTGCTTCTTTGCGTACATCCTCAACTGCATAATTTAACGTCTCAAACTTCATATCCGTGTAGGCTTTGGATTCATTAACCC
>NZ_JAQITA010000028.1:8620-12337 GCF_028618575.1 Bartonella sp. ML70XJBT.G | reverse complement strand
GAACCTATCTTGATAACCTTACTCTCTTTATCTTGCTTCACAAGGCTATCACTCACAACTTGGCTAATCTCCTTATTAATCTCATTATGAATATTGGTGAAAGAAGTTCCTACACTTGCAAAAGCTTTTGCTACATCATCATAACTCTGTTCTTCAACCTTACTACCATCTTCATTGACAGTCTTCACTTTGAAGCTTGGAGCCTTCCAGTTGCCTTTTTCATCATAACCAGCGCCACCACCAAAATAGGTCGCAAATGTCTGATTCATCGTATAAAGTTGTGAACCATTCACGGCATCGCTTGAATTTGCTGTGATATCTCCATTCGCAAGATACTTAATCTTGCTGTTGGTCTTGGCATCTTCTTTACCGTGTTGAGCAACAAACGCGTTATCATTATCACTCCATAACAAGGCATTTTGCTTAATATGTTCAGTAACCTCATTATTATTTTGAGAAATCTCTTTATGAAGATCGGCAAAAGAATGATCAACACCAGAAAATGCATCCGCTACTGTCTGATAATCCTTATCCTGCACTCTATAAGTCGGTGCAACACCTTTAAACACATCTGCTCCACCACCAAAGAACTTTGAAGTATTCTCAGCAACTGTTTGCAGATTATTCGTTACAGCCGTGACATTCTGATTGGTTGCAAAAAGCTGAGAACCATTCACAGCTTCTGTTGATGTTGCTGAAAGAGTTGCCGCCTTCACACCTGAGATACGACGTCCCGCACCTTCACTATTCGCAACGGTGATTTCTGTACCTTCTTTCTCAGAACCTATCTTGATAACCTTACTCTCTTTATCTTGCTTCACAAGGCTATCACTCACAACTTGGCTAATCTCCTTATTAATCTCATTATGAATATTCGTGAAAGACGTTCCTACACTTGCAAAGGCTTTTGCTACATCATCATAGCTCTGCTCTTCAACCTTACTACCATCTTCACTGACAGTCTTCACTTTGAAGCTTGGAGCATTCCAGTTGCCTTTTTCATCATAACCAGCGCCACCACCAAAGGACTTGGCTATATTGCTCGCTGTTGTTTGCAGATTATTCGTTACAACCGTGACATTCTGATTGGTTGCAAAAAGCTGAGAACCATTCACCGCATCAAACGATACATCTGAAAGCTCTCCCGCTTTCACACCTGTGAGGGTCCGTGCGGCATGATCCGTGTTTGCAAAAGTCACTTGAGTCCCGCTCTTTTCACCTCCAACCGAAATCACATGGGTCTTCTCATCTTGCTTTACAAGGCTGTCTCCTACAACTTGATTAATCTCATTCTTAAGCTCTTTATGAATATTCGTGAATGAATTTCCTACACCAGCAAAGGCAGACGCTACATCATCATAGCTCTTTTCTTCAACAGCACTACCATCATCCTTGACTGTTTTAACTTTAAAGCTTGGAGATACCCATTTCCCTTCCTTATATCCAGCTCCACCGCCTAAATAGCGCGCTAACGTATTGCTCATCGAATAAAGCTGAGAGCCATTCACCGCATCAAGCGATTCTTCTGAAAGTACTCCTGATTTTACGCCTGTAAGAGTCCGCGCAGCATCACCACTATTGGCAATGTTAATGCTTGTTCCACCCTTTTCAGCACCTATCTTGATAACCTTGCTCTCTTCATCTTGCTTCACTAGACTATCACTCACTACATTGTTGATCTGTGTATTGATCTCCTTTGTAATGTCATTTTTAACATTTGTGATAGAATTACCAACTCCAGCCAAAGCTTCCGCTACATTGCTATAACTCTTCTCCTCAGCCTTACCATCATCACTAAAATGCTGAACTTTCAAATCTGGAGCTGTCCATTTCCCTCCTTCATACTTCGCTCCACCACCAAAATAGGTTGCAAGCGTATTATTCATCGAGTAAATCTGTGAACCATTCACAGCCTCCGTTGAGTCAGAAGCAATATTGCCATCCAAAAGATGTGTGATCTTGCTATTGCTTTTCTTTTCTCCGTGCTGCGCGACAAAGGCCTCTTCATCCTTGTTCCACAACAAAGCATCCCCTTTAACTTCTTGCGTAATATTCGTGATGTTTTCAGTAAGTTCATTATATTTATTCGTGAGATTAGTATTCACATTCTGGATATTCGTATCAAGACCTGCAAAGGCTGAACCAACATCGTTATATGATTTCTCTATTACCTTACCTTTTATATCGACACTCGATAATTTATAGGTCGGACCTGTAAAAGTTCCTTTCTCAAAAGCCGCACTACCTCCTAAAAATTTGGCTACATCCTGAGAAATTGTATTAATCTGACCACCGGTAACCGCATCATGCGAATTCTCAGTAAGCTTACCATCGGCAACATTATGTAATCCAACAGGAGAAGCATTTTGACCTTTTCCTAAAGTTACATTCGTATAGTCTATTTGACCTTCTTTCTGTTTATCGTAAAGAACAACAGCGGAATCCTCAGATTGAAGCTTATTAGAAAGCTGCTCCAACCCTTGATCAAATTGCTCTTTATTAACCGCTTCATTACCTTTCTCTGCCGCCTTTACACCAGAAAGGGTACGATCCGCTTTATCCTTGCTAGCAATATTGATTTGTGTACCATCTGTTTCGCCACCAATATTGATCTGCTTGGTTGTTTCATCCTGCTTGACAAGGCTATCACTCACTACATTGTTAATCTGTGTATTGATCTCCTTTGTAAGGTCATTTTTAACATTTGTGATAGAATTACCAACTCCAGCCAAAGCTTCCGCTACATTGCTATAACTCTTCTCCTCAGCCTTACCATCCTCACTAAACTGCTGAACTTTGAAATCTGGAGCTATCCATTGCCCTCCTTCATACTTCGCTCCACCACCAAAATACGTCGCAAGCGTCTGATTGAGAGAATACAGCTGTTTTCCAGTAATAGCATCCGTTGAAGCCGCTGTAACAGCACCATCCAAAATATGCGTAATCTTGCTATTGGTCTTTGCACCATCCTTCCCATGCTGAGCCACAAAAGCACCCTCAGCACTATTCCAATTTAAAGAATCTTGTGCAACTCCCTCTGAAACTTCCTTAATCCGATCATTCACATTCTTGATATTTGTATCAAGACCCGTAAAGGCTGAACCTACATCACTAAAAGACTTCTCTTTTACCTTACCTTCTGCAGAAACCTCTGACAATGCATAGCTTGGACCTGTAAAAGCACCATTATCAAAGGCTGTATTTCCACCTAAGAACTGTGCTACATCCTTGCCGATTTTATCAATCTGCTGACCAGTGATCGCATCACGTGATGTGGAAGAAATCTTACCATCCGCAACATTATGCAGAGCTGTAGGGATCTCATCCTTACCACCAAAAGTGACACTCGTATAATCCGTCTGACCATCATCCTTTTTATTATAATGAACAACCGCTGAATCTTCTGACTGAAGATGATTAATCTGGTTAGTAATCTCATTTTTAATATTCGTGAAAGAACTACCAACTCCACTCAAAGCTTCCGCTACATTGTGATAAGTCTCATTTTTTTCCTGACCTTCAGCGTTAACTGTATTAACCTTAAAGCTTGGAGCTACCCATACGCCATTCTTATAACTCGCTTCACCACCAAAAGACTGCGCAACACTGCTCCCTAAAGCATGAAGCTGATTACCTGCTACAGCATCACTTGAGCCAGCAGTAACCTCACCATTGGCAAGAGACGTAATCTTGCTACTTGTTTTGTTATTATCTTTT
>NZ_JAQITA010000028.1:0-8610 GCF_028618575.1 Bartonella sp. ML70XJBT.G | reverse complement strand
ACCATCATCCTTTTTATTATAATGAACAACCGCTGAATCTTCTGACTGAAGATGATTAATCTGGTTAGTAATCTCATTTTTAATATTCGTGAAAGACGTACCTACACCTTCAAAAGCAGCAGAAACATTCTTATACTCTTGCTCTTCAGAGTTACCATCCTCTTTAACTGTCTTAACTTTGAAGATTGGAGCTACCCATGTGCCATTCTCATAGCTCGCACCACCACCAAAATAGCTCGCAACTTTATCACCCAAAGAATGAAGCTGCGAACCATTTACTGCTTCTGTTGAAGCAGCAGATATATCTCCGGAAGCAAGATACTTAATCTTGCTATTCGTTTTTTCTTCTTCTCCATGCTGCGCTACAAACGCATTATCTTTAGCGCTCCAGTTCAAAGAATCCTGTGCAACTCCCTCTGAGACTTCCTTAATCCGCTGATTCACATTCTTGATATTCTTATCTAACCCTTCAAAAGCTGAACCAACAGTTTTAAAGCTATCCTTTTTTACATTTCCTTGTTCATCAACACTGGATAAAGTATAGGTCGGTTCTGTAAAAGAACCCTCTCTAAAAGTTACTCCACCACCAAGAATTTTCGCAACACCATCAGTTATTTTATGAACCTGTCCACCATTGATTGCATCATGGGAATTCTCAGAAATAATACCAGCAGAAACATTGTGGAGCGCTGTGAGGACCTTATCTTTACCTCCCAAAGTAACATTTGTATAATCAGTTTTATCATCCTTTTTATCATAATGAACAACCGCTGAATCTTCTGACTGAAGATGAGTAATTTGGTTAGTAATCTCATTTTTGATATTTGTGAAAGACGTACCAACTCCAGTCAATGCTTCCGCTACATTGGTATAGTTCCTCTCTTCAGAGTTACCATCCTCTTTAACTGTATTTATCTTAAAGTTAGGAGCTTGCCATTCTCCTTTTTCGTTATAACCAGCTCCGCCACCAAAATAGGTCGCAAATTGCTTGTTTAAAGAATAAAGTTGGTTACCTGTAACAGCATCTGTGGAACCAGAAGAAATGTTACCATCCGAAAGATGTGTTATTTTGCTAGCTTTTCTGTCATTATCTTTCCCATGAAGCGCACTAAAAGCATTGTCAGACTTGCTCCACAATAAAGAATCCTGTGCAATTCCCTGAGAGACTTCTTTAATACGATCATTCACATTCTTGATATTGAGATCAAGACCTGCAAAAGCTGTTCCAACACCTTGATAAGAACTCTTGCTTACTGTTCCATCTGTAGCAATATAAGATAAGTTATAGGTTGGCTCTGTAAAAGTACCATCTTTAAAAGATGCTTCACCACCTAAGAATTTGGCAATATCTTCACCAATTTTGTTAATTTGACCACCATTAATTGCATCATGCGATGCTGAAGAAATTGCACCATCCGCAACATTATGGAGAACGGTAAAGGTTTTATCTTTACCTCCTAAAGTGATACTCGCATAATCAATCTGATCATTATCTTTTTTATCATAATGCACAACAGCGGAATCATCTGACTGAAGATGAGTAATCTGGTTGGTAATTTCATTTTTAATATTCGTGAAAGACGTACCAACTCCTGTTAAAGCTTCGGCTACATTGTGATAAGTCTCATTTTTTTCCTGACCTTCAGCGTTAACTGTATTAACCTTAAAGCTTGGAGCTACCCATACGCCATTCTCATAACTCGCTGCACCACCAAAATAGGTCGCAACCTTATCACCTAAGGAATGGAGTTGATTACCCGTAACAGCATCCGTTGAACCAGCAACAATATTGCCATCTAAAAGATGCGTAATTTTGCTATTGGTTTTTGCACCATCATTCCCATGCTGAGCATTAAAGGCGTTATCAGTCTTGCTCCACGATAAAGAATCCTGTGCAACACTTTGAGTCACTTCCTTAATCCGATCATTCACATTCTTGATATTTGCATCAAGCCCTGCAAAAGCCGTTCCAACACCTTGAAATTTGCTCTCTGTTACACCGCCATCTTTAGAAATGTAGGATAATTTATAGGTTGGCTGTGTAAGAACACCGTTTTTAAAGGATGCTTCTCCACCTAAGGATTTAGCAATATCTTCACCGATTTTATTAATCTGACCACCCGTGATTGCATCGTGCGAATCCTTGGCAATACTACCATCAGCAACATTGTGAAGTGCAACAGATTTTTTCTCTTTACCACCTAACGTCACACTCGTGTAATTAATGGTGCCGTTTTTATCATCTTTATCATAATGAACAACAGCAGACTCATCTGACTGAAGATTATCAGAAAGTTTCTTCAAACTTTCTTGAAGCTGACCTTTGTTAACAGCTTCATTATCCTTTGTTGCAGCTTTCACACCGGAAAGTGTCCGATCTGCTTTGGAACTGTTGGCGATGTTGATTTCATTGCCTTCTACTTCTTTACCAATAGTGATATAATTGGTTTCTTTATCTTTCTTAATAAGGCTATCACCTTGTACATTGGTAATCGCATTATTAATCTGTTGAGTAATTTTATTCTGAACGTTTGTAAAAGAAGTACCAACACCAGTTAAAGCCTCTGCTACATTTTTATAAGTCTTATCTTCTTCTTTGCCTTCACCGTTAACAGTTTTTAGTCTAAAAGTTGGTGCAGTCCATTGCCCATCTTTATAACCAGCTCCACCGCCAAAATAGGTCGCAAGGGTATTGCTCATCGAATAGAGCTGTTTACCCGTAATGGCATCTGTAGAATCAGAAGCAATATTACCATCTAAAAGATGTGTAATCTTACTATTTGTCTTTGCATCATCCTTGCCATGCTGAGCACTAAAGGCTTTATCTGTTTCACTCCACAATAAAGCATCGTCTTTGACAGCAGTAATGGCATTATTTACTTGTTCAGTCACTTTATTCTGAACATTTGTGATAGAACTACCAACGCCACTCAAAGCATCGGCGACATTTTTATAAGTCGTCGTTTCTTCCTGTCCATCATCTTTAACTGTTTGTACTGTAAATGTTGGGTCAGTCCATTTGCCATCCTCATATTTGGCACCACCACCAAAATAGGTCGCAAGAGTATTGCTCATAGAATAAAGCTGTTTACCCGTAATGGCGTCTGTAGAATCTTCCGAAATATTACCATCTAAAATATGCGTAATCTTGCTATCTTTTCTTGTCTCGCCTTCCCCGTGAGAAGCAACAAAGGCATTGTCAGAATTATTCCAATTTAAAGAATCCTTTGCAACTTCTTGAGAGACCTCCTCAATGCGCTTATTTACATTCTTGATATTCATGTCAAGACCTGAAAACGCTGAACCAATATTGGTAAAGACAATCGGTGAGCTCTCGCCATCTACAGTAATACTAGATAAACTATAGACTGGTTCTTTTAAAGTGCCATTCTCAAATGATGCATTACCTCCTAAGACTTTTGATACATCCTTACCTATTTTATACATCTGCTGACCATTGATCGCACCCAGTGAAGACTCAGATATATCACCATTAGCAATATTATGAAGTGCAACAGGGGTAGAACCTTTGCCTTTTCCAAAAGTCACATTCGTATAATCAATTTTACCATCGTTCTTTTTATTGTAATGAACAACTGCTGAATCATCTGACTGAAGGCTCTCAGAAAGTTTTTTCAAATTGTCATCAAGCTGGCCTTTGTTAACAGCTTCATTGTTTTGCACTGCATCCTTTACACCGGAAAGTGTCCGATCTGCTTTGGAACTGTTGGCGATGTTGATTTCATCACCTGCTACTTCTTTACCAATAGTGATATAATTGGTTTCTTTATCTTTCTTAATAAGGCTATCACCTTGTACATTGGTAATCGCATTATTAATCTGTTGGGTAATTTTATTCTGAACGTTTGTAAAAGAAGTACCAACACCAGTCAGAGCTTCTGCTACATTATGATACGTCGCATCTTCTTCCTTGCCTTCACCGTTAACAGTTTTTAGTGTAAAAGTTGGAGAAGTCCATTGCCCATCTTTATGCCCATCTTTATAACCAGCTCCACCGCCAAAATAGGTCGCAAGGGTATTGCTCATCGAATAAAGCTGCCCCCCCGTAATGGCATCTGTAGAACCAGAAGAAATATTACCATCTAAAAGAGAGGTAATTTTACCTCTTAACTTCGGTATCGGTTCCCCCCCTTCCTCTTCAAAACCCTTTCCATGCAGCGCTACAAACGCATTATCCCTTTCACTCCATAATAAGGCATCGGCTTTTACATTGGTAATGGTATCATTTACATTGGTAATGGCATCATTTATCTTTTTGGTAATTTTATTTTGAACATTTATAATAGAACTACCAACTCCACTCAAAGCATCGGCGACATTCTTATAAGTCGCATCATATTCTTGTCCATTATTTTTAACTGTTCTTACTCTAAATTCTGGAGCAAACCATCTGCCATCTCTATAACTAGCTCCACCGCCAAAAGATTTGGCTATATTCGTGGCAGCGGTATTAAAATTATCTGATACCGTTTTCACATTTTTATTTGTAGCAAACAACTGCGATCCAGTAACGGCTTCTTTTGAATTTTCTGAGATGTCACCAGCTTTTATACCCGTAAGAGTACGCTGCTCGCTTTTGTTATTGGTAATATCAATTTTGTCACCATCGGTTTTTTTACCAATGGTGATATGTCTTGTATTGGCATCCTGTTTTACAAAACTACTGGCGGTTACTTGATCTTTGATATCTTTTTCAACTGTCTTCAGCTGTCCAAAATTCACAGCATCGGTCTCGTTAGTACCCGTTGCCACATTGGTTATCTTTTTATTCCCTGCATTAATACCGGCAGTTGTGATTTGTGGACCTTTCGCAATTTTCAAGCCCGTGGCATCGAAAGTATTGGCACCTGCTGTTACGCTCTCTAGTGTGATGTTCTTTGCTAAATCAAACTTTACCTTGTTGTCATCTTGTCCTTTGGTGATTTGGAGATTGTTACTTCCAGTAGAAAAATCTACGTCACTATCTAAAAGCACTGTTTTAGCATTTTTACCATCAACAGACAGTTTCCAACCGTTCTTTCTTACAACTTCTTCTAAATCTTGCAGCTGTCTAAGATTCACTGCATCAGAAGGTTTACTACCAGCTGCAACACCTGTAATCTGTCGTGTTATAGCATCACCATCACCAACACTAAAAGCGCCCACAGTACTCTTCCATTGGGATTCGGTGTTGGTGGCTGGTCCTTGCAGAATAGGAGTATATCCAAAAACACCAGCGGCCCTATTGGACACAGAATTGTTCCCTATAGCAATACCACCATCAACATTCACTTTGGAATCGTAACCTATAGCAATACCTCCCTTTGCATTTGCCTTTGAAAATACCCCTAAAGCAATACTTTGCTCTGCATTTGCCTCTGAATAAAAGCCTACAGAAACAGCGTGTTTAGCCATTGCATAGGCACGATGACCAACAGCAGTGGTACCATACTCCATAGCCTTAGAAACAGCACCCAAAGCCGTTGAATAATCACCATTGGCAGTGGTATAATCATTATCCCCGTGCTCACTCTTCACATTATATTCAGAACCTAACGCTACACTGCTTTTCCCCAAAGCGTGTGCCATGCGACCTATAGCCATACTATCTTCTTTTGTCGCCTCTGCCTCATTACCCACAGCTATACCGAATTTCCCCGTTGCCTTTGCTTTCTCACCAATAGCAACACTGTGTTCACCGCTTGCTTTTGTCAATCCACCAAAAGCAACCCCAGCGTCTCCTGACGCTTCTGCCCCCACACCTATAGCAACCGTCACCTTCCCACTTGCAAGTGCAGCAACACCAAAGGCTTGCGATCCTCCAGTCCGTGCCGTTGCATTTGCACCAAATGCTACGGAATAATTTCCCGTTGCAGAAGAACCACAACCGGTGGCAAAAGAATAAATACCATAAGCCTCAGGCATGATATTTGTATCACCACCCGTCGATGCCCCCATATAACCCGTACCCCCACTGGTCCTCCCATCACCAGACCATCTTTGTTGATTTAAGCTTTGGCTATAAGGAGAAACGCCATTTACCGTTTTGTATTCGGCAAATCTCTGATATTCTTCTTCCACACTTATTATACGCCCAGAACGCGGAGCACTTCCTCCACGACCAGTAACATGATCTACACCACAGAAATCATCATCACCAGAAAAAACAATACTGCCATGACTCCCTTTAGGATAACTTACCTCTGGAGCATTTTGACTCATATTCTTTGCTGCTGTAATAGCGAGATTCGAAGCCACCACAGGAAATCCACTCGATAAAAGCATGGCCATTGCCGTTCCCAACGAAAGCTTTGCAAATAAAGATAAACGCCGAGAAACAGATACAGCATGCAAACTAGGTCTCTTTGATGTGGCAGATAATTTTTTCATAACAAACTCTCCAATGAAAAAATTTAAAAAGCATATCCAGAACATAAAAAAGACACATTTCAGTGTTATTTGCACTGTTGTAGTAGTACTTGTATCAAAACTTGTGATCAAAGTGAGAACATTTTGAGTCTTTGTTTTTGTTTTGTGACGCTTTCTATGTTGAGATCTAAATGTGGAAATGTTTAATGGACTGAAAATGATACATTTAGATTATATTCAGGTTTAGAGGCGGTTTTCGCCCTTTGGGTTTTAAAAAGGGATTTTATGTATTTAAACATTAAAGGCATTTTACTTAATAAGGATCTTATTACTTAAAACAGTACTTTCAGAAGTATTTTGTTACTTTAAAGTTGGTAATGAATTCTTTCTTATTAAGAAGTTTTTTTCTTAATAAGAGGTAAATTATTAACCTATGATACTTAAGAAAAATAAGGGGTTTTGATTTATAGCATTTTTTTATCAAGTGTAATGCAACAGTGTGAATTTGTTTTGCTATTATTTTTTCGTCTTTTACGCATTACTCCCCCCCTTTTAATTATCTTATTTAATCAAAATGAGTCTTACTAATATACCTCTCTCACCACTATCTGTTATTTAACAAAATAGCAACAAAAAAATAAAACTTTTTATTAATTGGAATAAAAATATATGTTTTCACATCGTTATGTGATCTTTTTTCAACATTAAAAACAATATTCTAAAAAAAATTAGCGTTTACAAAAAAATTGAACATAAACGACTCTTTAAAAATATTACAAAAGATAAAATACAAATTCTCATATAATTTTCAAACAAAATACTTAAAAGAAAACTATATTTTCATAACTCAAGTACAATCTTGCTGGCTATCTATTAATTCAGCTTTACTCTTAAGTTGCTCCTATGCTCCAATGTCCTTCTGAAATCGTCGCAAATATATTTGACCAAATCTTCCTATTTTCAGACATATAACTTGCTCCAATCGCGAAGGCGGATTGATTGCACCATATGCCTGTCTCAATCGATAAACTTAAAGAGTCTAGCATATTTTCATAACTCAAATTCGATACAGCTAAACCTATAGCCACTGCCTGTCTCGACTCTTCGCGACAATAACCTTACCATAACTGGCTTTTCGTTTGCTTATAGGCATTTGTTTACGTCTTTTATGTTATATGCATAAAGCTCAAATTGAGAAGAATATAGGAATAATCTCTGCTGAAGAGATGAAAGTTTCATGGGATGCTACAACAAAACTTTCCATGCCTTTGTCATCAGAATCACTAAAATGATTAAACAAACCCTTTGTTTTCCAAAAATGATTTTATCCTTTCACTTACCGATTGTAATCCCTTTTCACATACGATAATGATATCATATATAACTTGAAATATAGCCGCGCATAAAGCTATTTTACACAACTGGCTAGCATAAATAACAATTTTCCCTCAAAAGAGGCATCTCCCTACAAATTACAATATCTTTGATTGTAATCTCATCACCACAAATCATATGGTATATCCCCGTTACAAACTGACAATTGGTATATTATGCAAAGCAACCTGTATCTTCATTTTATTATTGAATAATAATACTCCATTCATTCATAATGCGATTGTTATGTTCTTTTTTCATAAAAACAGTGCATCATAAGATCAAATTTTGCCGCGAAAAGACAAAAAATACTTAATAAAAGCAATTACTCAATTTCCAAAAGAATGTCTTTTAAACAATAACAAAAATCGAGAATAATATGGATTCTACAAATTATTCCTCTTTGATACGATAAATACTTTTTTACCACAAACTTACCAATGAGAACGTCAAATAGGCTATTTATTGATAGTGATCCTTTATTTCCTATCGATCTCCATGAGTGATTAAAAAATTCCCTTCGCCTTATTTAAGAGAAGGGAAATTTCTATTTTTTTTACTGTTAATTCAACGTGACCCTAAATCCAGCACCTATACCCCAATGACCTCCAGCACTCGTTGCAGATATATTAGAGCGGAATTTCCCATTTTCAGACATATAACCAGCACCGATAGCAAATGCCGATTGGCTACGCCATACACCCGTACCAAATGAAAAACTTACTTTCCCTGGTGTATCGTCATAACTTAAATTAGAGACAGCCAAACCAACAGCAGCTGCTTGTCTTGCTTCTTTGCGTACATCCTCAACTGCATAATTTAACGTCTCAAACTTCATATCCGTGTAGGCTTTGGATTCATTAACCC
>NZ_JAQITA010000027.1 GCF_028618575.1 Bartonella sp. ML70XJBT.G | reverse complement strand
AAGCTTTTGAAAGAACAAGCAGAGAGAGAGCATTCAAAACCGCTTACACTTGTTCAAAAGCAAGAACTTGAAAAGGCTTTAAGTGGAATAGGAGGAATAATAAAACACATTGATTAGACAGCAAAATGGTGCAAAGTAGAAAACCTATTGGATTAGATATGCGTTTAAATCGACAAAAAGGCACCGTACAAAGCGATTGGATAGTTTTTTGATAATTACCACATTGGAAATTAAAACTGCTCTGTACGGTCCATTTTGAGGCAAATAAACCCATTGGTAAAAGTTATGGATTTAGATATGAGAATATTAAAACATATGCTCTTAAAAAATGGTAAATCAAGACGTAAAAAATTTATAGCAACGGCAGTTGGATATGCACCATGGGGAATGGGGGTAGCAGAGTATTTTTATAATCTATACGAATATGAAGATGGAACGAGGGAATATGAGGAATTCGATGGTGGACAGTATCATGAGATACCTATTGAAGTTGATTACAGTACCAAGGCACAAGTGAAAGCGTGGATATATGGAGGTCATTTGCCAAAAAGCTTATTGAGTTATGAGGCATTGATAGACGAGGTGAATGAGAAGATCAAACAACGCACAAAAGAGCCGTTGATTTGTGAGATTAGAGATGATGGTGAGAGAGGTTATTCACAAGCTTATGATGATGATTATATAGATCGTGAGCTAGAAAAAGCGCTTGATATTCAATTAGGTAGGTATCAAAATGAAAAAAATTGAAAAAAATAAAAAATACGTATTGACTTTAAAGGCGGGTTTGTTTAGAAAGATTGGCAAGTGCTTCAAAAACACTTGTGAATAGCGGATAGACCACGATAAGGTTTCTCCCATCTTTTTAAAATACTGGCTGTCTTTTATGCTTTAAGTAGCGTATAACGATTTTGTCGGGTGTGGTTACACCATACAATACTCTTTATGAGAAAAGTGTAACGACGGACTATTCACCGTGTTTTTGAGCGCCCGACGCCCTTATAGGGTTGTTAATCAAAAACTTTTATTGAATAGAAAGAATTTAACATGACATATATGAATGGTTTTCGTCGCGCTCTTATTAAAGCTATTGCAGATAATATGGGAGCAACTGATACTGGTCCCGTTCCTCCTAAAAAGCAAGGCATTCCTAAAAAATATGAATTTACGGGCGAGACAATTATAGCTGGTATCCACACATTAAGACGTATTAGAGCCATTAGAGACTTTGCAGATGTTAAAGCAGGCGACTTAGGTGGTTTTATAGAAAGTAGTGAGCATCTTTCACATGATGGCGACTGCTGGGTTAGAGATAATGCTCGTATCTGTCAACGGGCTCGTGTTTACGGTAATGCACAAATCGCTGGCGACGCTTGGATTTATGGTGACGCTCGTGTTTACGATAATGCAAAAATACATGGCAAGGCTTGGATAGACGGTTGTGTATACGGTAATGCAGAGGTTTTTGGTGATGTGCAAACGAATTACACCACTCGTATTTTTGATAATGCTAAAGTTTACGGTAAAGCAGAAGTAAATGGTAAAGTTTACGGTAATGCGCATGTATTTGGGAATGCTTGTATTTATAGCGATGCAGAGATTTTTGGGAATGCAAAAATATTTGATAATGCTTCTGTTTATAGCGTTGCAAAGATACATGGGAATGCAAAAATTTGTGGCAATGCTAGCGTTTGTGACAATGTTAGTGACAATGTTGTGATTACTGATCGCAAAAAACTTTCAGAGCAAGCAGCGTAAAAAAGCACGGGCGGTGCGGGGGCGCCTCTTTTTAAACATCTCATTTAAAAATTTAACGAATATTAGATTAGGGAGCTACCTATGACCAATACAAATTTATCCAAAAAATATGAATTAACTAATGAAAACATTAATTTTGATGGGCTTACTTTACATCGTATTCGTGCTTTAAGAGATTTCGATGATGTCAAGGCTGGGGATCTTGGCGGCTTTATAGAAAATGAAAGCAACCTCTCTCATGATGGTCATTGCTGGGTCTATGATGATGCTTGTGTTTTTTGCAATGCCGTCGTTTCTGAAAATGCAAAAATACGTAATAACTCTTATGTTTTTAATGAGGCAAGGGTATCAGGAAATGCTGTGATTAGTGATAAGGCACGGGTTCTTGAAAAGGAAGCTTATGTCTATGGCAATGCACAAATATGCGATAATGCAGTAATTTGTGGTGAAATTTATGGGAATGCCATTGTTTGTAATAAAGCCATGGTATCTCCCGAAGCAAAAATTTATGACAATGCAAAAATTTTGAATAGCGCTTGTGTTGCTGGCTTTATTTATGGGAATGCAAAAATATCGGGGTCGGCTTGTATTTATCCAGAGGCAGAAATTTATGATAATGCACACATTCAAGGAAAATCAAAAGTTTATTTCTCTGTAAAAGTTTGTGGGAATGCCGTCATTAAAGGCAATAAAAGAGTTTATAAAGATACTGATGGTAGTGAACAAAGCACAAATAAAGCAGCGTAAATAAGGGGCGGGGGCTGGTTTTAAATAGAAAAAAAGCCGTGTCTTTAAGGGACGCGGCTTTTATTACAAGGATGTAATATAATGTCATTTCCAAATGCAAATTGCAGAATAAATATTACATATTTTGTGTATAAACGCAATGGCGTTTTTATCAAATTGCATCATAAAATAGATCATGCTATGCTTAATTCGCAACGTTATTCTAGCGTTGTTTTTTAACCGTTCTCTAGATTAAAAACATTTCTTAAGTATCATAAAAAAGCCGTGCCAATTGATTTTGACACGGCTTTCATTTTGTTGTTTTGCAATGCATGCTAGCATCAAATAAAATACTACATATTGTGTATAAAGACAAATTTATTTTAATTCTATTTGCATCATAAAGCAGGCGATGCTAATATAGAAATCGATTTAAGAAACTGAAAACCTTGTCCCTCTTTTTGAGATGGCAAGGTTTTTTTTATATCACCTTATCATAATCTTGCTTTTGCATGCTCTAATCTTAAAAAAGCAAAGAATAGCCAATAAAAAAACCGCATCAAAATTAATCGACACGGCTTTTTTACACGCTTTCTGTTATTCCATTATCCAAGAGCGGACGAATATTTTTATATTACACAATCTATATAAAAACGCAAGCAATTAAATAAAATAAAAACAGGATTCATTATTTAGATTCAGTGTGTTATAATAAATTTTGTTTTTAAAAATTCATTATGATGTGTTATAGTATTGTTTATTATGATTTATTTTGTTTCTAAGTACCATTTCCTATAAAAAGGATATCAAGTAAATGCTTAATAAAGTGATTTTAATCGGTCATTTAGGGGCTGATCCCGAAAGCAAAACAATGCCATCAGGTGGTGAGGTGGTCAATTTTCGTGTAGCAACTTCTGAGAGCTATACAGAGAAGGCAACCAATAAGAAAATCCAAAAAACAGAATGGCATTCCATTGTGGTTTTTAATCCACATTTGGCAAAAATAGCACTTCAGTATCTTCATAAAGGCAGCAAAGTCTATATAGAGGGGCAGTTACAAACCCGTAAATGGCAAGATAAAAACGGTGTTGAACGTTTTGTAACAGAGATTGTCTTGCCACAATACAAAGGGGACTTAAAGCTGTTAGATGGCAAAAATGACGATGATCAAGAGCAATCATCTCCCTATGCGACAAGCTTTCACAGACCTCTTGATATGTCCACAAGCCCTTTAAATGATGATGTTCCTTTTTAAATAGAAAGTGTTATCAATGTCTGATAAGCAGCCGTTACCTACATTTAGTTCAATCTGTAAATCTAAACCAATTTATAACTATACTATTACAGAGCAAGAGATAAAATCCTTACAACATCATGCTAAGATTGGGAGATGCTGTGATGTAGCTGCCGTCTTTCTAGTTGGAATAATGATACTTGTCGTCATATGGATGAGGTATGATGATGATGATGATGGTTATGGTTGGGGAAAAATATCCGTCTTTGGTATGTTAGGAGGACTACTGACACTTGTAGTGAGTTTGAGTATAGGAGCATTGTCAAATTCAGATGAAATTTGGGAAAACGTTAAACAGGTGTCTGAGGTTATATGTGAAAAAAAATAAAAAGAGGGGACGCCCTAAGATCACAGGGCAGATCAGAGAAGCCAATGGTCGTATATCACGAGCAAAAGCGCCTCGTGAAGCTGTCGATAAATTGGCAATAGAAATGCGTGCAAAGCGCTTCTCTTTAAGCTTACAAGATGCAAAAAATCCGCTTGCAAGTACCTACATAGGGCGGCTGTGTTTACAAGGTGTGCTTACACAAGAGCAATATGACACCGCACAACAATATCTACAGATACGAAATAACTACCTTTGTGCAAAAGGCTTGCCTAGTGCTATTTATGACGAAATGCCATCATCTTCTGATGATAAAGCAAGAGATAAATGGGTAGAATTTGCAACAGAGCAGTTTGCAAATATGCAAGAAGCAATAAAAGAAGCGCAACATCTCTATAGACAGTACAATCTTTATGCAGCGCTACAGTACCTTGTTATAGAGGATCAAGAATTACCGCATCTTGTAAGTTCACTAAAGGTTGCTCTTAATGTGCTTTATAGATATTGGAAATAACGGCGCTGTAACAAAACAGTGACCGCTCCCTTGTAAAAGGGGTCAGGTGCGAAGAGGTAGCTTGCTGCCTCTTTCGCTTTTTATAGATTATTGCATATCGCTCTTAATGGGCTTCAGAAACATTTTTCATAATAATTATAGATCAAAGTTATGAAAACTCTATAATAACTCTATATAATAGATCAATTTCATGATCTAGTTTTTCGAGTTTTTTCTTCTTTTCATTTATCTTTTCTCTGTAGTTGTATAGGTGTTGCATGAGGTTTGATACATGTACATGCTCATTAGATTGTTTTGCATCATTCACATCCCTCATTGTATTTATTTCAAATTCTATAAGGGAACACAAAGCGTGAAATATCTGATGTCGTTTTATGATTATATCCTGCCATTTTTTTATTATATGAATACGTTTTTCATAGGACAGCTTCGATAATCGCCAATTTTGTTCTGAAAAAAATATTTTTTCTATCCATAAGATGTTGTAAAATCTGTCTGACCACCAGTGACTTCCATTTACAAGAAAAATGCGTAATAGTCTCTCTCGTTCGATAATTTCTTTCGAAGAAAATGTTTGTTTCGGATTTGTATATCCCATTTGAGTGGGGATAGGATATAATATTAGAAGTGTGATAATTAAGATGCTTCTAAAGAAAGATTTTTTTATAAACATTGTTTCTACCTTAATTTACGTCTTAATTACCTAACAGATTCCCTTTGAAATTATCAATATGTGTTATTTTTATGTTGACAAAGTGATGCAAATCGTATTTAATGACATTACTGTACTTAGGCGTATTGTGTCTAAATGAGGGTGATGTACAGTCTAAAACCCCCGCAAATGCGGGGTTTTTTATTATCTGGAGGGAGGAATTTATGACATCAGAAAATACAGAGCAGGTTTTACAGCCAACCAAAAAGCCTCTGCCTCCTAATGCTGGTCAAGGGCGGGTAAAAGGAGTTCCAAATAAGAATACACGGCTTTTAAAAGAGGCAATTATTAAAGCTGCTGAATTGGCAGGCAATAAATATGGTAAGGAAGGACTGATCTCTTATCTGGAACAGCAAGCGATTAAATGCCCTGCGGCTTATTTAGCGTTGCTTGGTAAGATCTTGCCTTTGCAAGTAACAGGTGAGGATGGGGGAGCGATTAAGATGATAGGGCGCGTGGAAATTGTTCCTTTAACAATGAATGACGACAAGACAGATTAAGATTGTACCAAAACTTCTACCTATTTTTGATGGGGATGCTTTGGTACGAGTGGCTTGGGGTGGACGAGGGTCTGGAAAAACAAGATCTTTTGCCTTGATGGCGGCTTTAAAGGGCTATCAATTTGGTATGGGAGGGATATCGGGCACTATCCTTTGTGCGCGCCAATTTCAAAATTCGCTCGCAGAAAGTTCATTGGAGGAGATTAAGCGCGCTATTGAAGCCCATGACTTTTTAAAGGACTATTACAAGGTTGGGGAGTCTTCGATTAAGTCGATTGATGGGCGTATAGGCTTTCAGTTTTGTGGTCTGGATCGCAATATAGCCAGCATCAAATCCATGGGGCGGATATTGCTCTGTTGGGTTGATGAAGCAGAACCCGTGACAGAGACAGCTTGGCAGACGCTTATACCGACGTTGCGTGAAGAGGGCGAGGGTTGGCGTGCAGAATTATGGGTAACATGGAACCCATTGCGAGATAATGCCCCCGTTGAGAAACGGTTTCGCTTTTCAGATAATGAGGCGATTAAGCGTGTAGAGATCAATTGGTCAGATAATCCGAAGTTTCCAAAGATCTTGAATGAAGCCCGTCTTGATGATCTGAGAAACCGTCCAGAGACCTATAAGCATATATGGGAGGGTGCTTATCTTACCGCTGTTCAAGGGGCTTACTATCAAAAAGAGATGTTGGCAGCTGAGGAGGAGGGGCGGATAGGGCGTGTTGCACGTGATCCTTTAATGCAGATACGCGCCTTTTGGGATATTGGCGGCACAGGTGCCAAGGCAGATGCAACGGCGATTTGGATAGCACAATTTGTTGGCAGAGAAATCAGAGTGCTTGATTATTACGAGGCACAAGGGCAGCCGTTATCAGAGCATATTGGCTGGTTACGTCAAAATGGTTATGAGACGGCATTAATGGTTCTCCCCCATGATGGTGCAACCAGAGACCGTGTGCACAATGTGAGTTTTGAGAGTGCCTTGAATGATGCGGGTTTTGAAACGCAAGTGATCCCTAATCAAGGAGCCGGTGCTGTTAAGATGCGGATAGAGGCGGTGCGGCGTATTTTACCCTCAGTTTGGTTCAATGAAGAAACGACCGTAGCAGGACGCAAGGCACTGAACTGGTATCATGAGAAATGGGATGAGAAGCGGAATATAGGGTTAGGCGCCGAGCATGATTGGTCGAGTCATGCAGCCGATGCCTTTGGCTTAATGTGTGTGGGTTATGAGCAGCCGGTGCAGAAACATAAGAGACACGCTTACAGCGGTAGAGAAGCTTATGAGAGTACGTCATGGATGGCAGAATGATGCATGATGAAGAGCATTTAGACAAAGATAGCAACATTTCAGATCTGTCAAGGGAAGGTTTGTTTCGTAAACTTGTCAGTTGGTACAAAGAAGATGTTGAGCATGTGAACAAATGGCGTGAGCAAGCACGTGAAGATTTTTGTTTTTACAATGGGGATCAGTGGAATGAAGCCGATTTAGCAGCTTTAAAGGAACAGCGCCGCCCCGTTATGACCTTTAATCGGATAGCCCCGCTTGTGAATGCCGTTGTGGGTTCAGAACGTAATAATAAGCGAGAGGTGCAATTTATTCCGCGTCAAATAGGCAAGGCATTACCAAGCGAATTGCTCACCGGAGCAGCAGAATGGTTTCGTGATATGGCACATGCGGAATATGCGGACTCTGATGCTTTCCAAGATGCTGTCATCTGCGGTATGGGCTGGACCGATACCAGACTTGATTACGAAAACAGTATAGATGGTGAGCCGGTTATTACACGTTTAGATCCATTGAAGATGGTTTGGGACAGTGCAGCGGTACAACCGAATTTAACCGATGCGCAACGTTTGTGGTATGTGGACCGCAAGCCCTTGGAAGTTGCCAAGCGGATGTTTCCGCAAGCCCATTGGAGCGAATTGAGTGCGGATTGGGCGAGGGATGGTAGTGCTTATGAGGGGATTCATCACAATGATCTAGATAGTTATGGTCATGATGAAAGCGTGGAGGGAGTTGAAAACGGTCGACGGATGGTCACGCTTGTTGAATGCCGTTGGTTTGAAAGCGAGAGATATTATAAGGCGCCCGATTTATCGACGGGAGAACTTCGTGACTATAGTGAAGAGGAGTTTAAACAGCTCCAATGCACGATGCCTCAGATACAAGGAGCGGCTTTCAATAAAAAGGTGGTCAAGCGTGCTTTTTTAGGCAGGAAAGTTTTGCTTGAACCAGATCAACCGATGGTTCCTGCTGGTCAATTAGGTTGGGAGTGTATCACAGGTTATTTTGACAAGATAGAGCGGCAATTTTACGGGGTTGTCCGTCCTACAAAAGATCCACAACGATGGGCGAATAAATATTTTAGCCAAGTCATGCACATTCTCAATAGCCAATCTAAAGGCGGGATTATGGCAGAGAGGGGCGCCTTTGAAGACGAGAGAGAAGCTGTCAAAAGTTGGAGCAGAGCAGATAGTATTACGGTTTTAAAAAATGGAGCGCTTGCAGGTGGCAAGATACAGCCAAAACCGGTGGCTCAGTTTCCTACGGGCTTTTTCCAACTGTTCAATGAAGCGAAAGAAGCGATTAATCAAGTTACCGGATTATCGCCAGAGTTCATAGGAACGCGAGAGGTCTCACAAGCAGGGATTTTAGAGGCACAAAGGCGTCAATCCAGTTTAAACTTGCTTGCTTGTCTGTTTGATGGTTTGCGTTTGTATCGCAAGCGTCAAGGCAAGCTTATTTTGTACTTGATACAAAATTATCTCTCTGATGGTCGTTTGGTACGGATTTCAGGAGAGGAGAATGCACAATATATCCCCTTAACCCGTGAATCTGTGATGAGTGTTGATTATGATATTGTGGTTGATGATGCGCCCACCAGCCCGAATGAGAAAGAGCGTACTTTTGGCATTATCACGCAATTGTTACCGTTGCTTCAAAATGCTGTAACACCAGATATCATGCTTGATTTGCTGCGTTACTCCCCATTGCCTGCATCTCTGCTTAATCGTGTGAGTGAGAAGTTTCAACAGCAGCAGCAAATGGCACAACAAGCCCAGCAGCAGATGAATCCCGAGCAGGAAATGAAGTTGCAAGAAAAGCAGCAGGATATTGCCGCCAAAGCCCAGATGCAGCAGATGGATTTGCAAGGAAAGCAGATTGAATTGTTCATGCGTCAAAAGAGAGCAGAGTTAGAAGCGGAATTGATGCAGCAACGCCATGAGCTTGAACGCCAGCGCATACTCAATGAACAAACGCAACATCAAATCATGCGGGAGCGAGCAGCAACATATCGAGGAAGAAGCATTTAAGAGAGGTGAAAGAATGGATGCACAAATGAATGAAGGACTAAATGAAGATTATGCAGCAGAACCCGCTGTTTTTGATGATGAGGACTCTTTTGAGAGTGAACATGATCTAGGAGCGGTTGAAAGTGATGAGGTGGCGTCTTCAGAGCCGGTTGGAGCAGAACCGGTTCATGAGCCTTCAGAGATTACAGTCCCTAGTGTAGAGCAACAGCGTGTTGAAGAAGAATTCAAGCAAGCTCGTGAAGCACTTGTCAAATTTTATGAACCCCAATCTCAGACGCCAATGGTTGAAGATGAAGGAAGTCCCCCAGACCCACGTGAGGATATTATTGGTTACATTGGGTGGATGGGAAAAAAGCTTCAAGAGCAGGGTGCATATATTAGGGGACAGAAAGAAGCGCTAAGACAAGCTGAAGAACAGCAACAGCATGATATGCGCCTTAACCAGTTTTTTCACAATTCTGTTGAAACAGTCAAAAAGAAATATGGTGATTTTGATGGAGCTGTGAATTTTCTTTATCAGACGCGTGAACAAGAGTTAAATTCTTGGTCAGGTATTTATCCAGATTACGCCAATAAGAGCACGAGAGATGCGATTATAGGAGATGAATTGCGGACGATAGTAGCGACGTGTGCACAAAGAAATCTCAATCCAGCAGAAGAGCTTTATAAGATAGCACAAAACCGTGGCTATCAGAACCAAGCACTACAAGCCAATCATCAAGTAGCAGCGCTTCAGAGTCGTCAGAATTCTGCGAGGACGTTAACAGCCTCTGGTGGAGGGGGCAATGTTGGACCAATGACTATGGAAGCTCTTGAGAATATGTCCGATAAAGAGTTTGCAGAATGGTATAGAAATCCAAAAAATCAAGCTCTTTTCCGCAAATTGAGTGGTGCGAGTGATGATGATTAAACGAGAGATTTTAACAGCATAATCCGCCTTTGATGCGGATTTTCCACCGGCTTTAAGCCGGTTTTTTTACAGCAAAGAAAGGTATAAGAAATGGCAATAACAACTGTAGGGACACATGAACCTCATTCTTTAAAAACATGGGCAAGAATACTTGATGCAGAAGTATCTAAGGCAACTCCCATAGCTCCTTTGATGGGGAAAGACTCCAATAGTATTATTCAGGTAAAAACAGAAACCCAGAAAAGCAAAGGAGACTGTATAACCTTTAGTTTGCGCGCTCAGTTATCAGGACGAGGTGTGAGTGAGGGCGAAACCTTAGAGGGAAATGAACCCGGATTACAGACACTCCATGATAGATTGTATATCAATGAACTCTATAACGGTACGAGAGTTCCTAATGAAGGCACAATCGATAGTCAACGTACTTTGTTTAATCTACGCGAGGAAGCAAAGAACGCTCTTGTAGATTGGTATGCAGACCGTTTGAGTATGACATTTTTCATTCATGCTTGTGGTTATACAGCCAACCGCATGATTTTTGAGAGCGAGACTGTTGATATTACTCCACTCCATTATGGTTTTAATGCGCCGTTAGCCCCAAGCAGTAAGCGTATTATCCGTCCAGACGGCAAAACCAAGGATGAAGAGCTTACAGATAAAGCAAAGCATGGTTTTAATCTTCACCTCATAGATGAGGCTGTTGAGACCGCTAGGCTTGCGAACCCTAAAATTAGACCCGTTCATGTGAATGGTAAGTATGTTTATGTAATGTACCTTCACCCAAAGCAAGTGACACAATTGCGAACTAATACTGATAAAGGTCAGTGGTTCGATATTCAACAAGCTGCGTTTACAGGTTCACATTCCAAAAATCCAATCTTTGATGGTTCTCTAGGCATGTATAACGGTGTGGTTTTACGTCTATCAGAACATGTAACGAATGGTGTAAATTCAACGAGTGGTGCACGCATTCCAAGTGTACGTCGTGCGGTGTTCTTAGGAGCGCAAAGTGTTGTTATGGCTTTTGGTAAAGGTTATGGCAATGCGCGCTATAAGATTGAAGAAGAAACATTCGATTACAAACGACAATATGGTTTTGCTGTCCATACTATCATGGGCATGAAGAAAACGCGTTTCCAAGGGCGTATGGGAGAGAACTCAGGTCAAGATTTTGGAACCATTGTCATTCCCACCTATACCGGCGAAGCAGATTAAAGTTAATTAAGAAAGGAAATAGGATATGGTAGATGGATTTACAAATTATTTACAAGGTAGAGATCTACATACTCAACAAGTGAGTTTTTTACGATTGAATATCTCACATAAGGATAAGCATCTTACGGAGAAAATAGGGATCTTACCCCGTGGAGCTGTGATTACTTCGATTAAAGCCTTTGTGAAGACAGCGTTTCCTGAGGCGAAATTGAAGATAGGGAGCACCTATGGGGGGAGCGAATACAGTGAGAAAGAGATCAAAACCCAAAGCGTACAGGACTTTACGCCAACAGATCAAAAGGCTTTTGTTGGAGATGATAAGGAGACTACCCTTTACGCAACCCGTGATAAAACTACGGCAGCGGGCGAGTGTGTTGTAGTTGTACAGTTCGTAACCAATCGCTGAAATGAAGGGGAGAGATTTATCAACTCCCCCCTCAATTTATGAAGTAGAAGATTGTACAGAGAGTTGCAAATTAAGGGCAGATAATACAGCGACTAAGGTAGAAAGCTTGGGGTCGCCCGTTTTGCTTAAGGAGCGGTATAATCCACTGCGTTCGCGATTGGTTTCTTTTGCTAAGGCACTCATATTTTGGGCGCGAGCAACGATACCAAGGGCATCGGCAATGTGAGCAGCATCACCAGTTTTAAGAGCTTCATTGAGAAAAATTTTCTGTGACTCAATGTCCTTAAGATATTCTTCAGGTTTAAATGGGGTTATTCTCATCACTGTACTCCTTTTTTAACTTTAATGCTTGTTCAATATCCTTTTGCTGTGTTGATTTATCTCCACCGCATAACAAAAGGACAAAATCAGAGCCCTTTTGGGTAAAATAAATTCGGTAACCAGCCCCATAGTGGATACGTAATTCACCTATGCCATTAAAGAATTTAACATCACCAAAAAGTCCTTGTTTTAAACGTACAACACGTTGAAGAATAATAGCCTTAACGCTTTTATCTTTAAGTTTCTTAAGCCAAGTATCAAATTCTATCGTTTTATGAATGAACACCATGTGAGTACTATGGTACACATGATGTGTAATGTCAAGTTAGTTTCAATTTTTATATTTCACGGAAAGGTGTTGTGATGGCACGTCATTATATTAGGGTAAGGACGGGAGGACCGATACAAGATCACCAAGATGTTTTTCGTCACAGAGGAACGTTTGCACATCTTGTGTCGGTCATTCAAAGCGAAATCGATGACATCACGGATGAGTATATTGGTCAAATCCAAGAAAGTATTTTTGCTGCCATTCGTTTTTGTGAGAGGGAAAGTTTTTACTTTAACGAAAGCCGTGATGTGG
>NZ_JAQITA010000026.1 GCF_028618575.1 Bartonella sp. ML70XJBT.G | reverse complement strand
GCCCCTGTTCAATATCCCGCATATTGAGAATATGGCCTTTAAGCCCCGGAAAAGCACTCCACACAACATGATTGTAAGCAGAAGCCGGAAAACCATTGTAATAAATATCCGAAAGCTTCCCCTCAACAACAACAAACTTTAATATCTTGCTGTTTTTGATATCTTGATCAGGAATATAAAAACGCGCCGTTACATAGCCTTTATCTAAATAAACCTTGGTTAATTGCTTGATCAAGAGTTGGATATCCCCAAGACCTATGCATCTTCCAACATAAGCATCTGTTACTGCTGCTATGGCGCTCTTCTTTATATGCCGGACCCCATCAACAACAATATGATGAATGGAAAAGCAGTATCCTCCACCCAAAAATGAACCATGGTTTTCTTCTGAAGGCATTGTAAGGCTTTTAGGCGTTAATGCCCGTAAATTCTCAATTCTCTCTAATTGTTGTTGCTCAGAATACCCGCGAGAAAAATTATCTGTTGGCAAGCTGGGAGATAAAATAGCCGGAGAATGGGCATAAACCGTTGCGCCATGAAACATGCCAAACAACACAACAATAACTAGAAAAAGCCTTAAAAAGCTCTCTTGGCGCAAAAAGAGAAAAAACACTAAAGACTTCCCCCGCTTTGGTCATTCATAAAGCTTTGCTAAAAAAGCGCCTCATGAACTTTTAACAATACCACTCAAACCAATATTATCCTATGACGATTTTGAATAACAGCACATATCTCTGCAACCCAATACAAATTGCACCAAAATCCTGCTTGATTTAAATTGTGTGAAAATCTCTCCCCCATACACATATCATTAACCATGTAACCAAAACTGTTTCCTAAGTCAATGTTTATGGCCACAATATTCCCAGTTAATGCCTTAAGACATCCATCAATAAGAGAGAATAAATTCTCTGCGCACCCCTATCCTGCACTCGATAACGCGCATAAATAAACTACAGATCATGCTCTTCATTTGCATCGCTTAGTCAAAAGTTATCATAGCAAACAATGAAGAAATCTCCTTTGAAGTCTTAAAGACAACCACGCAAAACTCTTTTTATGGCATTCTCATCAAGGAACTTTTCTCCAAAAGCAAATGATCTGAGTGACTTTGTAAAAAGAGTTTTGTCAGTTTAGTCAGTTCACTCTAAACCCTATAGCATTTTTTTAAATGGTAAAAAATTAAAAACATTATATTTCAATATGTTAGTATTTTAATGATACAACCTATATCGACAACGCAACCTTAAATTCAGCCCATAGTATATTTTTGAAGGTATTTTGAGGGTTTGAGAAACCTTCAAAACCTATAGTGAAATGCATCAAAATGATCATTCTGATGTTTTTAAACACATAGTGCATTTGTCTTGAATGATATGTGAAATAAAGAGCAAATTTCACTATTCTGTTGTTGATCTGACTTACGTCATAGGCTGTGGATAAAGAGCCTTTTAAACCCCTTTTGAAAAAAAATATCCGTTTTTTCGCATTTTCCTGCATTTTTTTCTCAATTCGTTCAAAATGGATTTAATAAGCTTCATTTTGATTCTTTTGAAAATAATTAACCCTCTCATATCAAAATGGAGCTCTGTTATAATATGCTGCAATCTCTTAAGTCTGATCATGAACAAATCACTTTACGCTCTCTCTTAGAATATTATCGTGAACAGACAACTTCAAAAGCTCAACAGGGGAAAATTTTTGAAGATTTTGTTACCAAATATCTTATGCATGACCCTCTCCATTATGGACGATATGAAAAGGTTGAAAGCTATTTTGAATGGGCTAAAGAGCGTAAAGATTGGAATAAAAATGATATCGGCATTGATCTAGTCGCTAAGCTTCGTAATCAAGAGGGATATGTCGCTATTCAGTGTAAGTTTTATAAAGCAGATCATCAGATCAGTAAAAAGGATATTGATAGCTTTATCGCTGCTTCTGGAAAAGATATTTTTAAATATCGTCTTCTTGTTGATAGCACTGAGGTGGAATTAACTGACAATGTGAATGCAATGATTAAAGGACAAGCGATACCCGTTTATCGCATTGACCTTCGTCATATGGAAAACAGTCGTATAGACTGGCAAATATTTGCAACAAAACAAGAAGTTGTTCTGAAATCTACAAAAGAACCTCGCCCCCATCAGGAAGAAGCCATCAAGAAAGTTTGTGAAGGCTTAAAAGAAGCAGACCGTGGCAAGCTGATTATGGCATGTGGAACGGGAAAGACTTTCACTAGCCTTAAGAGTGCCGAAACTCTCGCCGGAAAAGGCAAGCGTGTATTGTTTTTAGTGCCCTCCCTTGCTTTAGTTTCGCAAACGATACGCGAATGGACAGCTGATGCACAAATTCCCTTGCGTTCCTTTGCCGTGTGTTCTGATACAAAAGTTGGCAAGCGTCGTAAAAACCAAGATGATATTGTTGGCATGGAAACATCAGATCTTGTACTGCCAGCTACAACGGATGCCAAAGCACTTGCCAAAGAGGCTTGTGAAAGCTTCGCAGAGGCAATGACGGTGATCTTTTCAACCTATCATTCTATCCAAGTGATTTCGGATGCACAAAATACCCATGGGTTACCTGAATTTGATCTGATCATTTGCGATGAAGCCCATAGAACAACTGGTGTTGTGTTGGGAACAGACAAGCATGAATCTGAATTTATCAAGGTTCATGACAATAGCATTATTCGAGGCAAAAAACGCCTCTACATGACAGCAACCCCAAAGATCTTTAGTGACAAGCTGAAAAGGAATGCTTTCTTATCCAATAACGTTTTGGTGTCCATGGATAATGAAAAACTCTATGGCAAACAACTTTACACTTACACCTTTTCACGTGCTTTAGAGGATAAGCTGTTATCACCTTGTAAAGTTATCATATTAGTTGTCAATGAAGAAGAAGTAAGCAAATCCATTCAACATCTTATTACCGATAAGGATTATGAGCTTATTCTTGACGATAGGACCAAGATTAATGGCTGTTATAGAGCCCTTACCAAAATGGACTTGAAACTTGATCTTGAAGATGACCCCAAGCCCATGCGTAGAGCTTTAGCTTTTTGCAAAGATATTGAGACTTCTAAACGCATATGCAAAAGATTCAAAAAAGAAAAAGTGCAAGAATCTTTGCGCGCTCTTCATAAGAACTATAAAGATACTCTTCCTCTTAACTGTACCCTTGCTCATATTGATGGAACATTTAGTGCTAAAGAGCGTACAAAACAACTTGACTGGTTAAAGGAAGATGCGGGGGAAAATACTTGTCGTGTACTTACCAATGTACGCTGTCTTTCTGAAGGTGTTGATGTTCCTGCTCTTGATGCCGTTCTATTTTTACACCCGCGTAAAAGTCAAATTGAAATTATTCAAGCGATAGGACGCGTCATGCGTCGAGCGGAGGGTAAAAAAAGAGGTTATATCATTCTCCCCATTGGGATACCCGCTGGCATTCCACCGGAAATAGCCTTAGAAAACAACAAAAAGTATAATGTCATTTGGCAAGTTCTCAATGCTTTACGTGCACATGATGATAACTTTAATAAAATAATTCATCATATGCACAAAAAACAAGACGTAAGCCATGCTCTTGAAATTGTTGCTGCTTCTCAAGAACTTGCGTTAGAAGATACGACTACAGTTATTGATGATTTACCTACACGCTCAAAATTAGAATATTCAGGACTTAATATTGGGTTAGCAACTTATGAACCCTCTCAAACACATGAAGTACAAGGAGAACTCCCCCTTTTTTCTAAATGTAAAGATGTCATTAAAGCTGCTATTGTTAAGAGATTTTACGACCCTAGCTATTGGAAAAAATGGGCAATAAATGTTGGTGATCTTGCTCAAACTCATATCACACGCTTAACTGAGGTTTTGACGAAATCAGAAACTGAAACACGGCGGGTGTTTAATGATTTTATGACCGAATTGCGTAGCAATTTAAATACAACTATCTCAGAACAAAATGCGATTGAAATGCTTGCGCAACATCTTGTGACGCGTCCAGTCTTTAATGCTTTATTTGAGGGGCATCAGTTTGTTCAAGAAAATCCCGTATCTTGTGCTTTACAACGTGTACTCAATGCCCTTGATAACTTTACTCTTAAAGAAGAATCTCAAGATCTCAACAATATTTCTAGGAGTGTGCAATTTTACACGCGTGGAATTACCACTCTTGAAGCACAACAAAGCTTAATTGTAGAACTTTATAATGAATTTTTCCGTTATGCTTTTCCACGTACAGTAGAAAAATTAGGAATTGTTTATACCCCCATTGAGGTTGTTGATTTTATCATTCATTCTGTTGATGATGTTTTACGCAATGAATTTGGAAAAAGTCTAGGATCACGTGGTGTTTCTATTCTTGACCCTTTTACGGGTACTGGTACCTTTATCACACGGTTGTTACAATCAAATCTTATAAAACCAGAGGACATGGAATATAAATACCGTTATGATATTCATGCTAATGAGATTGTCTTGCTAGCCTATTACATAGCAGCCATTAATATCGAAGCAACCTATCATGGTCTTATGAAAGGGAATTATATCCCATTCAAGCATATTGGTTTAACTGATACGTTTCATCTTTTTGAGAAAAAAGATCTGATGGAAGGTACTATGAAAGAAAACAGTGAATATTTAGAGCATCAGAAAAATCTAAATATCGAAGTTATCTTTGGCAACCCTCCTTATTCAACAGGGCAAAAAAGTGAAAATGATAATGCAAAAAATACTCCTTATCCCATATTGAATGACCGTATTGGAGAAACTTATGCTGCTCAATCTAAAGCAACTTGCGTACAAGCACTTTATGACAGTTATATACAAGCAATTCGTTGGGCAAGTGACCGTATACAAAACCGCGGTGTTGTTGGTTTTGTCACAAATGCGGGTTTTATTACGGGACATTCTACAACGGGCTTACGCAAATGCCTCGTTGAGGAATTTAGCAGCCTTTATATTTTCCATTTGCGGGGAAATGCGCGGACTTCTGGAGAACAACGTAAAAAAGAAAGTGGTGGAATTTTTGGTGAGGGTTCTCGAGCCCCTATAGTATCTCTATTCTCGTGAAAAATCCAGAATCTCAACAGCGTGAGAAAATATATTTCCATGCTGTGGAAGATTACTGCACAAGAGAAAAAAAGCTTAAGATAATTAAGGACTTTGGTAGCATTGATGGTATTACACGGAGCAAAAAAGGCTGGCAAATAATCACACCAGACAGACATGGTGATTGGCTTGATCAACGTGATGATAGTTTCAAGACATTCTTAACTTTAGGTGATAAGAATAATCATAAAAAGCTTTTTAAAACTTTTTCGTGTGGTATCAAAACTAATCGTGATGCCTGGGCATATAACTCAAGCCGTAAAATTTTAGCAAAAAACATGAGTAATATGATTACTTTCTATAATAGTGAAGTAGAACGTTTTAAAAATGGTTATGGACATGTTGATCGCAGGATACGTAAAAATGTTATAAACAATTTTGTAAATTCTGATGAAAATAAAATCAGTTGGAGTCATAATATTAAGCAAGAACTGGTAAAAGGGAAAGTTTTTGAACTTGAAGATACCTGCTTTACACAAAGTCTGTATCCTCCTTTTACACAACAGTGGCTCTATTATAATCGTACTTTCAATGAGAGAGTTTATCAAATGCCGCGCATATTTCCTATGGGAAAAGCAGTTGAAAATAGAGTCATACAAGTTACCGGCATAGGAGCAACGAAAGATTTTTCTGTCATCATGATTAAGATTGTGTCTGATCTTCAGATAATAGAGAATGGTCAATGTTTTCCAAGATATATCTACGACAATGTAGAACCCATAAAAAATAAGAAACAATCGCATTTATTTTTAATTTCTACAGAAGAAAGCAAAAATACTGGTTTACAGAAGCGTGATGCCATTACGGATGAAGGTCTAGACCATTTTAGAGCTGCTTATCCTAATGAGAATATAACAAAAGATGATCTATTCTATTATGTTTATGGGATTTTGCATTCGGAAGATTATTGTACTCGTTATGCTGATAATTTATGCAAGGAATTGCCTCGTATCCCTTGTGTAAAGAGTACTGATGATTTTTGGAAATTTATTACAGCAGGACGTAAATTAGCTCATTTGCACGTAAATTATGAAGATGTGGAACCTTATCCAGTGATCTTTAAAAAGGGTAATCCAAAACAGATTGATATCTCTAATCCAGAAAAGTTTTATTACGTGAATGAAATGAAATTCGCAAAAATTAAAAATAGCAAGGAAAAGGATAAATCGACGGTTATTTATAATAGTAATATCATCATGACAGATATACCCAAGGAAGCTTATGACTATATCGTCAATGGCAAGCCTGCTCTTGAATGGGTTATGGGGCGTCAATGTGTAAAAACAGATAAAAAGAGTGGCATTGTTAATGATGCCAATCGCTATGCTGTTGAAACCGTTGGAAACCCTGCCTACCCTCTAGAATTGTTTCAAAGGATTATTACCGTAAGTTTAGAGACAATGAAAATTGTTAAGAGCCTACCAAAATTAGAAATTAAAGAAATTGAATAGACTTGCCATGCTCACATAATGGATATGCTAATCATAAGGGGTATAGAGCCTTATAACTATAAACTATACCTCTTTTGTAATTTGATTACCTATAATCTTAAAAGGAGTGTTTATATGCGTTATTCTAAAAAGAAATCATTTGCACTTTTAAACACCGTCATTTGGATTGCCTTTAAGAGATTATACCGTAATCTCAAATGATAGCTTTATAGCTTTCAAAAAAACTCTTTAAAGAGAGTTTTATATCTTCATTTTGCTTATAGGTTTTGTCTGTTTTTAAAACCCCCAAAACACCTACAAAACCCTCTTAAATATATATTAAAGATTGTATTTATATGTTGTATTTAATATAGGTTGTTTATTTAAAACATTAACTTATTGAAATATAATAACTTTTATTTTTGACTAAAAAATATATATAAAGGAGGGTGTAAAAAGAACACCCATACCCCCCTAAACCCCCTAAACTATAACCATAATGATCTTGATAGCATTTCTTATGATTATAAACTGTCTTTTGAAAGGCTTTAAAAGATCACATGTTTTTTAAAGACGTGTTTTAATCACTCACTAAAATGATTACTTTTGTCGGTTCAATTTACAGACACAAACTGACAAATATATATTTACGGTTGTATTTATTTGTTATGGCTGTTTTAATAAGTTGTATTTTAAAAAATCGATAAAACTTAACATATTGAAATATAATATTTTTAATTTTCTCTTATTTGAAAAAAATAATAGAGGGTCTAAAAACAACTGACTAAAATGACAAAAGTCTATTAAAAGCGATTTTGCTAATCTGTGGAATAATTTTATAGGTCTTTTTGTATAAGTTATTTCCTTTAAATCTTGCACCAAAACCACAATCAGAGCCACACCACTGTTGAGTTTCTCAACTACTGATCAAAGCTTTGAACCGCGCCTTATTTTCTAAATTTCTGAAATCTTTTCGATATTTTTTAGGGGCTATTTCTTGTCTTTTTTTCTCATAAATTGAGTGATTTTTTCCTTCCAAGAGCAGCGTTGCTCATTGCTGGGAAGTTCTGAGTGATTGGTAAAATCCTTTGCAACCCGTTCAATCAAAGCGTAGCTTAGTTGCTTTACCTTTGATACTTCCTTGGCTAAAGCGATAGCGCGTTCAAGATGAAGCTGTTGGATGCTTTTGCTAAAGCCTAAATGATCTCCTGCTGCAAAACTTTGCTGATAAGAATGCAAAGTCTCAACATCACCCAATAAAGCAAGGGCTCCAAGGTGAAGTAAAGCATTATCTGTATCATCTGTTTTAGACGTTGCATCCTGTTGCCAAGGCGCTATACCATAATCAGAGCGAAGTCTTTCAGAAAGATCAATAGCGCTTACTGCCCATTCTAGTGCATCATCAAGCGCCTGTGTTAAACGATCTGCAGTAACTTCTGGTTCAAAGATTTCCAATCCTTTTGCCTCAAAATTAAGTTGTATATCTGGAAAATCTTCCGTGTGTGTAGGATCAATGAATTTGCAAGCAGCAGAAAGGATACCGGTGCTAATCAAAAAGGCGCTATCAAATTGTGGACAATCTTTGACAATTTCATCGTTATAAAGAATATCTACTTCACGATCCGCCAATTGATAGCTTGCCATATAATCATCTTCATTGATCTTCTCAGTTGACCAACCTAGGCTTTTTAAAAGTGCATGAGCCCTTTCCATTGTTAATACAGCATCTTTATCATCTGTTTCCTCTATCTCCTCTGTCACTTCAACAGCTGCTGTTTGAGAAACAACAGATGTTGTTTGTGGATCCAAGCTTAAAATTGGAGTGTTTTTGGGAAAACCGGTCCGATAACCCCGTGCAAGAGTGAGGAGATTATCAATTCTATATTTTGAGATTTCTTCCACAAAACCTAAAGGATTTCCCTTTCTAAAACTCTCCTTATAAGATTTGAGCTTTTCAACATCCCCAATCAAAACAAGCGCAATAAGATGACGCGCTACAAGATCAAGTTCAGTGTCTGGGGAAAAAGCCGCATAATCATAAATGATCTGATTGACATTTTGCTGCTCAGCCCACTCAACTATATCTGTACAAATCTGCTTTAGCTTGCCTTCATCCAATTCTGTAGTAGAAACTATATAAACTTCTTCTGCTTCTTTGAGGGCTATATATTGAGGCATATTATAGAAAATCTCTCTATGAGCCGTAGAAAAACTAAGTGTTGAAAGGGAAGCCTTAAATGCAACAATCGGCTCTTCTTCATCACTTTGAAGGTTATACATTATATTGATGATACGGTCTTTACTTATAAAATAAGCATTACGATTGTAGTTTTTATCCCGATAAACTGTCCACCCCATCACTTTTAATTGCTCTGCAACTTTATTGAAAGTAATCAAAGCTTGTGGACCAAGATGTGCTTCTGCTGCCTCTCGCTCATTAAGAATTTTTAGATGCTCTTCAGCAAATTCAACGGCATGGTTAACATACTCCTCCAGTTCTTCATCAAGATTTTGCAAATACTCAGGCAGCTTACCCTCAGTGATAGAATCTTGATAAGATTTTAGGATATCAATTTGACCCGTCAATGCTAAACAAGCCAAATGCCAAATCACAGCTGGATAATAGCTATACTTTTGAACACGAGTTTTGATTTCTATTGATGCTTGTAAATCTTGGGCACGTGCCCACTGTATCACCCGCTCAGAGATTTTTGTCAACTCTTGCTCATTCAATGTCTCTACGCAAATATCAATTCCTTTATCAACCCCACGAAAATTCTCCCCTCCAATCGTATTAAAAGATCGATAAATATCCGTAGGTCCTATCCAAATATATTCTCTCCTATAGTAAATATATTTGCAAGCTACAGAAATCTCTTCGTTAGAGATCTCAGCTTCAAGATGGACATTATAATTGTCATGGAGATGTACAAAACCAAAATCAAATTGAATAAAACGATCTGGCAAAGAGAGCCACATCTTTCCAAGTTCCGTAGAAAACCAACCGTTGGTTTTGAGAATACGATTTGCTGCAGTAAGGCTTATCGAGCTCTGTTTGGGCTTTTTATGCGTTAGAATATCGTCTAACTCCCCATTCTTATAGGCTTGTGCAAATAAAATAAGGCGATCAATCCACCCTATTGTTTTGTAATCTGCAAATTCTGGTACATGTAATTGGGGTGTAAACTTAGAACTTTTTAAAGCATCAATATCACCAAGTAATGCTTCCGCAACAGCAGAATGATTAGCAGCTTCTTCACGTAATTTTTGTTCAATATCTTGTGCTTGCGCCCAAGCGATAACCCTATTTAAAGATTCCTTAACATGGCTTTCTGAAAGATCTGAAGCTGTAACATCTAAATCCTCTTTCGCAGAAAACAGCGTATCTTCATACTTATCCTGTGATACTTCACCACTAGCATATTCCCAAGCAAGACAATAAGCGGCAGTGGTAAGATTAGCCGATAGCCGAAACTTTCCCCCATCCTCTCCATAATCTACAACATCATAACTAATGCCTACAATGCGATCGGGAAGATGATAATGCGCAAACATACTCCCATCTTCAGCACGATAAGGTTCCCAGCCAAGCGTTTTTAAAATCTCTGTCACGTCTTTAGTTCGCATCGCTATTCACTTTCAATCAAAAAGTCCTGGATAATGAAAAGTGTAAAAATCCATTTTGTCTAACTTATTACTCAATTGTTCTTTAATCCATTTTCTATTCTCATTTTCTAATTCTTTCTTACTTCCTTTAAAATCTTTGAAATCTTTTTGATATTTCTCTAAGAACTCTTTGTTCTCTTTAAGAAATTCCATAAATTCGCCTTTTGTGGATTCTGCATTTCCTTCTTTATATGCCCCTTTCAAAATCTTTTGGTTTTCACTTAAACCAGCTTTTCCCGTTTTTACCTCACCAACAAATAGTTTACCATCCTTTATACCAACAATATCCGCACGAGATCTTATTGTCTTATTACCATTTTTAGTTTTGAATACTATTTCTGTTTTACATATTCTACATCCTTCATCTTTTAATTCTTGTTTTTTTTCATCGCGCTTTTTGTCATGATGCTTCCTGACTTGTGCAAGTATATTCCCCTGTCCATCATTATTGTTTTGTGGTTTTTTATTGTTTCCGTTTTTTTTCTTATTTTTACTTTCCTTCTGAGAATTTTTATTTTTTTCTTCTTTTGAGTTTTGATTTGTTTTTTCGCTGTCTCCTTCTGCACTCTTCGATGCAAACCAATAGGCAAGAAAATCAGCTATAGCCGACCTATTGCTAGGAGATTGAACAAGAGTTGCTCCACCAGCCATAAAAAGAGACAGAGCTGCCAACTCTTCTGGCGTAAGCGACACAATGAACGCTACAGCAGCTGCTACCGCAGGAAGAAAATTATTTTCGGCAGCATTACCTGCGGCATTGACATCACCACCAGTAAGGGCAGCAGCAAAGCCACCAGCAACGCGTGCCACATCAATCATGCTCTCTTTATTAGCAAATAGCGCATCAATCTTGGCGTTTATACGCGCCTGCTCTTCCGGCGTTGGGGTGCGACCATCTAATGCCCCCATTTCCTCTTTGATAATGTTTTGCATCCACAGTTTAAACTGGAGCATGGCTGCGGCTTCGCCTACAACACCCCCCACGGCGCCAACCGTACAATCACCACTCGCTGTCGCACCTACAATACAGCCAAGACCAGCATGGGCAACGATCTGCGTCACCGTGTCAATCTTCCCTTCAGCCTTGGCGGTACCGATTTCTTCTGCCAACGATTTGCCAACCGTATCAGACAGAGCGATGCGCAGATTGTTTAAAAAGTTCTTATCTAAAGAACCGCCTTCAAGAGCCGTTTGAACGCCCGTGCCAATAGCAAGCTTTGATCAGGTTCTTTTCTGCCTCACGGGTAATACGATCAACCAAAGGGGCGGTTTGGATAAGGATTGACCAACTCCAGCCATCTCTGTGAGTCAGCTGGTTCAGTAAATTTAATGGGTTTCTTTTTTAACCAATTCTTTTTTTCTTTAGCCGCAAGGTTGGTTAGTTCTTTTTTCGCCGCAAGTTTTTCACGATCTCCCTGAGTGGCAAGTTCTGCAAGATTTTTTTTAGAAGCGAATTAAGAGATCGCAAATAATACCACTACTCGGAACATCTGCTGCATATCCCTTATAAACGTTACGTATTTCCTCCCCCCATGTCATCTTCTCCATAATTTTTTCCAAAAACGCTTGTAAAAAGGGATAGGTTGTGGAGAGGGAAGGATCTCAGGTTTTTCAATCGGTTGATCACCTTCAGGTGTCTCTTCTCCCGCATGTACTATAATCCTTTTGCAAAGGAATTCATAAAAATTACTTGCGTAATATTCGCAATCTTCAGATGGAAGCATGACATAGAGTGGGCATTCTCCATCCCGAAACTGCGTATAATCAAAGTAAAAGGTTTCATCAAAAGCGGCATCACAAACGATAAGCTGTTCTGGTGTTGCAAAACCACGTTTCCTATCATTTAAATTTTGGAAAACAATATCATCAAAAGGAATATCTTCTCCACACTCCTTATAAAGTCTATAGATCTCATAACCACCAATGTCCCCGCCTTTATAATGTTTTAAAAAACTCTTGTAAGACGATGTGAATTGCAAACCAAGAATTTTCTCAGCTTTTTTAATCACGAGATCATCAACCTCCTTATCTTTGCTAGCAAAATTAACAATATCACCTTCATATTTATCAACTAATACTGTAACATCATCTAAGGTATAGGTCTTCATCAATTATTCTCCATCAATTATTTTATAAGTCTCTGTTTTTTCTCTTTTCATCAATCTTAGAGCATTATTGCCGATGCTCCTGTCCCCATCTGTTAAAATCTAGACCTATGATACCCCATTTCATATTGATTATTCCACCTGAACTACTGTTTTCTTGTTCTCCATGCCCATTACCGTATTCTTTCCAATATTCCTCTCTCTGCTTCTTAAACTTTTTTCTCTCTATAAGCGATTGATGTGTTTTTGGATTATCATGAATCACAGAAGTATATTTTTTATGAAACTCATGGCTCATTTCCGCTATGGGTCCATCAGGCGTTTGCTTTAGGTGATGCAACTCAACAGGCTTACCATCAAACCCTATAGGTGCTCTTCCTGCTTCCATTCTCTCAATATTGGTACCCCACACTTCTTTTTTGTTTTCCATCCATTTAACAATTTTGTTAGGATCAAACAAATCGTCTCTCTGATAAACTTT
>NZ_JAQITA010000025.1 GCF_028618575.1 Bartonella sp. ML70XJBT.G | reverse complement strand
AGCGAAAATTTGTGAGCAGCGACAAAACAGCACGACAAGCACGCCTTAAACTCACCCTTACCGGTGGACCGGCGGCGCGGTCCATGGTGCGTGATTTTGGCGCCGGCATATTGTGATAAAAGAAACAGATGGAAAAAACAAAAAATGAAAAAAGTGAGCAAAACCGCATTATTGTTAAAATAAGAAAGGCAGCAGAAGCAGTGAAAATTAAATCTGCTAGCAATAGTAATAGCAGTAGCGCTAACGAAGCAATCTTATTGAGATAAGAAAAGAGAGATTCATGGAATATGCAGTTGTTGAAAATGGTGTAGTCACAAACATTATCGTCGCATCAGAAAATTATGTCCACGCCTTTGATGGCGAAGCCATCCCATCAAGTGAGGCACAAATTGGCTGGACTTATCAAGATGGGAAATTCTCTCCTCCCGTTATTGAGAAAGAAACAAACCTCGTTATTGAAAAAGCAAAAAAAGCAGAAGAAACCAAAGATTCTCACGAATAAAGCCTCTTTTCAGGAGTTCTTCTATTCAGTCAAGAGAAACCATTTAAACGCAAGAAATGGAAGTAAAAAACAATGGCAAAAACAAAAAAATTGCAGATAGAATTGCCTCAAAAAGAGCACTTTATCAGTTCTGAATTTCCAACCTTGCGTGAAAGCCTAATAAAAATTGATCAAGCCATCGCAGATATTGAAGGAAAAATAGACAAAACAGCACCTTTACAACACACCCACACCATCCATGATATCACAGATCTTGAAACAACCCTCAAGAGCAAAATGGCAGCAGACAAAACCTTCACTTTAACGGATTTACGGGATGTCGAGGGTGCACAAGAGGCCGCAAACAACTATGTTCTCTACAAAGCAGGCAACAATCATTTTACCTTTGGTAGTGTTCTCTCACTGTTAGATGTCCACCAACATAAAACCGAAGATATCATCGGGCTTGAAAATGCTTACGGGCGTTTAGCACATACCAATGAATGGCAAGCAGCCAATGATTTTAAGGGAAAAGTCACTCTTTCAAACACCATTGAATTATCACAGACTGCCTCTTTAATATTAAAACAGAACGGCACAATTGTTACCCAACTCAGTACAAAAGGCAGTGCATTAAAAGGCCCCGCAACGGTTGACGGCAAAGAAATTTATACAAAAACTGAAGCAACCGCTGCCCTTCAAGACATACACAATAAAATTGAGAAAATAACAAAAATCACCACCCATATTCCCCTTGAGATCCTCATAACAGAAAGCGGCACACTCCCCTGGCCTGAAGGCACCACAGATGATACCGATATCGAAATATGGGCATGGGGTGCAGGTGGTGGTGGTGGCGGTGGTGATAATAGCATATGTTATATGCCAGCCGAAATACCTCAGCTTAAAAGCGCTACGGGTGAAAATAGCGTGCAAGCCATCATTCCAGAAACTCTCACCGCAAGAAGAGGCGGCGGCGGCGGCGGCGGCGGTTGCGCACGCATTCAAGTCAAAGGATCCCAGCTTAAAAGCGCCAAAAATGTTCAAATTGGCTGTGGTGGCAAGGGCGGTAAAAACACCATGGGAGGAAATGGCGGACAAACCATTATTCCAGGACTTCTCACTGCAGGCGGCGGCGGCGGCGGTGGGAGCAACTGTCGTGGGAATTATAGTGATGCTAGTTATAACTACAGTGGTGGCGGATCTGGTGGCAACTCTAACCAAGATAGCTATAGCTATAATGGCGCAAATTCTACTTTTGGTGGCGGTAGCGGTGGCAACACAGGTTCCAAAACTGACTCTGACAGCAATAGTAGTTATAACGGAAATGGTGGAATATCTATTTTCGGTGGCGGTGGCGGTGGCAGCAACTGTGATGGACACAATCCCCGCCGTGGACAAGGCGGCATCAGTGGTAAAGGTGGCAATGGCGGCAATGGCGACATCTACAGCGATAATGGCGGTGGCGGCGGTGGCGGTGGATACTTCCCCGGCGAAAATGGCACAATAGAAAAAGGTGGCGATGGCGGCAATGGCGCAGTATTATTGAGATTTTTTATCTAAGACCAAACAGTACAGAGCAATTCATGGCCCGAAAATTCATTTTTTATACCTACTCATACTGACACAAACAGCTTTGTTATCGATTCAAGTAGTGCTGCTGAAAACACCCTCGCATTAGGAAGCATAATAATAATGCAGAGAAATGGCGCAGACATAGCGAGTTTTACAAACAACAACGCAAGAAGTCTCAAGTAAGTTAAGCACCTATCAATTGCTCGATGATAGGACAATAGGCAAGGCTTTAACGCAAGCATCATATCATAGAAGTAAAAACGATGGCACAAACAAAAAAATTACAGATGGAATTGCCCAAAGAAGGCCGCTTTATCAGTTCTGAATTTCCTATCTTGCGTGATAATCTAATAAAAATTGATCAAACCATTTCTGATATTGAGGAAAATTCAGAAGAAAAAGCACCTTCACAACACAACCACACCATCAGTGATATCACAGATCTTGAAACAGCCCTCAAGAGCAAAATGGCAGCAGACAAAACCTTCACTTTTACAGATTTAGGCCATATCGAAGGGGCAAAAAATGCTGTCAACGGTCATATTCTCTACAAATCCAGTGACAACAGGTTCAGCTTTGCCAGCATTCTCTCATTGTTAAGCAGCCACCAACATAAAACTGAAGATATCATTGGACTTGAAAGTGCTTATGGGCATTTAGCACATACCAATGAATGGCAAGCAGCCAATGATTTTAAGGGAAAAGTTACTCTTTCAAACACCATTGAATTATCACAGACTGCCTCTTTAATATTAAAACAGAACGGCACAATTGTTACCCAACTCAGTACAAAAGGCAGTGCATTAAAAGGCCCCGCAACGGTTGACAGCAAAGAAATTTATACAAAAACTGAAGCAACCGCTGCCCTTCAAGATATACACAATAAAATTGAGAAAATAACAAAAATCACCACACATACTCCCCTTGAAATCCTCATAACAGAAAGCGGTACACTCCCCTGGCCTGAAGGCACAACAGATGATACCGATATCGAAATATGGGCATGGGGAGCTGGCGGCGGTGGCAGTGGCGGCGGCAACGGTAGGGGTAACTATTATGGCTGTGGCGGTGGTGGTGGCGGTTGCACATATATGCAAGTCAAAGGATCCCAGCTTAAAAGTGCCAAAAATGTTCAAATTGGCTGTGGTGGCAAGGGCGGTAAAAACACCATGGGAGGAAATGGCGGACAAACCATTATTCCAGGACTTCTCACTGCAGGCGGCGGCGGCGGCGGCGGCTACAGTAATGATGGCAAGAGCAGTAGCGATGGCAATAAAGGAAGTGCAGGAGAGAGTGCCCCTGGTGGTGATGGCGGCAGTTTCGGTAAAAAGAAAGACATTTTATTTTTCCTTATAGGCCGAAACAAAAATGTAGATGGAGATCAAGGAAAATTTAACGGTGGCGGTGGTGGCCATCTAAATGCCACTTATCATGGCTCCAGCAGAGGCGGATGCTCCATCTTTGGCGGTGGCGGTGGCGGTGGAAGCAGCCAATATCTAGATGTCACTCAAAAACAAGGAGGTCTGAGTGGAAAAGGAGGCAATGGAGGCAATGGAAGTAATGGGGAGTTTTATCGCAGCGGTGGTGGCGGCGGCGGCGGTGGCGGCTATTTCCCTGGGAAAGATGGCATAACGAATACAGACGCAACAACCTCTTCTGGTGGCGATGGTGGCAACGGCGCAGTGTTGTTGCGATTTTTTATCAAAAACGACGATAAAAACCAAATGAAGCAGAAAAATAATATTTACCCACACAACAAGCATGTCTTTTTCAGATAACAATGAATTTCTTTACACAATTATCTAAGAATAAAATCAAACTTTTTTTGATGTAACACTGCCATACCTGTCGCTCTCCATATATGAAGAGACATCGACTAGGATTACAAAAAAGATTCCATTCCCAAAAAGATACAAAATAGCCCAGCAAGCGAAATGCCCCCTATCAATCGCTCTATGACGAGGGCGATAGGCAACACTTTAACGCAAGCATCATATCATAGAAGTAAAAACAATGACACAAACAAAAAAATTACAGATGGAATTGCCTCAAGAAGGGCGTTTTATCAGTTCTGAATTTCCCATCTTGCGTGAAAACCTCACCAAAATTGATCAAGCTCTTACGGCTGTTGAGGAAAAAACAGACAACAAAGCGCCTTTACAGCATACCCATAGGATAAGTGATGTGAATGGTCTTGAAACAGCCCTCAATGGCAAGATGCCAGCCGATAAAACTTTTACTTTTGCTGATTTAAGTGACCTCGAGGGGGCAAAAGATGCCGCAAACAATTATATTCTCTACAAAGCAGGCAACAATCATTTTACCTTTGGCAGTGTCATCTCGCTGTTAGGTCCACATCAACATAAAACAGAAGATATCGTGGGGCTTGATGATTTTAGAGCCAAGATTAACCAAGATCTGATCAGCTATGGGCATTTAAAACAAACCAATGAATGGCAAAGTTATAATAAATTTACTAACAAAGTCACCATTGGCGGCGATTTGGAACTCTTGAGCAATTCATCATTTAACCTTACCCATAATGGTGAAGTGGTGACACGTTTAAGTGCAACGGGAAGTACATTGAAGGGACCACTTAAAGTTGATGGTGAAGCTGTTTATACCAAGTCACAAGTAGATAGATTAATAGCTTCATTAGTCAAAAAAACAATTGAAATTCTTATGACAGAAAGTGGTTCTATACCCTTTCCTGAAGGTGTCACTGATGACACAAATGTAGAAATATGGGCATGGGGGGGCGGCGGCAGTGGAGGGACTGGAGGTTGGTTAAAAAATACTTATAACGGCCGTACTACATATACCTACTACGGTGGAGGTGGAGGCGGTGGAGGACAATGTGTCCGCGTAAAAATCAAAGCAGCTCAGTTTAGAAAAGCAAAAAATATCCAAATTGGTCGTGGTGGTAAAAATGGTAGTGGTGGTGCAACGATTATTGAAGACGTTCTCATTGCCAATGGTGGGAGTATAGGCTCTAACGGTAGCGGAGTTACAAAGACAGTAGGAGCAGGAGGAACAGGAGGTTACTCCGGCATTCAAAACTTTATTTTTTCTGGCGGGAATGGTGGAAATGGCGGAAGCTATAGCGGCGGAAGCTCTCTTTTTGGTGGCGCTGGCGGCGGCGGCGGATCTAGTAATGGCGGCGGCGGCTGTGGCGGTGAAAGTGACAAAGGTGGGAAAGGGGGTAGAGGTGGTCGTAATCAAGCTGACGCTGGTGGCGGTGGCGGCGGTTATTTTCCTGGAAAGGACGCAGAAAATTATAACAGTGGTGATGGTGGAAATGGCGCAATATTGTTGAAATTTTTTATCTAGGAGGTATTGATGGAATATGCAGTTGTTGAAAATGGTGTGGTAACAAATATTATTGTCGCATCTGAGAATTATGTTCACGCCTTTGATGGTGAGGCTATCCTCTCAAGTGAAGCGCAAATTGGCTGGACTTATAAGGATGGAGTGTTCTCTCCTCCCGTGGTGGATGAAAACACAAAACAGCTCTCATCTACTGAAATGGCAGAAACAGATGCACCCGTAGACCCCATAAAAGAACCGCAAGAGAAAGACGACCAAGTCTAAGCTATATGAGCAATGCTTGTATAAGAACTTAAAGGCTTGTATGATTTTCTTTCTTTAAAGTCCTTTAAAAGCCCTTTAAAGGGACTTTTTGACTGACAGTGTCAGTCTTATGAAGCATGGTGATGATTGTTATTGTCTCTTCATTGATTTGGAGAGAAAAATGGCAACAAAAGTAAATCGTCTATCCGCGCTATAACTGAAATTATTCTTGATCTCTTGAAGAATGCCCAGAAATCATAGCGTATCCCCTCTTCTACTCCCAAATTTTGTAAAGAGATGAACAGCTCTTGGCAATCCGCTCTGATACCCCATCGCTATCAGAAATCATAGTGGATACCCACAGAAATTATCCTAGAAACTCCAAATCAAAGAAAGAACAAAAATAGAGGCTGGGCTGGTCACCCAGCCAACGGGAGAAAGTTTTGCGACAAACCCGCCCGGTGTAAGACAACTTAACATCGCAGCCACTTCTTATCACTTGGAAACAGTGAGAAGATGGCTAATATAGATGGAAGAGTGTAAAAAAATGATGGACATACTTCACAAAGAAAAATTAAAATCTGTTAAACCCATCTCACCAGCTGCTGCTTATATTGGTGGCAAAAGAATATTAGCCAAAACCATTATCAAAATTATCGAGGATATTCCGCATAGCATTTATGCCGAGCCTTTTGTTGGCATGGGAGGAATATTCTTTAGACGAAAATTGATACCCCCTACTGAAATTATCAATGATCGTTTAGGAAATGTGGTGAATTTTTTTCGGGTGTTACAACGCCATTATCACCCCTTTATAGAATTTTTGGAATTTCAAATAAGCAGCCGTGAGGAGTTTCAACGATTACGGTCACAAAATCCAGAAACGCTTACGGATTTAGAACGGGCTTCAAGGTTTTTATATTTACAGCGGTTAAGCTTTAGTGGTCAGGTCGCCAATCGTACGTTTGGAGTTGAAACAGACCGTGGTGCCCGGTTTAATGCTTTGAAACTTGAGGTCTTATTAAAGCTTATTTACCGCCGTTTAGCAGGTGTTACCATTGAACATTTAGACTGGACTGATTTTATTGTGCGTTATGACCGTCCAAACACCTTGTTTTACCTCGACCCGCCTTATTGGGGTGTTGAGGATTATTACGGAAAGGATTTGTTTAAGCGTGAAGATTACCAGATGATGTCTGCGCTCCTTGCACAATTAAAAGGAAAGTTTCTATTGTCTTTAAACGATGTGCCAGAAGTCCGAAAAACCTTCAGTCAATTTACCTTTAAAAAGGTCAACACACTTTATTTGTGTCACACCTCAAATAATGCAGTTCCCGCTAAAGAGCTTATCATTACAAATTGTGATTTCTAAAACAAGAAATAATACATATTAAAGGGTCTTTCAATAATTTTTGAAGACCTTTTGAACCCCCTTAAAAATCTTTCAAAAAAATAAATCAGTATAAAACCTAAGCTATCAGACTTTCTAGTGGAATATTGAACTGTTGGTGCAAGTTTTTAATCATGCGCAGTGTTAATTTTCTTTTACCACTCAAGATTTCATAAACACGATTTAAATGACCAATCGCAGGAACGAGATCTTTAGCACTTAAGTTCATTTGTTCCATTCTAAATTTAATAGCTTCAATCGGGTGAGGAGGAGAAACAGGATAGTGTTCTGCTTCATACGCTACAATCAACAACATAAGAACCTCCATTTGATCAAATTCTGGAGTATTCTCTTTAGGTTGATTGTCAAACATTGCAGACACAATTTCTAAAGCTTCTTGATAATCTCTTTCAGTGCGAAGTGGTTTGATATTCATTTCTTAAATTCCTTTAGTTCTACAGTACTAGCATCAATTGCATCATACTGTTTGTGTGTCCCTATAAATTTTATATAAAGCCAACCTGCTGGATAAAAGATTGAAACAACTAAACGATAATCATTGCCTCTAATATTAAAAACAACACGATTATTCTTTAATATGCTGGCATTTTTATACTTCTCTTTAATGTCATGAGGAGAACGCTATTGCGCATTTTTAGCTTCATCTATCCATGCTTTTAACGGTTGTTCAGAATCAAGATATCGAGCCAAAAAGGTTTGAAATGTGGAGATTTTAACAATTTTCATAAGTGTATCCTGATTTTCATTAATCTTAGTACCGTTTTGGGACTAAGTCAAGATATTTATAAAAAGAAAGTGCTTGTTGAAAACAAACCTTTCTCAAGAGCGGCTCTTTGCCTCTCATTTTTTCATATTCATTTCAACTAACCAATATTTTAAAGGAGTATAAAATGGCAACAGGTTTTCTACATGGCGTTGAAGTCATCGAAATTGATGATGGAACACGCCCTCTTCGTGCAGTTCAGTCTGGCGTTATCGGAATTATCGGCACAGCACCCGATGCAGATGAACAAGCTTTTCCTCTTAACACACCGGTTTTGGTCGCAGGCTCTCTTTCACAAGCTGCAAAACTGGACAAAACAGGCAAACGACGGGGTACATTACCCAATGCCCTTGATCTCATTTTCAAGCAAGTGGGGGCTATTGTCGTTGTCGTCCGTGTAAAAGAAGGTGAAAATGAAAATGCGACATTCACCAATATTCTAGGTGGTGTAAACGCAAATGGCGCTTATGAAGGCGTTCATGCTTTCATTGGAGCACAATCCATTGTGGGACAAACACCACGCATTCTCATTGCTCCAGGATTTACGCATCAACGCCCTTCCAGCGTGAATACTGAAAGCGATGAAACTGGTGCAACTACCAACCCTGTAGCAGCAGAATTGATTGGCATTGCAGAACGTTTGCGCGCCATTGTGGTGCTTGATGCTCCAAACACAACAGATGAAGCAGCCCTTAGTGCAGCAAAGGATTTTGATTCAAAACGCGCTATTCTCATTGATCCATTTGTAAAGGTCAATCGCAATGGCAAGATCTTAGAAGAGCCAGCAAGTGCAGCGGTTGCTGGAGTCATTGCTAAAACGGATTTTGCCAATGGCTTTTGGCATTCTCCTTCCAATAAAGTGATCAATGGAATTGTAGGAACTGCGCGCCCAATTGATTTTTCCATTGGTGATCGCGCAAGCCGCGCTAATCTTCTCAACGAACAAAACATCACAACCATTATTCGTGAAAACGGCTATCGCCTCTGGGGCAATCGCACACTTTCAAGCGATACAAAATTTGCCTTTTTATCCGTGGTACGCACTGCAGATATGATTAACGATGCCATTTTGCGCGGACATCTATGGGCAGTCGATCGTAATATCAAAAAGACCTATCTGAATGATGTGAGTGAAAGCGTCAATGCTTATTTGCGCGATTTAAAAGCACAAGGTGCCATTCTTGGTGGACGCTGCACACCAGATCCAGAGCTTAATACAGCAAGTGCCATTGAAGATGGCAGAGTCTATTTCAATGTGGAATTCACACCAACAACACCAGCAGAACACATCACCTTCCGTTCACAAATCATCAATGATTACCTAGAGGAGATTTTTTAATGACTGTACCCGTTTTACCAAGAGTTTTGAAATATTTTAACATTTATGTCGATGGCATTCCCTATCAAGCAAAGTGTGAAAGTGTCACCCTACCAAACTTGAATTTGATCGTTGAAAGTTACCGTGGCGGTGGTATGGGCACACCCATTGAGGTTGATCTTGGTCTTGAAACACTCACACTTACCATGACCATTTCTGATTGTTCTCCAGAATTAATGGCACTGTTGGGACGCACAGATGTCGACATCTCCTTGCGCAGTTCAATGCAAGCCCAAGGGACGCCCGCAGAAGGGGTTATCATTACCATGAGAGGGCTTTGCAAAGGCTTTGAAATGGCAGAATGGCAACCAGGAAGCAAGGCAACATCCACAGCTACATTCACATTGCAATATTTCAAGTATGTTCAGAAAGACATTGAAATCGTTGAAATAGATGCCATCAACATGGTCAGAAAATTCAACGGCATTGATCAATTGGCAGATCATAGAGAAATTTTAGGATTATAAAATGACTATACAACAAACTGTTACATATCAATTGCTTATTCCTATCACATTTGAAGGAAAAGAGCGTACTGAAATTACCTTACGGCGTATTAAAGTAAAAGATATGCAAGCCATCGATAAAAAGGAAGGCACTGACCAAGTAATAACTATGATCGCACGTCTTTCTGGATGGCCGTATGAGGCTGTTGGCGAACTTGATGGCGGCGATATGGCAAGTATTGGAGAGATTTTGGAGTCTTTTACCAAACGGCGGGAAATCTCGATTGGAAAACCGCCGCTAAACTGATCGCCGATATTGCCATTGTGTTCCATTGGTCCCTTTCAGAGATGATGGAAATGGAACCGCAAGAACTCATATTCTGGCGAAAACAAGCAGCAGAAAGGTATAAGACAAAATGAGTAAAACAACTAAGGTTACTGATACAAAGGTAAAATTAACTCTTGAAGATAAACTCACCGCACCTCTCAAACGTGTACAAGAGCATTTTAAGAAATTATCCTGTAGTTTGAGTATTCCTCGCTTTTCTGCTGCTGTAAAAAATATGACGGCAAGTTTGAATAATGTTCAAAGTGCCCTTGGTAGGGCAGCAAATCGTGCTTCAATCTTCACCAGTGTCCTAGGGCTTTCTGGTGATGGTCTTGTGGCAAGTTTAACCGCCGTCACCCTGAAAACTATGCATATGGGGAATAGTCTTTATCATGCATCACACCGGTTAGGCATGAGTGTTACAGCGCTCCAATTATGGGGCGATGCTGCTGATAATTCAGGATATTCTGCCGAACTCTTTCAACAATCCTTGGCGGTTTTAAATAGGCGTTCTGCGCAAGCATATGCCGGACAACAAAAAGGCATTATGGGATTTGAAGCGCTTGGTATTTCTGTCAAAAATGCTTCTGGTAAACTCAAATCAAACTCCGTTTTGTTGGAAGAAATTACCGAAAAAATGAGTAAGATGAAAAATCAAGCACAAAGACAGCGCATTGCTGCCCTACTGTTTGGTGGAGATGGTAAGGAAATGGCATCCATGCTCTCACAAGGCATGGCGCCCATTAAAGAACTCTTTGCAAAAGCGAGGAAAGGAAAATGGCTGATAGGTGCCGATGTCGCACGCTATGCAGCAGATTTAAGTGACAAGCTTGGTGCTTTTAAGAAAAAAATAGGCGGTATTGCGAGCTTTATTGGCGCACGTTTCATGCCTGTGATCAATGATATGATTGATGGTTTTTCAAAATTGATTGATGAAAACCGTGACCTTATCCAAACAACCGTTGCAAGCTGGGCAAAAACCTTAAAACAAACTTTGAAGGATTTGCTTGATCCTACCTCTGATTTGAGAAAAGGTATCAGCGATCTTACAGAGAGGATTAAAGGCTGGTTCCAATGGCTAGAACCTCTGATTGGTGAAATAACCCTCTTTAAGATAGGTCTTGTAGCCCTTGGTTCATTTATTTTTGGTCCACTCATTGCCGCATTAGCAGCCGTGGGAGCCGCTTTTGTTACCCTTGGCTATACTATTATGACCACACCTATCGGTTGGCTCATTGGCGGTATTGCGGCACTTGTTGTACTCTATAAATATTGGCATAAACTCAATGGCTGGGTAGCTGCATCTTTGGCCGCAGTTGGAGCAATTCTTACTGGGGCATTCATTGCGGCAATGGCACCAGCTGCTTCTGCAATTGCTGGTCTTGCCTTAACGCTTGTAGCTTCACTCATTCCAGCAATAACCACCGTTGGTTCTGCTTTTATATCGCTTGGTGTCGCAATCATGACCACACCTATTGGCTGGATAATGGCTGGCATTGCAGCCCTTGTAGGTGCTGGATATCTCCTTTATAAAAATTGGGATACAGTCATGAATTTCTTACGCAACTTATGGAATTCTTTGGCTAATTTATGCAGTAATGTTTTTAATAACCTCTTTACTCTGTTTAAAAACTTTTCACCCCTCTCTTGGATTGCAACAAAAATCAATGCATTGATTGAGTGGTTGTTTGGAGTCAATCTCATGGATGCAGGTGCCCATCTGATTGGAGGATTGTGGGATGGCATTAAAAGCAAATGGAATGCTCTCTCCGATTGGTTTAGCAATCAAATAAATAAATTAACCAGTTGGATGCCAAACTGGATGAGAGAAAAGTCAGGATTTAGTGCTACAATCGATAAAAATTCAACCCAAACCATTAAAACCTTTACCGATGAAACCAATGCACGAGCAAAAAGAATGCTTGATACAGCAATTGTTCCCTATACTCCATCTGGAAAAGACAGGAGTGCTTTTAATACATACGCGGTCCAAACAGGAAAAACAGAAGCTACAAATGCACAAGTTGAAGCTTTCAAGGTTTCAGAACCCATTATGGTGCATAAGCCAACAGAAGTAAACGCTCCCGTAACCATTACAAATTTAAATATTTCAGGAGGCAATAGCTCTCCACAAGACATCCATGCCGCAGTCAGTCAAGCCCTTGAACGCCATGCTCAACAGCAACGCTTGGCTATAGCCTCTAGTCTTTCGGATTAAACATCATGATGTTAGCTTTGGGTAGTTTTATCTTTTCTATTGAAACAGCAGCCTATCAAGCCCTCGATATGACCTATGACATTCCATGGGTGACGCAAGGGCGATTGAGGCGTAAAGCTGCTCTTCAATTGCCAGCTATTGCAAATGCGGAATTTTCTCTAACCGGTGTGATCTATCCAGACTTTAAAGGCGGTTATAGACAACTGGAATATTTGCGGCAAATGGCACATGAGGGACCTCATATCCTTGTGACGGGTCAGGGCAAGATTTTGGGCAAGTTTGTCATCCTTTCTGTAAAAGAAAAGCAAAGTGTTTTTCACCAAAATGGTGCGCCTAAAAAACAAGAATTTACCGTCAATTTGAGAGAATATGGTGAAGAGCAATGAGTGATCTTTACATGACAAAAGAAGGCGATATGGTTGATGCCATTTGCTGGAAATACTACGCCAAGGGGCAACAAGCCCTTGCTGTTGAACGCGTTTATGCAGCTAATTTTGGTCTTGCAGACTATGGACCCATCTTAAAAGCAGGCATCACAATCCTCTTGCCAGCCCTCCCCTATCCCAAAGCCACGCCAGTGATCAGGATTTGGGGTAGCAAATCATGAAACCTTTTTGCATCGTGATGGCAAATGGAGAGGATATTACAAGAACTCTCATGGAGTATGTTTTGTCTATTGAAATTACCGATGAAGCAGAAGACAAAAGTGACCGTATCACCATAGAGCTTGATGACCGCGCCCGTGAGTGTGATAACGGCTTTCTTGATATTCCTCTCATCGGAACAGTCATTTCTGTCACTCTTGGTTATGAAGGTGGCAAAAACCGCGATATGGGAGCCTATTTGATTGATGAAATCTCTGTAAGCAGCCCACCACAAACCTTAAGTGTTACAGGGCGCGCTGCTTCTATGAACACATCTTATAGAACACCCAAAAGTCAATCTTATCACCAGAAAACTCTTGGCAATATCATTCAAGAGATAGCACAGCGCAATGGCTATACAGCAAAAGTAGATCCCAATCTTGCAAAACTTGTTGTGCGCCATATTGATCAAACGGCAGAAAGTGATATGGCTTTTGCCACGCGCCTTGCAGAAGAATATGACGCGGTAGCAAAACCCGTTGATGGCAAATTGGTGCTTGCCAAACGGGGTGAAGGCAAAGCCATTACCGATGAAACGCTCCCTATTGTTGTTATCCATGAAAAACACTGTACCTCTTGGGATTTTAAATACAGTGCACGAGATGAAGCAGGAGCAGCCAATGGCTTAGCAACAGATGCGGGAGATGACCAAAAAGCCGCCGCTGATGCAAGGGAACCAGAGGAAATTGAGGAAGGTGAAGATGTAATCCATATGGATAAAAATGATGTCCCCAATTTACCCAAAACAGTGACAGCAGTAGAAACACCCAAACAAAAAGAGCAAGAAGAAGAGAAAAAGGGCGGTGTACTTGCAAGCTATCATGATATCCGCACTGGTGAGAAAAAGGAAGTCAAGGTTGGTAAAGAACCTTTTCACGAACTCAAATATACCTACCATAACCAATCAGAAGCGGTTGCGGCTATTACTGCTTATCGCAATAAGTCATCACGTGGGAAATCTTCTTTCTCATGTGATATTGGTGGTGATCCCTTTGTGCAAGCAGAAGCAAAGCTTGTTCAAGAGCCCCCTTTCCGCCCCTATATTCCAGCAGAATGGCGCATCAAAAGTGTCAAACACAAGCTTGATAAGACGGGTGGATATACAACAAAAATAGACTGTGAACTTTTTGATAAAGCCCAAGAAGATGCTGCCAAAAACGTAGCAAATACCACACCAGACAAAGACGATACCCTTGATCCACACGCCTCTCCCAATGCATGTGATGAAGGAAACGACGTCATCCATATGGATAAAGAAGATATATGAATAAAACTATCTGATAAAGAAATCCAATTTTTATTTTACTATTCCTAAAAATACAGCCAAACAACGTTCAATTTCTACCATTTTATCTACAGGAATGAAACCGAAAGCTGGACTCATTTTTTCACA
>NZ_JAQITA010000024.1 GCF_028618575.1 Bartonella sp. ML70XJBT.G | reverse complement strand
GGATATTTTTTTTCAAAAAGGGTTTAAAAGGCTCTTTATCCACAGCCTATGACGTAAGTCAGATCAACAACAGAATAGTGAAATTTGCTATTTATTTCACATATCATTCAAGACGAATGCACTATGTGTTTAAAAACATCAGAATGATCATTTTGATAGGTTTTATTGTTCACTTTATAGAAAGTTTTGGGGGTTTTAAAAACAGACAAAACCCCTACAAAACTCCCCAAAACATATTCTATAAGTTGAATTTACGGGTTGTATTGTTGATATAGGTTGTTTTTTTGAAAAAACATAAATCTTAACACATTGAAATATAACAACTTTTATTTTGGATTTAAAAAATAAAATGATAATGGGTAAAAAGAACCCCCAAAACCTCTAAAACTCATAGTTCAAAGCTTTATAAGATTTCACGATTACCTCATTGTGCTGTCTTATGAATTTTCACTAAAGGATGCCATTCATAGTGTAGTGTAGGACGCCCACCTTTTTGACTGCTTTCTCCAGAGACTTCACGAATATAGTTGCAACGGCATAAGAGATCTAAAGCTTGCTTAACGGTTTCATTATCTTTTAAACTTTTCCAATCACGCTTATAAATATCGCGTACAGTAAAGCCATCTTGTAACCAATCACAACGCTCGACAATCAATTTTGCCCGCTCTGCTGCTAATTTATCACACGCCCCATAAAGGCGTTTTATATGACTTAACAAATATTTTTCCCAACGCAAGGCTGTTTGAAGGGCTGCTTTATTGATTTCAAAACGACCTCCCTCAACAAGTTCAAAAATCAAAGCAAGGGTTGGTATGGTTTTATCCATTTTCAAAAGATGTGCTTGTAAACTTGTAGAGAAATTCCCCCCTTTGATTGTTTTTTGAAAATTTTTCCACCATTCACGAAACATCTCTTGAGCATCAGCAGAAAAGCGTATGGTCATGGGGTGTTTTGGTGATCCTAAAGGTTTATCATAAAGAGAACGAAAGACCTCTTGATAACTTTCCCATGCCTTTTGATTGGGCGGTCTATCAATCCAGTCACGCTCTTTTCGTTCATCGGGAAAAACCAGCATTTGAAACCGTTGCAATAAACCATCATCATTTATTCCACGGTGTATGGCTTGAATAATGGGAATAATTCTACCCCTTTAACACGCTCTTTTCCAGCATTAGGAGGCAGAGGCTTTTTGATCGGTTGTAAAACCTTCTCTGTGTTTTCTGATGTCATAAATTTCTCCCTCCAGATAATAAAAAACCCCGTATTTGCGGGGATTTTAGACTGTACATCACGCTCATTTAGACACAATACACCTAAGTACAGTGATATCATTAAATACGATTTGCATTACTTTCTTAACATAAAAATAACACATATTGATAACTTCAAAGGGAATCTGTTAGACGATATTTCCAATAGAACTAGTTAAAAAGTAATAAACATGACAATCGTATTAATTATCTTGTGTATTCTACTATTAATCCCATTTATTGGAATTATACTGGAAGGTTTAGGCTATTTAGTTATGGGCGCTATAGCGATAGGTCTTATTGTCCTACTCGTACTGGGAGCAAACGCCTTAGGATTTCTATTATGTTCAATAATAGTGTTCATAGCAATGATATTAATTGCAATTCATGCCCTTAAATCGGACCTGAAAACATGGGAAGAAACAGTTTTATACTGCGCTACACTATTTTTACCACTGCTTCTGTCATGGCTTACTACATGGGTTTTTATGGATTTGACGAACAGCATTAAAGCTAGTGGTGGAGACTACCGTAACATCGAGAATATAGCAACCATGTCTTTTGCGACAGCGCTTACCTATTCTGTTTTTTCGTTCATACGCACTCTTGCTCATTGGAACGGAGATATTGAAAACGATATTAAAAACTATAGTAAATTTATAGTTAAATTTTATTGCGCAGTACCTATAATGTGGTGTGTAATTTTTTGGCTCGAAACGGTAGGACTAATATTAGTCATAATATTTATTTTCTATTGCATTTACAAGAGTATAAATTCAGATAAAGGTGAAGATAAAACCTCTAATAAAAGTACTTCTGAAGAGCATTAAAAGCAACTCTTAGTGAACTTACAAGATGTGGTAACTCTTGATCTTCTATAGCGAGGTATTGTAGTGCTGCTTAGAGGTTATACTGTCTATAAAGATGTTGCGCTTCTTTTATTGCCTCTTGCATGGCTTGATAAAGACCTCAAAGCCTTGGCTATAAGCACGCGCAGCTAGGGTAAAACCTGCTTTACAACCCGCATCATCTGCTGGTTTCTGATCTGTTTTACAGCCATTGGCTTGTAAAAAGGTTCTATGAATGGCAAAGGAACCAGCCCCCTTAACAAGAGCAACCAACGCGGGCAGTGTCATTCCTAATGGGTGTGGACATTTGCCGTGAAAGCATAAATCAGCAGAAAACTGTTTTGAGAAAGAAAGCGTGTGATCATAAGCTTTATCAACAAAGGCTTGTTTCCCCAGCAAGCCAATTCTTCTAAGCGCTTGTATGATCTCTCTAAAAGAACAGCCAGCATAACAAGTAAGTAAAAGACGCCCATCATGTCCATTGGCAAGGGATAAGCTAGGCAATTGATCATCATGGGTTGGACAACGGGCACTTCCATAACGCCCATACCAAACCCCACGCAAGGCATTGGTGATGCCCCGAGCATTTATATAAGAAAACATATTTTTTTTATCCTATGATATATTGCACCATAGGACGGATTTTGCTATTCATTCTTTGAGTGAAAATGGGAAGCCTTGTCCGTCCTTACGTGACAAGGTTTTCATTTATGCGACGTCGTTATAACGTTGCTGTTTTGCTTGCTCTATGACATTCAAAAGATCCGATTGTAACCAGCGCGATAAAAAACCAAATTTTAAAGGTTTTGGGAGAGAGCCATTGGTCACATGACGGCGGAATGTTGAAACACTCATATGAAGCAATTTTGCACTTTCACGGTCAGTTAAAAGAATATCGTTTTCTGTCATTATAATTTCCTTTCATAATAAAAAATGGGAACAAATCATGCCCATTTATTAAGCACATTTTGGAATCATTAGAAAGGTATTTAGTCTATAGAAAACAGTATTTTATCATACATTTTCTGATGTGATAATTTATGAGTCTCATTGAGAAAGAATGAGAGAAGAGAGAGAGTAAGTTATCCACAGATCATGGGGTTATGCACCCCATATCTTAAGATTGACCTGTGACATAAGCCGCCCATTTATCCATATAGACACGGCGCTGTTCTAAATAGTCAGTACGACGATAGGCACGCTCTACTTTACCACCCACTGTATGAGCTAGAATGGTTTCAGCGACCTCATAGGGGGCATCAGTTGTTTCAGCAAGCCAATCACGTAAACTAGAACGAAATCCATGGGGACGTGCTTCAACTCCAATCTGTTGCATATATTGTGACATACAATTCTCACCAAGAGGACCTCGACCAGTTGCAGAAAAGAAAAAATCATTGCGAGAAAGCGAGCGCGCTTGTTTTAGAATGTCTAATGCCTCTGTAGATAAAGGCACACGAAACTCTTTTGTCGTATCACGCTTTCCTTTCATATTTTCAGCAGGAATTGTCCAGACATCATCTTCAATTTGATCTTTATGGATATAACGTAAAGGACGTGTACGAACCCCTGTAAGGATAAGCAAGCGCAAAGCTAAATGTGTCATTGTTATCGTTTTACTGAGTGTCTGATAAAAGGCAGGAACATCTTTCCAATCCATGGCTGGTATATTTTGTGTTTTATGGAGTTGTTTCCCTAAGAGAGCGCGTGCTTTTTCTGTTGCTTGTAAATCAACATCCAACCCTAATGCAGCCGCATGTTTGAGACAAATATTAAGACGATTCAGTGCTTTCTCTGCTGTTGCAGCTTTTGAATGCCAAATAGGAGTAAGAACATTGCGTATTTCTGTCTGTGTAATCTCAGAAACCGGCAGACAGCCTAATTTAGGGAGAATATGAAGCCGTAAAGGTAAAAACCAGTCTCCAGCCTTACCATCATCTTTTAATTCAGCTTTACGACTTTCAAAAGCATCCATGGCAATATCTTTTAAATAATGAAGATTGCTTATTGCCTCACGCTTTTGTTTATCGCGTTCTTAAATAGGGTCACGACCCTCATGCAAAACAGAACGCCATTGATTTGCTAATTCACGAGCTTTTTTTAAAGAGACATGTCTTAAAGCACCCAAGCCCATTTCGCGACGACGTCCGTGAATGGTATAACGATAAAGCCATTGAGCACCACCATCTTTACGCTTATGGAGTAACAAGCCGGCACCATCATTATATTTGCCAGCCCCCAATGTTGCGACAGACCTTGCATTAAGACGGTTCATAAGGACCATTTTTACTCCTTTCTTATACAGTTTTTACCCACACACCAGCCCCGCTTTTGACGTGCAAGCAAGTGATATTAATTGATTCAATCTGAGAGGGTTTAGAATGAGAAAACCTTACTATATTCGGGTCTTTAATTCAACATGCAGAACAGTAAATTATCTATATAAATCAATGTGTTGCTAGCGCCCGATACCTTTCTAAGGTGTCAATGAAAACATCTAACCATAAGGAGTTCATTATGAACAATCTTATAGAAATTAAAAAAATGACCTCTAGCGGAGCTAGCACTCAGACTATGTCTAGCATTGAAATAGCAGAAGTGTGTGGTAAACAGCATAAAAATGTTATGCGCGATATTAAGCAAATATTTAACGAGCTCAAATTTGAGCCGGTTCATTTTATCGGTACTTACATTGATGCAAAAGGTGAACACCGCCCTTGCTACAATCTTCCCAAACGTGAATGTTTAATTCTTGTATCTGGTTACAGTACTGCCTTACGTGCTAAAATCATTGATCGTTGGCAAGAATTGGAAAAGCAAGTCGCTGTTCCACAAGTTGATTATTCAACTCCTCAAGCATTACTTGGTGTCTTAAATCACTTACAAAGCCAAATTGAGCAGAAAGATCATGTGATTGCAGAATTAGCTCCAAAAGCAGAGGCTTTGGAAGGTTTAAAACGTTCTGATGGGCTGTTTGGTCTTATTGAAGCTGCAAAAATGTTGGAGGTACGACCTAAGGATTTGACCGATTACCTACGTAAGCATGATTGGGTGTATCGACGGGCTCCAGGGGCACCTTTATTACCCCTATCAAGATAAAATCAAGAAAGGCTTTATGGATTGCCCTGCTATCACCATTCAGAGACCAGATGGGACAGAAAAGGTACTGCCTTCAACAAAAATCACCTCAAGAGGTTTGGCATGTTTGAGAGAGCAAATCCATGGAGGTGTACAATGAAGAAGATAGATACTAACTTTTTATGCGATTTGTGGATAGCATTGTCTCAATTTTCTAATGATGAAAATGTGAGTGACAAAGATTGTAGTGCTCTGGTTCAAACTATGAATGCGGTAGAAAAAGCTTTAATTTTAAAGCTTCAAAATGACTTGCCTAATATTACAAAGATTTTGGCAGTTCTTACAGATTTTGGTTCTTCAGAACTACCACATCGTATGGATTCTTTGTTGCGTGCTTATGAACCGGATTGTGATAACCCCATTAAAAAGGTTGCTTAAAGTAAAACACCCCCTTCCCCACTTCAAAGGTGGGGAGGTGATTACCTTAACAACCACTTGCTTTTTTTAACACTTCACTCATACGTGTGCGCCAATCTTTTCCTTGTTTTTTAAAAAAGGCAATAACGCTTGAGTCAAGACGTAGAGTAACCGCTTGTTTAGGAGATTCAACAGGTGGGCGCCCACGTTTACGGCGCTCTTCTGTTACATATTTAAAAAAAGAGGCTGGTAAAATATCTTTAGCCGGCTTTAAGCGTGCAAGTTCTTCATCTGTCAATGGTGGAGAATCCACAGCGTCCCAATCTTCTTTTGTATAGCCACAGTCTCTTTCAAAGGTTTTGTTGATAGTCATTGAAAACCTCTCTTTCTTTTTTATTGGCTTGACGGAAACTAATAATGGATATCGCTTCAGTGCCAAGCTTCGCAAAAACAACAACTGTCGTACCATTAGCAAAACGTCCAATAGCCTTCATGCGGTTTGAATGGGTTGCATCAATAAGAGCATGTTCCCAATCAAAGTAAATAACATCAGCAAAATCAAGCTTATGTTTAACAATGTTTACAGCTCTTTTTGGTTCATCCCACATGATCTTCATATATTTTATGTACACGAAAAATATAATCGTGTCAATAATTAAAGTGTACAATAATTCGTATATACACTTCAAAATGGAGCGACTGCTCAATGACTAAGAAATCTCGAAAAGGTTTATCGGTTCGTGCCTTTGCAAGAAAGATGCGAGTTTCCCCGAATGCGGTGGTTTCGCGTTTTAAAACAGGAAAATTTGATAAGGCTCTTTTTGAAGATGGTTCTGTCAATGAAGCGCTTGCAACAGCTATCTGGAATGAGAATCCAACGAAGCGCCCTGCTCCATTTTTAGCACCGGATGGTCAACCGCGGACTAAGATCAAACAAGTCTCATCAGAGGGTGCTAATGAATACAAAATTAAACTGGAGCGAATGCAAGTTGCCCTTGAAAGCGAAAAGATTGCTCTTGAACGTTTACGTGAAACAACCGTTGACCGTGAAGAAGTCAAGAGAGCAGCGCGTGAGTTTGGAAGAGCACACCGTGACGCCATGTTGAATTTTCCGAATCGATTTGGTGCAAGCATCGCCGCACAAGTTGGATGTGATGCTGCAAGCCTAATCGGTGCTATCGATTATTACATGAGAAACGCTTTGCTTGAAGCTGTTCATATTCCAGTTCCTTATCATGATCCTCAACCTCCAGAATGAGAGAGTTTTGGGGCGAGCAAAGAATGAATAATGGATGAGAATGCTGTTACAGAATTTTTCGCCAATGCTAATGATGCAAGACAACCGGACCCACCTTACACGGTTTCTCAATGGGCGGATAAGAATAGATACCTTAGCACCGTAGCAAGTGCTGAACCTGGATTGTGGAGAACAAAACGCACCCCCTATTTGCGCGAAATCATGGATAATCTTTCCTCTCACAAACCGATTGAAACAACCATTGTCATGAAAGGCGCACAGGTTGGCATGTCAGAGGCAGGACTAAATTTCTGCGGTTATGCTATTCATTATAGTCCAGGACCTGCCCTTTATGTCATGCCAACCGTTGAGACAGCTAAGAAGCTTTCAAAGACGCGGCTTGATCCCATGATTATGGCAAGTCCCGTTTTAAGTGAACGCATAGCTCCAGCGCGAGCGCGTGACAGCGGCAATACCATGTTTTCTAAAGAGTTTGATGGTGGGGCGCTGATGCTTACAGGAGCCAATAGTGCAGCTGGTTTGCGTTCTATGCCTATTCGTTATCTGATTTTGGATGAGGTTGATGGTTATCCTCTCAGTGTCGATAACGAAGGTGATCCAGTGATGATTGCGGAAAAGCGTACCTCAACCTTTATTCAACGAAAGATCTTTAAATTGTCCACGCCCACACACCGTGACACAAGCCGTATTGCCAAGGATTTTGTGCTAGGAGACCAGCGATATTACAACGTGCCTTGTGATGAATGTGGTACCCTACAGCCGATTGTTTGGTCACAAATCAAATGGCCAAAAGGGGCTCCGGAAAAAGCTGTTTTTGTCTGTGCCCATTGTGGTCATGAACATGCTGAGCACCGAAAAACAGATCTCATGTGTGAAGAAAGAGGTGCATGCTGGGTCCCAACCAGTGAGTCTAGCAGACCCAATTTGCGCTCTTATCATATTTCTGCACTCTATTCCCCTTGGCTTACTTGGGGTGAATGTGCAAGAGAGTTTTTAAATGCCAAGGATGATCCAGCGCTTCTACAGCCTTTTGTGAATACCGTTCTTGGAGAGCCATGGGAGGATAGAACCGGTGAGGTTGTTGATCCAGACAGCCTCTATGCAAAACGCGAAGGCTATCCTTTAGCACCAAAACAAGCCGTGGTGTTGACGGCAGGCATTGATGTGCAAAATGACCGTTTAGAGCTTGAAGTGGTGGGATGGGGGCGTAGTGAAGAAAGTTGGCATATTGATTATCAAGTTATCCCTGGTGATCCCTCTTCTTTTGAAGTGTGGGACCAATTGGATGAATATCTTGCAAAACGCTGGCCGCATCCAGGCTATAAAGACGGTATCAGAATAACAGCAGCTTGCATTGATACCGGTGGTGGACACACACAGGCAGTTTATAATTATGTACGCCCGCGTGAGGGGCGGCGTATCTGGGGCATTAAGGGACAGGCTGGCTGGCGTGCGGTATGGCCACGCCGACCAAGCAAAAACAACAAAGGACAGATTAATCTTTATATTGTTGGGATTGATGCGGCGAAAGATATCATTACAGCCCGGTTTAAAAAATCGGGTCCCGAAGCAACAGGAGCTGGTGCTACACATTTTCATAAAAGCCTTGATCGAGAATATTTTGACCAGCTAACCGCTGAGAGAAAAGTGATCAAATATTTTAAAGGCTTTAAGCGTATCGAATGGCAAAAAAGTGAAAAGGCAAGGAATGAAGCCTTGGATTGTAGGGTCTATGCTTATGCAGCTTTACAAGGTCTGATTTCGGCAGGAATAAACCTTAATCGAGAAGTCGATATCTTAGAAGAGCGTTTGGAAAAACTTAAAATTGATGGTTCTTTAGAGCAGCCAACATCAGAACATGTGCCCTCTCCTTCTCCAAGAAGTTCTCAGACAATACAGCCTCAAAAGAAGCCATTCAGAACAATGATGAATCCTTATATGCGAGGGGATTGGAGGTAATTTGTGGGTGAAGCTTTAGAACCAATGAACAGCAAATTTTCGAGACTGGAAAGTTTAAAAAGGCGGCGTGAGCAAATTGAAGAGGCTCTTTATTCAGGAGCACAATCGGTACGCCATGGCGATAAGCAAATAAGCAACCGCTCTGTTGAGGAACTTCGCAGAGCGCTTGAGATGCTGAATAGGCAAATAGCGGACCTTGAAGGGCGTAAAAGTGCACGCGTGTTCTATTTTAATATATCACGAGGCTATTAATGGCTGGTTTGTTCAATAAAATTACGGGCTTTTTTAAAATTTCTCGTCAACACAATCCCCATTTTGAAGCGGCAAGCAAAAGCCGCCGTATGAGTGGTTTTGACCCCGCAAAAAAACATATCAATAAAGCCATTGAAGAATGCGGTGATACCATTGTTGCCCGTTCAAGATGGCTTTATGACAATGAATCTCTTTATGGTTCTGCAACGGAGGAATGGGTCTCTGCGGCGGTGAGTGATGGGATTAAACCTTATCCTCGTATTGAAGGCTTTCAAGAAGAAAAGAAAAAACTTTTAGACTTATGGTGGCAATGGGTTGATGAAGCCGATTATGATGAAGATGCTAGCTTTTATGGTCTGCAAGCAACCATTGCACGAGAGGTCTTTTTAACCGGAAAATGCTTTGTAAGACTACACTATGTCGACCTTTATGGACGCTCTGGTGTGCCTCTTCAGTTACAAGTTTATCCCACTGAAATGCTGGACCTTTCCTATAATGGACCTGCTGAGATTGAAGGCAATTACATTCGTATGGGAATTGAATTCGATGCCAGTGGTAAGCGCGTTGCTTATCATTTCTGGAAACATCACCCCTATGATGATTGCCCTTCCAATATAGCATTTAAGAGCCAAGAACGCATACGTGTCCCTGCTGAAATGGTCATTCATATCAAAGAGCGCCGTATTGCTGGACAATTGCGCGGTTCTCCCAAAATAACGCGCTGTATGACAAAAATCTTTCAACTCGAATCCTATGATGATGCAGAACTTGAACGAAAAAAAACAGCGGCTCTTTTTGCAGTGTTTATTACAGGGAAGGAATCTCATGAGGCAGAGTTAGAGGAGAATCGTGAAAAAACGAAAATTGAACAGAGGGTGGAAAAGAAGATTGAAGAGGTCCCCGAAGAGCATCCAATTTACCCAGGCTCGGTTAACGTGGTCGATGGCGAAAAACAAATTACATTCTCAAATCCTGTTGAGGTTGGAGGTTCTTATGAGGCTTTTCAATTTCGCAATATTTTAAGAATTTGTTCTGTTCTCAATATGCCTTATGCTGTTGTGACAGGGGATGTTACGCGGGGGAATTTTTCCAATGTGCGTACTGAACGGGGCTTTGATATTGATAACATTCATGCCGAACTTGAAGAGGAGCACACAGATGCGCGCAAACGTGGTTTATCCTTTGATACAGATTATGCACTAGCGCCCTCTGCTAACAATCAACTGATTGATGATGAAGATTCAGAGACTTCTGAAACTTATGAAAGTAACCAAGGGAGTGAGGCGCATGGAAATGGCGAATAATCTTGATATGCCGTTTTTGGCATCCCGGCTTTTTGGCGTTCCCCTCATGCTTGCCTCCACAAAGCTTGATATTATTCTCAATGCTCTTGCCCCACGGCTTTTTGCAGGAGAAAAGTTTGCCGTGAGAGCATTGTTAGAAAAAGATGGTGCTCCTTTAAGACCACCAGAAACTTACGTAGTGCAAAACAATATTGCCATCATACCGGTTCACGGCACACTTGTACGCCGTGGTGCATGGCTTGGGGCTTTATCGGGTCTAACCTCTTATGAAGGTTTGGGGGCTTCTTTTCGTGAAGCCATTGAGCAACCTGATGTTCGCGCGATATTGCTTGATATTGATAGTAGCTGTGGAGAAGCTGGTGGTGTGTTTGATCTTGTAGAAGAGTTTCAAGCACTGTCAAAAAAATATAACAAACCCATTTGGGCACATGCCAATGAGGTTGCTTGTTCGGCAGCTTATGCCATTGCCTGTTCGGCTTCTCAAATCTGGATTGCCCGTACAGGAATTGTAGGCTCGATTGGTGTTGTTTGTGCCCATCTTGACCAATCCCGTGCAGATGAAAAACATGGGCTTAAATGGACTTTTATCTTTGAAGGTGATCACAAAGTTCATGGCAATTCTCACGAACCTTTGAACGATACAGCACAGATAAAAATACAAGCAGATTGCGCCCTGCTCTACGAGATGTTTGTGGATTTGGTTGCGCAAAACAGACCTCTGAATGCAGCTGTAATCCGCGACACCAAAGCAGAAACTTTTATAGGCAACCAAGCCATCACGCTTGGATTAGCAGACGCGCAAGGGACTCTTGCGCAAACTTTGGAAGCCTTAACGGATTCCATTCACTCACCCCCAACAGCAACAAAAGAAGGAACAAACACATGGCACGCACACACTATCGCGCTAGAGAAGACGATGATGAAAAGATTGTCGACGTCATCCATGAAGACGAAGAAGACACACTCGACATTGACGAAGATGCCGAAGATTTCGACGATGAAGAAGAAGAGGAAGACAAAGACAACGAAGATAAGCAAGCAAAGCGTTTAGGTGTTTCTTTTAATACAGCAAAAGCAATTCAAAGCGGCATGAATGTTGAGAAAGCTAAAAATGTTGTTCTAGCCGCCGCTGTCTCGAAAAGTTCCTCTTTAAAACTATCGACCACAGCACCCCACAGTGATGGGACGAACAAGACAAAAATTTATGCAAAATGGGAAGAAGCTTGGAGGGCAATAAAATGAGTCAAGTTTTTTATGAAGATGTTCGCAATGGCGCTTATCTTGGACGCTATGACACGGATATGCCCAATGAAGAAGTGATTTTTGCATCAGGAGCATTTGTTGAAGCCGGCACTGTTATGGGAAAAGTAACAGCAACGGGAAAATATGTTCCCCTTAATCCAGCACTATCAGATGGCAGTCAAACGCCGGCAGGTATTTCTTATGCCACTGTTGATGTAACAGAGGCTGATCAACGAGCGATCATTACAGCACGCTTGAGTACCGTAAAGGCTTCTGAACTACTTTGGCCAGATGCCATCACCGATGAACAGAAAAGTATTGCCCTTCAGTCTTTAGAAGATAATAATAAAATAATGTTGCGATAGGAGAATACACAAATGGATATGAACTTTTTTAAACAGGATGCTTTCTCTGCCATCACCATGATGAAAGCGATTGAAAACTATGAGTTTCAACCTGGTATTATCGGTTCTCTCAACCTTTTTGAAGGAATCGAGACGAGTACAACAATCGTTGGTATTAAGAGACATGATATATCACTTATTCAAACAAGTGAACGCGGTATGTCTTGTACAAACAATAACAAAACTGATCGCCTTCGATTTTTTCAAACAACGCGTATTGTCAAAAGTGATACCGTAAAAATAGAAGAAGTCCAAGGATGAATATATTGAGTCCAGCAAATCAGTTAGAAACGGCAATGAAATATATTGCTGGAAAACAAAAGAAACTCATTTCTGAAATCGAATTGATATGGGAAAATATGCAACTTGGCGCTGTCCAAGGTGTTGTGCTTGATGCCAATAGTTCTGTCATTATTGATTGGTACAAGGAATGGGAAATTACACCCCACAAGCCGATTGACTTTAAACTGAATGTTGAGACAACAAATGTTGCCGACCATGTTGATCAAGTCATCATGAGAATGATTGAGGCTTCAAAGGGCGCATTTTCTGATCGTTCACGGATTATTGGGCTTTGTGGAAATGAATTCTTTTCCAAATTGAAAAACCATAAAACAGTTCGTGAAACCTATCTCAACACAACTCTTGCACAAACATTAAATAACGCCAGAGGTGTTGCAACACCAAGTGACATTGGTTCTGGAAGCTTTGGGAGTTTTGATTTTGCGGGTGTCACTTTCATTAACTACCGGAGTGTTCATAACTATAATGTAAGTGCAAAAGCTGGGACAAAACGCGCCATAGGGATTAAGCCTGATGAATGCCAATTCTTTCCTGCCAATGCGCTTGGCGTGTTTCAAAAAGCCTTTGCACCAGCAGAAACTGAGAATTTTTCTCATACAATTGGAAAATCTCTTTACATTATTCTTATTCCAGATCCTGATCATAATACATGGGCTAAACTTGTGGTGTACAGCTATCCGCTTTACATCTGCACACGCCCTGAAATGCTCTTTAAAGCGGTAAGTGGAGGAAAATAACATGCAATGGTACGGGTTGCTCAACAAAATGATTGAAGATGTACGTAACACCTTTGGGCAACCCGTCATCTACACGCGAAAGGACAATCAACAATCCTTTCGGATTACAGCGATTTACAGCATTAAACATTCAGAATCGGAAGCTGGTGGGAGAATTACAACAACAAGATTTTGATTTTAAAATTCAAAATGACGTGTTAAATATTGTTAGATTTTAGCAGTTCTTATAGATTTTTGTTTTTCAAAACTGCCATATCACATAGATTTTCTGGTGTGCATTGACGAATCCAATTGGGATAATCCCATTAAAAGTTGCTAAGTTCAAAAAACACGACCTTCCTTCCCGCTTTTAAAGATGGAAAGATGATAAATTAAGACATTATTTAACCCTAATATACAACTATTATCTCATGCTGATCATTAATAGAAAGATTAGTTATGCCTAAGCTGAGAAATTTACTAAAAATAATCTGTTGTTCAAAACAAAAAGAAGAAGAAGCTGTTGTTGTATCCCCCAAAAAAGAAACGGCTGTACATAGAAAAAGACACGATTTTACATTTGGAGATGATGAAACATTAGAAAATATTATTGCACATTTAGAGAATGACATCACTAATGGTGATTGGATTAATACTCTTTATGGGAAAGTAGATCTCAAAATGATGCCTTCCCTAGTCGAACAAGCGAATAGAAAATATCCACATATGTGTCTTAGATACTCTGTAACACCAGAAGAGATTCCGGCATTAATAAAAAACACAATTGATGATGGGATTCAATCTTCTAGGACAATAGTTAATCTCGGAGATGACAATATCCATTTTGCAGTAGTTGATCATAAAACTATCAATCATAAAATCTCCTTGATATTATTCGAACCTGTAGCATTCAAGCATATGCTACCGACGATGTTAGCAATGAGGGTAAAAATAGCTCTTGAAGAAAGTCAATTGCCTAATTATCATTTTTCTATGGCAGAGATGGATATTCAACGAAGTGTTTCTGAATGTGGAATTTTTAGTTTGGCTCTAGCTAAAAAACTCTATTGCGAATCTGATAAATTAAATAAATTACATAAGCATAATATTGATGGTACCTTATGTAAATCAGATGATCTTTTTTTATCTTCTGATCAGTTAGATCATTATCTTCCGGTCACTTTTTATAAACATGTGCAAAGTACAAAGCGTCTCAATAAGTACATAGAATCAAATCCGCGTGCTAAAAAGGAAATCATTAATAAGAAGCATGAAAATATTTATGAGAGATTTGATAAGAATTCAGTTTTAGTAGATAGTAAAAATATGTCTGTTTCATCACACAGAAAAAGGATTCGCGAATATCAATCTCTGATGAGATGATGTAAAGCTCTAATTAAGTTATGATATAATTCAATAATGTTGTATAGCTATATTATTGAAGATTAAATTGTATACCCGTATTTGTTAATTTTGGCAAATTCATCTGCTTTTTCTGCTTGCAAAATATGAATATCATAAGCAGCTTGCATATTAAGCCAGAACTCAACTGTCGTATCAAAAAAGAAGCTAATCTGAGAGCTGTATCAGGAGTTATGGGACTATTTTCCGCAACAATACGTTCTATATCCTCGTGCGTGGAACATTTAACGTTTTTGCAAGAGCATATTCTTTTAAATATTCCTCCCATAAAATTTCCCCAAGATGTATTGCGATATAATTTTTCATCTCGCCTCCTATAGATCAATGATAATCTACAATTTCAACTTCATTTGCCACGTGCCAAAGGTATAGGGACTTGTTCTCTATTATGTTGATATCCTCAACAACTTCTGAAACGAGATCCATAATACCTTTTAAAGCTTTCTCTGCTTGAACATCTAACCATGAAAGGGATGGAAATTCTGCACACAAACAAACATATTCTTCATTTTCTGGGGACCAAAAAACACGATACGTATAATGATTATTGTTCATGTTTTATATCTTTTCTATTATCCTCTATAAAGGATACACTAACCACGATGACTTTTTCGTAAATCTCGCTCAATCAGATGCCTAACATAGCGTGTGTAAGGAATAGCTTGTTTTTTCGCTTTTTCCTTTAAAGCTTTCATAAGCGCTTGAGGCAAGCGAATATTGATAGAAGCTTCTTTAGGCAAAAATTCGAAATGAATAGGCTTAAAACCCGTTAAGTCATACTCTGTAAGATCAGCAGTATCAACAAAGTTCTCAGCTTCTTCATCCGTCTTGAAAACAGGTATATGTTTTAATTTAGAGGTTTTCATAAAAATCAATCTCCTTTTGATGCATATAACGGGCGCTAATAGGATGCACGAACAGTTCGTTTTTTATTGTTCGTAAGGTAAAAACTAAAAAAATATATCTTTCGTTATAGCTTCTACCAATGGCTCTGAAACGCTCTTCTTTAACATTTGGGTCGTTCTTTATGACGAGATTTCCAGGTTCGGTGAATAAATACTCAATTTCTTTTTTAGAAACTCCATGTTTAGCACATTTGGGCCAGTTACCTTCATCCCAGTTTATGCCATGAATTTTGATATTTATTGTCATAACGAATGTATATCAAAATGTATCCACAAATACAATAAAAATAATTAAATATCAATTTGTTCGAATAGGAGCACTCATGCATCCGCGCGAAACGATAAGAGAAACATTTGTTGATTTGATAAAAGCAGCCAAGACAACAGCTGGTGACAATGTTTTCAACATGCGTGACTTCAATTTAGTTATTGAAGCAATGCCGGCCATTA
>NZ_JAQITA010000023.1 GCF_028618575.1 Bartonella sp. ML70XJBT.G | reverse complement strand
GGGTTTCTGCTGAAGAGGCTTTAAAATACAACAAGAGATACAGTGTTGTCTGGCAAGTGATCAATGCTTTGCTTTCCCATGATGAGAACTTTGAAGTAACCCTTAACCAGATGATTTTAGATCAAGATGTCAGTCATACTTTAGAGATTGTTGCCTTAAAGAGTATGACCACGGTTGAAGATAAAATCTATGTTTATGAGAAACCAGAAAGCGCAGGGCTTGAGATTGGAAAAGCAGCCTATGAACCTCGTCATAATTATAAAGGGCAAATGAGATTACCCTTTTATAAAGAGTTTCCCAATGCCCTTAAAACTCTTTTGGCTAAGAAATTTACCCTTGCAGATTATTGGGGCATATGGGCTGGCAATGTTGCTGAGATTGCACAAAACCATATCAATCGTCTTAAAGATATCCTATCCGATGAAACCAGTGAAGCCTATCACGCCTTTGATGGGTTTTATAAAGAACTCAAAAACAACTTAAACAGTGAAATCAAACAAGAGGAAGCTCTTGAGATGTTAGGACAACATCTTGTCACGCGTCCCGTGTTTGAAGCCTTGTTTGAGGGCAATGAATTTGTGCAAAACAATGCTATCTCACAAGCCATGGAAAAGATCTTAGCTGAGTTGGATAAAACCAATATTGAAGAGGTCTCTCAAGAATTACAAGAGTTTTATGACAGTGTGAAATTCCGTGCCTCTGGGATTACCTCCCCCCAAGCAAGACAAAACCTTATTATCAAGCTATATGAAGATTTCTTTACCAAGGCATTTAAGAAAACCACCGATAGGCTTGGGATTGTTTACACCCCCGTTGAGGTTGTGGATTTTATCATTCATTCCGTTGATGAGGTTTTACGCAATGAATTTGGAAAAAGCCTAGGATCACGTGGTGTTTCTATTCTTGACCCTTTTACTGGAACGGGTACCTTTATTACACGGCTTTTACAATCCAATCTCATAAAACCAGAGGATATGGAATATAAGTTCCGTCATGATATCCATGCCAATGAGATTGTTCTCTTAGCGTATTACATAGCAGCGATTAACATTGAATCGACCTATCATAGTCTTATGAAAGGAGATTATATACCATTCAAGCATATTGGTTTAACCGATACGTTTCAAATGCTTGAAAAAGAAAGTCTGCTACAAAAATTATTTAAAGAAAACAGTGAATATTTAGAACATCAGAAAAATCTAAATATCAAAGTTATTTTTGGAAATCCCCCTTATTCTGTAGGACAAAAAAGTGCTAATGACAATGCAAAGAATAATCCTTATCCAATCTTAGATAACCGTATTCGTAAAACTTATGCTGCTCAATCAAATGCAAGTCTTATACGAAATCTGTATGATAATTATATCCGCGCTATTCGCTGGGCAAGTGACCGTATTGATAATGCTGGGATTATAGGCTTTGTTTCTGGTTCTGGTTACATAGAAAAGTCGACAATGGATGGTTTACGAAAATCTTTAGCCAAAGAATTTACCAGTATTTATGCATTTAATTTACGGGGGGACATTCGTAAAAATATGTTAAGCAATGGAAGAGCTCAAGAAGGTGAGAATATTTTTGGTAATGGAAGCATGACGGGTATTGCTGTCACATTGTTTATCAAAAATCCTAATGTTTCTGGAGATTGTAAAATTTACTATCATGACATTGGTAATAATCTCACGACAAAAGAAAAACTGACAACTCTCGAGTATTTTGGTAGTATTGATGGCATCAAAAATAAATCTAGCTGGCAAATCATTACACCAGATGAACATGGTGATTGGATTAATAAACGTGATAATAGTTTTGAAACATTTTTAGCTATAGGTAATAAGAAGGGTAATAATAAAAAGCTTTTTGAAATGTTTTCACTTGGTATTTCAACCAATCGTGACGCTTGGGCTTATAATTCCAGTCTTGACGTTTTAGCTGAAAACATGAATAATATGATTACTTTCTATAATCATGAAGTAAAACGTTTTAATGATGCTTGTGCACATTCTGACCGAAAAATGCGTATTAATGCTGTAGACAATTTCGTAAGTTCTGATGCTAAAAAAATCAGTTGGAGTCTTAATCTTAAGCAATATTTAACTAGCGGAAAGATTTTTGAGTTTGAAAATGCATGCCTTATTCAAAGTCTTTATCGTCCTTTCACACAGCAATGGCTCTATTATAGTCGCATGCTCAATGAAGCAGTATCCAAAATACCATATATATTTCCTATAGAACAGGTGGTCGAAAATAAAGTGATTCAAGCTACCGGTATAGGAGCAAGGTGTGGCTTTTCTGTATTAATGACTAAGACTTTGCCTAATTTAGATGCAATAGAAAAAGGTCAATGCTTTCCAAGATATTTTTACGAAAATGTTGAAACTTCAAAAAATAAGAAACAACCCCATTTATTTACAAACTCTACAGAAGAAAGTGAAAATGTTGGTTTACAGAGGCGTGATGCTATTACGGATGAGGGATTAGCACATTTTAAAGCGGCTTATCCTAATGAGATTATCACTAAAGATGATTTGTTTTATTACGTTTACGGTCTTTTACACTCAGAAGATTATCGTACTCGCTATGCTGATAACCTTTCTAAAGAATTGCCTCGCATTCCTTGTGTAAAAACTGCTGATGATTTTTGGATGTTTGTTACAGCAGGACGTGAACTGGGGCATTTGCACGTAAATTATGAAGATGTAGAACCTTATCCTGTGACCTTTAAAAAAGGCAATCCAAAACAGACAGAGATCTCTAATCCTAAAGAATTCTATTACGTGACTGAAATGAGATTTTCTGGGAATAGTAAGGAAAAAGATAAATCGACTGTTTTTTACAACAGCAATATCACAATAACAGATATTCCTCTTGAAGCTTATGAATATATAGTGAATGGCAAGCCTGCTCTTGAATGGGTTATGGGGCGTCAATGTGTTAAGACTGATAAAAAGAGTGGTATTGTGAATGATGCCAATCGCTATGCTGTTGAGACCGTTGGAAACCCTGCTTATCCATTGGAGTTATTCCAAAGGGTTATTACTGTAAGTTTAGAGACAATGAAAATTGTTAAGAACCTACCCAAATTAGAAATTAGAGAAACTGAATAGACTTGCCATGTTCACATGATGGGTATGATAAATTCACAAAGGGTATAAGGTCTTATAACTATAGGTTTTATACCCCTTTTATAAATTGCTTACATATATAAATTGCTTACATACAATCTTAAAAGGAACGTTTATATGCGTTCTTCTAAAAAGAAATCATTTGCACTTTTAAACACTGTCATTTGGATTGCTTTAAGACTTATAAGAAATCCACTCTTAAAGTGAATTAGATTTTTTTACATTGCCTTTAAGAGATTATACCGTAATCTCAAATGATAGCTTTATAGCTTTCAAAAAACCTCTTTAAAGAGAGTTTTGTATCTTCATTTTGCTTATAGGTTTTGTCTGTTTTAAAAACCCCCAAAACCCCTACAAAACCCTCTTAAATATATATTAAAGATTGTATTTATGTGTTGTATTTAATATAGGTTGTTTATTTGAAACATTAACTTATTGAAATATAACAACTTTTATTTTGGATTAAAAAAATAAAATGATAATGGGTAAAAAGAACCCCCAAAACCCCCAAAACCCCCAAAACCTCTAAAACTCATAACCATAAGAGCCTTGATAGCATAGCTTATGATTATAACTGTCTTTTGAAAGGCTTTAAGAGATCACATGCTTCTTTCATAAAGCACGTTTTAATCACTCACTAAAATGATCACTTTTGTCAGTTCAATTTACAGACACAAACTGACAAATATACATTTACAGTTGTATTTATTTGTTATGGCTTTTTTAATAAGTTGTATTTTGAAAAAGAGATAAAACTTAACATATTGAAATATAATGTTTTTAATTTTCTCTCATTTGAAAAAAATAATAGAGGATCTAGAAACAACTGACAAGATTGACAAAAGTCTATTAAAAGCGATTTTGCTAATCTCTATAGTTATCAATCTCTCTTTAGATGTTTTCATAACAAGCTACAAATCGCAATTATCCTATTTATCGTTTCTCTTATGAAAATAAAAAATAATGCCATGGCTATAAGAGCTATAAGAATATAACAGCTATAGAGAATATATAAAAACAGCAGGCTTTCATAATTACAACGCAAATGAAAGCATTGGCTACAAAGATAGTCCCTATAAAAGCTATTAAGTTGCAAATGTGTTATAAAAGAAATTAACAGAAATCTTTAAAAACCATTTAGTGAAAAATAGATACATCATAAAACTAAAAATACGCATCATGAGAGCGCTTCTCAATATTATAAATGTATAGATTCAGAAAATAACGCAATCGTTTTATAACGCCTATAATATAGCTTTAAAAGCATATAATACAAAAGAAGCAATTAATAAGCATATGACAAATATATACACATAATGCATTTAAAAAATACAAAAAAATATCAAAAAAGATAAAATATTAATTGACAATAAATACGTATTTTGTTATATAAATAATCAAGTGATCAAAACACTTGCGAATAGCGGATAGGTTACGAAACAGCCTTTCCCATGCCTTGTAAAATACTGATTGTCTTTTATGCTTTAACAAGCATATAATGATTTATATCGGGTGTAGTTACGCCATACAATACCCTTTTATGGGGAAAGCGTAACAACGGACTATTCGCCGTGTTTTGAGCACCCGATGCCCTTATAGGGTGTCAATTTCAAAACAATTTAACGAATAGGTGTAAAAATGAATTCTATTGTTAATACAGAAAAAAGATCTCCAAAATACGAATTTATTGATGATTGTGAATATATCGATGGTCATTTCTTAACTCGCATTAGAGCCTTAAGAGATTTTGGAGATGTCAAAAAAGGCGATTTAGGTGGCTATATTGAAAATGAAGATAACCTCTCGCATGAGGGCAATTGCTGGGTGTATAATAAAGCCCGTGTCTTTCAAAATGCACGCGTCTTCGGAAATGCTAAAGTAAAAAGCTTTTTTGTAGACGTTTATGGCAATGCACAAATTTATGGAAATGCTATTTTTGAAGGAATGACATTAAAAGACAATGCAAAGCTTTCTGGCAATGCACATGCTAGCAACGCCGTTATAATTGAAGGCAATGCACAAATTTATGATAACGCCCGTGTCACTGATCATGCTCATATTTCCGATAATGCTGTCATTTGTGATGATGCTCATGTCGGTGGCAATGCCAAAATAAGTGGCTCTGCTTACATTTGTGATGAATCGCGTGTTTTTGATGATGCGATTGTTTGTGATGCTCTTATCTCTGGAAATTCTTATATACATAGCAATGCTTCTTTAACTGCTAATGAAGATATTGATGATGATGCATATCCTGAGTTTGGGAGTGAAGATGATTATTATCGTCATGAATATTATGCTGATTTTGAAGGCTATTATGATAATGATGATGATAACAGCGAATATGAAAATGATGCTGCATAAATAAAAGCGCGGGCGGTGCGGGGGCGCCTTTCTTTAAAACATCTCATTTTAAAATTTAACGAATATAAACTTAGGGAGTGACCTATGGCTGCTATAACTGTATCTAAAAAATATGAACTTACTAATGAAAGCACAGAAATTAAAGATAACGTGATTAAAAAGATTATAAGACTTTATCGCATTAAGGCATTAAGAGACTTTGCTGATGTCAAGGCTGGTGACCTTGGTGGCTTTATTGAAAAGGAAAGCAACCTTTCTCATGAGGGCAATTGCTGGGTGTACGATAATGCCATGGTTGCTACAGATTCCTTTGTTTCTGACAATGTACAAGTGCGTAATAATGCATGTGTTTATAGAAGTTCTAAAGTATCTGGCAACGCTGTGATTATGGATAATGCTCAGGTTTTTTATAATGCGAAGATTTTTAAAAATGCAAAAATTTGTGATAACGCAATGGTAAATGGTGTTGTTAGTGACAATGCTGTTGTTTGCGAAAATGCACAACTCTCTTTTCTTGCTTGTGTTTCTGATAATGCACAAGTTTCTGGTAGTGCTCATGTGAGTGGCAAGATTTATGGCAATGCAAAAATATCAGGGTCGGCTTGTATTTATGGGGGTGCTAAGATTTATGATAATGCTTGTATTTCTGATAGAGCTACTATTTCTGAGAATGTAGAGGTTTTTGGCAATGCACGGGTTTGTGATAATGCGGTAGTTTATAGCAAGCCCTCTACTGATGGCTGGGCTAGAACTGAGAATGTAAAAATCTCTGGCAACGCTGTAATTCATGGCAAGCAAAAAATTTGTAATGATACTGATGGTAGTGAACAAAGCAAAAATAAAGCAGCATAATTGAAGGCATGGGCGTGCGGTGCGGGGGCGCCCCTCTTTCAAATTTTCCATTCCAAATTTTAGCAAATGTTTAACACATTCAATTGTGTGAGGTATTCTTATGTGCAAAAAATACGAATTAACTAGAGGAAGCAAAAAAATTAAACATGCTCTGACTAGAAAAACTATCAATCTTTATCGCATTCGGGCTTTAAAAGATTTTGATGATGTTAAGACGGGGGATTTAGGGGGCTTTATTGAAAAGGAAGCTAATCTATCCCATGAGGGCAATTGCTGGGTTTATGATAAAGCTTGTGTCTATGGTCATGCCCGCGTTTCTGACAATGCAAAAATACGTCATTTTTCTCAAATCTGTGGTCAAGTCTATGGGAATTGTGAAATCTATGGCAAGGCTTTCATCTCTCAATATGCAAAAGTTTATGACCATGCTTGTGTCTATGGCAATGCTCATGTTTATGGCAATGTTTATGGGTATGCCCATGTGAGTGGGGGCGCCCGCGTTTTTGCTGATGCTCATGTTTATGATTATGCGCATGTTTCTTATGATGCTACGGTTTTGGGTTATGCAAGGGTCTATGGTCGTGCCATTGTTGCTGGCTCGGCTCATATTCATAGCTATGCTGAGGTTTATAATTATGCCTTTATTAATGGTCGTGCCCAAATTTATGGCAAGGTCTATGGCGGTGCTTTGGTGGGCGGTTGTGCTGAAATTTATGGCTCTGTTTTTGGCAATGCCAAGGTTTTATTCTATACGAAGGTCTGGGGTCGCGCTTATGGCAATGCGAAATTAACCAAGAGAAGCAAAGTAAGGAAAGTTCCTATAAATTATGAGGTTTATGAAAGCGATAACCTTGTCAAGATTGTTGATGAAACAGAATAAAGAACGGCGGGGGGGGCGCCTTCTTACAGCTATAAACGCATCATAAGATACATTCCTTAAAACGTATCATAAAAGAGAGAACTCTAAAAAAGAAAGCCGTATCAAGTAATATGACGCGGCTTTCTCATCACGTTTCTAATGATCTAATAATCATCCACAATGGCGTAATAAATGCATATATACAAAACGTATCAATAAAACGCCCTCCTATTTGAAGGAAGTCATTTGAAATAAAGCACATGATCAAAATGCCTCTTTAAAATCTATCAAGAGAAATGCCTATTAAGTGAAATGTCTATAACAAAACCCGTTTTTCTATTTATACGCATTGGTTTTTAAAAGTAGCTTTTCATAAGACAAATAAACAAACGTTTTTATAGAATTTAAGGGTTTCAAGATTTGCTCTATTTGCTCTGCTGTAAAATCTAGATCTTTGTTTTTTCGTAAATGAAACAATGAAACGTTCTTAAGAGCAAATGATAACTAAGTTTATAGCTGTTATAAAACATCAGTTTCAAATGTTTAAACGTTTCCTTAAAAAGGTTCTTATAAGCGTATTTTTACTTTTCATTAAAACCTAATTTCTTTGCACATTAACCAGCTCAAATTCGAGCTCGTTATCTTTAAAAGAGAGCATTCTTTAAACAGGGTAACTTTTGACTCAAAATTTAGAAAAATCTCATGCCTTATGACATTATAATGGTTTTGAATTTTGCTTGCTTATCTTTGTTTCAATAGGTGCCTCCAAATTTGGATTGACCCCATTTGGTTTCGTATTTTTAAACTATAGTCTTTAAAACGTTTTTTATTACCATGTCTAAGGTATATAGTATTCTACTTCTACGGCATTATTCGCCTCCATTTTTTTGTGGAAGCGAATAGAGTTCCATCATTTAAAACTCACTATAAACCATATTCATTAAAAGGTTTTCGCATCATAAGATATAACGTTTTGAATTTCATAACTGTTGTGATGATATGTTTGTATAATGACTGCCTATCATTTTCTAAATTTTTAGTAAGCGCTTTAAAAGCGATTTTGTCTTTTTATACACCCTTAATGAATTACACTTATAAGCTTATAAAAATTTTAAACGATTATTTTCCTTTTAAGGTTTCGCTCAAAAAAGAGCAAAACTCATACCATTCTCTAAACGCATGCGATTTTTGAATGATAAAAACGTATCATAAAATTTATGAACTGTTATGAATGATAGCTGCTTTTCATTTCATTTGAATGCACACATGCGTTATAATATTTACATCATGATTTGCTTTTTATGGTCTATTCATACATGGCAATCTTCTATAAAAAATGGTCAAATGAATCATGCATAAAAAGATGGATTCTTAAGTGGATTCATATAAAATAATTGAACGCAACATATTGACTTTATTGTGTTTTTTATGATAATATCTTGAATGACCGATACAAGATGTGCAAGCGTTCCTCTGTGACGAAAAACATCTTGGTGATCTTGTATCGGTCCTCCCGTCCTTACCCTAATATAATGGCGTGCCATCACAACACCTTTCTATGAAACATAAAAATGGAAACTGACTTGACATGATACATCATGTGCACTACAGTGCTCATATGGTAGCGATAATAAAAACAACAGATGAATTCGATAGATGGTTAGAAAAGCTTAAAGATAGAAAAGCTTCCACTATAATTCTTGAAAGACTTCGTAGAATTCGTTCAGGACTTTTCGGTGATGTTAAATTCTTTCATGGCATAGGAGAATTACGTATCCACTATGGGGCTGGTTACAGAATTTATTTTGCCCAAAAAGGCGATAAAATCATTATATTGCTTTGTGGTGGAGACAAATCCACACAATCCAATGATATTCACAAAGCCCTATCTCTTTTAGAGGATCTTAAAAATGAAATTGAAAACCTTTAACTTTGAAAAACATCTCACAACACCAGAAGCTCAAGAAACCTTTTTAAATGAAGCCTTTAAAACGGGAGATGCAGCTTATATTGCCGATGCCCTTGGTCTTGTTGCTCGTGCTCAAAATATGAGTGCTTTAGCAAAAGAAACCAATCGCGAACGCAGTGGATTATACCGCTCCTTAAGCAAAACGGGCGACCCCAAGCTTTCTACCTTAGTCGCTGTATTATCTGCCCTTAATTTGCAACTCTCTGTACAATCTTCTACTTCATAAATTGAGGGGGGAGTTGATAAATCTCTCCCCTTCATTTCAGTGATTGCTCACGAACTGCACAACCACAACACACTCGCCTGCTGCAGTGGTTTTATCACGGGTTGCGTAAAGGGTAGTCTCCTTATCATCTCCAACAAAAGCCTTTTGATCTGTTGGCGTAAAGTCCTGTACGCTTTGGGTCTTGATCTCTTTCTCACTGTATTCGCTCCCCCCATAAGTGTTCCCTATCTTCAATTTCGCATCTGGAAACGCTGTCTTCACAAAGGCTTTTATCGACGTAATGACAGCTCCACGAGGTAAGATCCCTATTTTCTCTGTAAGATGCTTATCTTTATGTGAGATATTCAATCGTAAGAAACTCACCTGTTGGGTGTGAAGATTTCTGCCCTGCAATGGGGCTGGTAAATGATCTGCCATCTCTTTTTTCCTTCTTAATAATTATGCTGCTTCACCGCTGTAGGTGGGGATAACAATCGTTCCAAAATCTTGCGCTGTCTGTGCACTACCTGGCATTTGGAAACGGGTTTTCTTCATGCCTATTAGCGTTTTGGCGGCAACACCAAATTCACGTTCATAATCAAAATATTCTTCCTTAAGAGTATAATGCGTTGCACTGTGATTTTTCCCAAAACCTATCACTGCACTTTGGGCTCCTAAGAACACCGCACGACGTACACTTTTTACCGCTGTATTATCGGTGGATTTAACACCGTGGGTGACATGAATTGCCTCACGTAAAACAACACCATTATACATGCCAAGCGAACCATCAAAGATGGGGTTCTTCGCACGAGACGTTGCATAAACAGATTTTTGGATATCTAACCATTCACCAGCGGCTGTATTGGTACGCAATTGCATCACTTGGGTTGGGTGCAAATACAAAACATATACATCATCACCGTTGACATGGACCGGAGTGATTTGCGGATTAGCTAGTTTGGCTTGTTTTACCGCTTCATCAATCAATTTTAAACTAAAGCTATGTTTGGCTTTATCGTTGAGATCTTCATCCTTGGTTTTGCCATCAGGACGGATAATCCGTTCACTGCTTGGCGCCATAATCGGATTAAAACCATAATGAACCGGCTTAATATAGACTTCTCGACCATCAACACTGAGAGTGCTTGCTGTATAACCGCATACTTGAAGAAAGAACATGATGCTTAAACGATTGGCATACCAGCGAACCAAGCCTTCTTTGGCTTTCTTGCGTAAATTCGGTAGAATTCTCTGTTGATCAATCGAGTCATCATTGGCGACACGTGCTGCATGTAAGAGCTCGTTAATAACCAACCTATCATTCATAAATTGAAGCGCTTCTTCATTCCCCTCTAAGGTTTCTCCCTGTGTGACACCATCCCCAAACAAATTCACAAGCAGGCTAAATGTAATGCTATCCCCTGCACTCTTATGGGTTTCGTTGTAAAGCTGGATTATACTGTTCGAGCTTTTCCCTATCAACGGGGCTATTTTCGTTGCTTTTAAAACTTCATTGCTTAATTTTTGTGACCACAGTTTCACCGCTTGCGGATCATGGGTCATAATATGTGTTGTTGCCATTTTTGATTTCACCTTTCTTTGCTGTAAAAAAAACCGGCTTTAAGCCGGTGGAAAACCCGCATCAAAAGCGGATTATGCTGTTAATATCTGTTGCCTAATCTGGATTTGCACCCATGATTTCGTAAAAACGCGCTTCATTCTTCGGATTAGATATCCAAACATCAAATTCTTTCTCTGACATATTGGCAAGAGCCTCTTTGGTCATCGGACCAACACTTCCCCCTCCACCAGAGGCTGTTAACGTCCTCGCAGAATTCTGACGACTCTCAAGCGCTGCAACTTGATGATGAGCTTGTACGACTTGGTTCTGATAACCGCAGTTTTGGGCTATCTTATAAAGCTCTTCTGCCGGATTGAGATTTCTTTGTGCACACGTCGCTACAATCGTACGCAACTCATCCCCTATAATCGCCTCTATCGTGCTCTTATTGGCATAATCTGGATAAACGCTTGACCATGCATTCAACTGCTTCGCACGCGTCTCATAAAGAAAATTCGCAGCTGCATCAAAATCACTGTACTTCCCTTTTACAGACGTAACGGAGTTTTCTAAAAACTGATTAAGATGCATATCATGCTGTTGCTGTTCAAATGCCTGCCTGTGGGCGTCCTGCTGGGCACGAATAAACGCATCTTGCTCTTGAAGTTTCTCTCCCATCCACGCCATATAACCAATAATATCTTGACTAGGATCGGGTGGGGCTCCTTTTCCATCAACTTTGGAGATCTGTGATGGCGCTTCATAAAACTTAGAAAGCGCTTCACGGGCGGACTTTGCTTGTTCTTCAGCACGTTGCTGTTCTATACTGGAGATTGTAATCTCTGAAGGCTCATGAACCGGTTCTGCTCCAACCGGATCTGAAGACGCTACATCATCACTGTCAACCACTCCTCGATCATGATCACTCTCAAAAGAGCTCTCATCATCATAAACAGCTGGTTCTTGTGCATAATCTTCATTTAGTCCTTCATTCATTTGTGCATCCATTCTTTTACCTCTCTTAAATGCTTCTTCCTCGATATGTTGCTGCTCGCTCCCGCATGATTTGATGTTGCGTTTGTTCATTGAGTATGCGCTGGCGTTCAAGCTCATGGCGTTGCTGCATCAATTCCGCTTCTAACTCTGCTCTCTTTTGACGCATGAACAATTCAATCTGCTTTCCTTGCAAATCCATCTGCTGCATCTGGGCTTTGGCGGCAATATCCTGCTGCTTTTCTTGCAACTTCATTTCCTGCTCTGGATTCATCTGCTGGGATTGTTGTGCCATTTGCTGCTGCTGTTGAAACTTCTCACTCACACGACAAAGCGTTGATTTATAATGATATTTCACTGTTTTGCATGTTGAGTGAGAGTCTCGAATAACGTAAGATTCTCTCATTTCAAACTTGCTTATCTTGAATCAATCAAAACCACTCATTTGCACATAACAAGCGGGATGAGTGTGTGGATCAAATTTGTATAAGAAAGGACTAAAAATGGCTCTTATGAACCGTCTTAATGCAAGGGCTGTCGCAACATTGGGGGCTGGTAAATATAATGATGGTGCCGGCTTGCTTCTTCATAAGCGTAAAGATGGTGGCGCTCAATGGATTTACCGTTATACCATTCACGGGCGCCGTCGCGAAATGGGATTGGGGGCTTTAAGAGATGTCTCTTTAAAACAAGCCCGTGAATTGGCAACGGGGTGGCGTTCTATTCTTCGTGAGGGTCGTGACCCTATTAAAGAGCGCAATAAACAAAAGCGTGAAGCAATAACCAATCTCCATTACTTAAAGGACATTGCTCTAGATGCTTTTGAAAGTCGTAAAGCTGAATTAAAAGGGGATGGAAAAGACGGAATCTGGTTTGCACCTTTAAAACTGCATATTCTTCCCAAATTAGGCTGTCTGCCGGTTTCTGAGATTACCCAAACAGAGATACGCAACACGCTTGCCCCTATTTGGCATACAAAAGCTGCAACAGCAGAGAAAGCATTAATACGTCTTAATCTTTGTCTCAAACATGCGGCTGCATTAGGATTGGATGTTGATTTACAAGCAACAGAAAAAGCACGTGCTCTCTTAGGCAAGCAACGTTATAAAACGCAAAATTTTCCAGCTATGGATTGGAGAAAGGTTCCGGCTTTTTATAAAACACTTTGTGAAGCATCAACCCTAACACAACTGGCTTTACGTTTGCTTATCCTTACAGGCGTTCGTACAAATCCTATACGCCATATTCATAAAGATCAAATTGATGGTAATATATGGACTATTCCTGCTGAAAATATGAAAGGAAGGCGTGATGCTACAACAGAATTTCGCGTCCCTTTATCTTCTGAAGCATTAGAAATTTTAAAACAAGCGCGCCTTTTATCTCGCAATGATTTCTTTTTTTCTGCAACAGGTCGGGGTCCCCTTGCTGCACGCTGTATGTCACAATATATGCAACAGATTGGAGTAAAAGCTTGCCCCCATGGCTTTCGTTCTAGTTTACGCGATTGGCTTGCTGAAACAACCGATGCCCCCTATGAGGTCGCTGAAACCATTTTAAGTCATACCGTCGGGGGTAAAGTAGAGCGCGCCTATCGTCGGACTGATTATTTAGAACAGCGTCGTATCTATATGGATAAATGGGCGGCTTATGTCACAGGTCAATCTTAAGATATGGGGTGCATAACCCCATTATCTGTGGATAACTTGCTCTCTCTTCTCTCATATCATCTCAATTAAGCTCATAAATTATCACATCAGAAAATGTATAATAAAATACTGTTTTTTATAGACTAAATACCTTTCCAATAATTCAAAAATATGGTTAATAAATACTTATGATTTGTTCCCATTTTTTACTCTTGAAAGGAAATTATAATGACAGAAAACGATATTCTTTTAACTGACCGTGAAAGTGCAAAATTGCTTCATATGAGTGTCTCAACATTCCGCCGTCATGTCACCAATGGCTCTTTACCAAAGCCTTTAAAATTCGGCTTTTTATCCCGTTGGTTACAATCGGATCTTTTGAATGTCATAGAGCAAGCGAAACAGCAACGTTATAACGACGTCGCATAAAAGAAAACCTTGTCACGTAAGGACGGACAAGGTTTCCCATTTTCACTCAAAGAATGAATAGCAAAATCCGTTCTGTAACGCAACATTATAGAATTAGTAAGTGTATTCCTTGTTGTCATATTGCTCCACAAACAATGCTAAAATGGAAATGGAAGGAACACCCCCCATAGACATGCGAACACATGCTGTGGGGATTGTACTTTCCATCAACAGCAAGATTTAAGGATAGCATTCATATTGTTCTGGATGTTTTTTACAAAACGGGCTGTTTAAGCGCTTCTTGACACTGCGCTGTGGAATGACTGCGCCTGGACGACAAATCGGCAAGTTTTCGGCTTTATGATTTTCACACATAGTCCCGCCCCCCACTTTATCACGGAAACCTGCTTGAATCATGCAAGCTTCAATGGTTCCTATTGCATTGTTACTTAAATTTCTGTTTTCTGGAAATACATCATAAGGAGCTGGCATGCCACATTCTAAGAGGGCTTTTTTTACTTCAAGCTGATTTGCTCCTGATTTCTCCCACACCATGAAGTATCCTGGAGGAGGTTTATTAAACTGACATCCAATTATAACTAATAATGCTGTGCAACTCAATAATCTTAAGATTTGTTTCATTTTTTACTCCTTGATTTACTTAAAGGTCTTTGTTCACGATGAGATGTGCCATAGCGTGCCCTACACGTATCACCCGCATCTCCAAGACACGTATGAGGATTATAAGGATCTGTGAACATTTTCCATGCTTCTTTCCACCAATTACTGCCAGCAGGTGCTGTCCCATAGGTATAATCATTGCCGCCAATCACTCTGCTGACAAAGTCATATTTATGCCCATCAAAGCCTACTGTGGTTTGTTGGCCATCACTCACATAACTTATAAGACCGGCTGCAGACAAACCATTAAAGGCTGGTCCATAGAAATTGATATCCGTGTTTTTGTTAGCTATCCCGTGCACACCTTCTTGTTTGAAAGAATTCAGCATATTTCCTAATGTCATCCCACCGCGACTATGTCCATAAAGTTCTAACCCTCTAAGTCCATAACCATACATCAGATCTTTTGCTTCTTGTGTGGAATTGGTCAGACCCCAAAAGTTATTTTCCAGAAACTTCTGATAACCTGCTACCAAAAGTTCTGAGATGGCAGAATCGGCTTCTGGGAATACAACAAAATAAAGCGGTACATTTTTATCCTTGGCATGTTGCACTGCATAAACAGCAGCTTCCTCTGGTGGTGTAAAGATGCCATTAAAGGAGACATGCACCTTGCCATCAGAACCTTTTTGTAAATGCTGCTTTCTTTTTCCAGCTTTAATGAAATGAAAGGAACAATCCCGCACAAGCAAGAGGACACATGGCTGTGGGGATTGTTGATCATTACCAACAGCACTTAAGGTTTGCATTCAGGTTGTTCTGGATGCTTTGTACAAAACGGGCTGTTTAAGCGCTTCTTGACACTGCGCTTGGGAATAACAGCACCTGGACGACAAATGGGTAAGTTTTTCTCTTTAAAAGTATAACACCACCCTCCCTCATGTTCATCTTTATAGCGAAATCCTGATTGAATCATGCAAGCATAAATTGTTGCATCCTCATTAACACTAAGCTTTCTGTTTTCTGAATCTTCACCATAAGGCGTTGGCATGCCACATTCTAAGAGGGCTTTTCCTACCTCGGTAAAGTCTGCTCCGGGCTTCTCCTACATGCTGAGATATCCTGGAGGAGGCCTATCGATGTTTTCAATACCACATCCAGCTATACTCAAGGGAATGAGCCCGCTTAATAGTTTTAAGATGTGTTTCATTTCTTGCTCCCTGATTTAATTGAATATATTGTTTGGCGATGCTTATAAGAATCCCCATAAGAATATCTACAGCCTTTATCCGCATGACCATAACAAGCATGGACAGTAGGATAAGTCGTAAATATTCTCCATGCCTCGTTCCCAGGACTACTCCCTGAAGGGATCTGATCAAAAGTAGCAGGATTTCCACCAAACTTTACACCAACAAAATCATATGCGTGGTTTTCTAAACCGACAGAGGTTTGCTTGCCATCACTTAAATAATCGAGCGTATTTGCCATCGATTGAGCATTATAAGCAGGACCAAAAAGATTGATACTTGTGTTGCCTGCTATGCTGTGAATA